>NZ_JAYGGM010000006.1:0-360743 GCF_036314085.1 Microvirga sp. CF3016
GCGCGGCAGTGGGTGCCGGCGTCGGCGCGACCACGGGCGCAGCGGCCGGCGGCGCGGCCGACGTCCAGGCGACGGGCTCCGTCACACCGATCCGTCTCGGCGTGCCGCTCTCACCTGAGAAGACCGCCATGCTGAACCAGCTCGCCTCGACCTCGGGCCCGCAGTTCGACCGCCTTTATGGACAGGCCCAGCGCATGGGCCACCAGGAAGCCCTCGCCCTGCATTCCGGCTATGCTCAGGCCGGCAACGATCCGGGCTTGCGCCAGTTCGCAGCCTCCGTGGTGCCGCATATCGAGCATCACCTTACCGATGCCCAGCGCCTTCCGGGCGGCACGGCCCGCCGCCGCTAAGCGGCGTCAGGTCGAACAGCCTTCACGGCGGGTCCACCGGACCCGCCGTTTTCATGTTCGCCCAAAGGGCTACGGGAATCCCGCGCCGGGCGTCTTGTGATGCCCATTCGAAGGTGTAGGAAGAGCCCAGCAGGTCCTGTCCCGGGCCTGAGCGTCCACCTCCGATCTTTTCGCGAGCTTTCATGGCCTACGTCATTCCCGCGCCTTCGCTTCCCGCCCTTCCCGTTGCCGGCAGCGCCGACCTGTTCCCGGTCCGCCGGGTCTATTGCGTCGGCAGAAATTATGCAGCCCATGCGCGGGAGATGGGCGGCGATCCGACCCGCGAGCCGCCGTTCTTCTTCATGAAACCGGCGGACGCTCTCCAGCCCGTGATGGAGGGTGAAACGGCCGATCATGCCTATCCGCCGAAAACCGGGAATTACCATTTCGAAATCGAGATGGTGGTCGCCCTGGCCAAGGGCGGTCGCGACATCCCGGTCGAGCAGGCCCTCGACCACGTCTTCGGCTATGCGGTCGGCCTCGACATGACCCGCCGCGACCTCCAGGACGAGGCCAAGCAGCTTCGCCGGCCCTGGGAGCTCGGCAAGGCCGCCGACCATTCGGGTCCGGTCGGTCCGATCCACCCCGTCTCGCAGGTTGGGCATCCGGCGGGCGGATCTATCTCCCTGTCGGTCGACGGAGCAGTCAAGCAGAAGGCCGATCTGTCCGACATGATCTGGTCCGTCGCCGAGCAGATCGCCTATCTCTCCTCCTATTTCGAGCTCGCCCCAGGCGACGTGATCTTCTCCGGAACCCCGGACGGCGTGGGTGCCGTTACGCAAGGTCAGACCATGGTGGGCGCTGTCGAGGGGCTCGGCGAGATCAAATTGCGGGTTGTGTAAGGCAGCCGGGCCTCCCCTTGCCTTTTTGTCAAGTTTGGCCGTTACTGCGTCACGGCGCGGCCTGGAAGGGGCGCGGGTAAGTCAGGCTCCGGCGGAAAGCCGGGGCCCACAAACAAGGGAACGACTATGAAATTCGTTAAGACCGTCGGCTTGGCTCTTCTCGGTTCCGCTCTTGCGGTCGGCGGGGCGGCCGCGCAGCAGAAGACGGTAAAGATCGCCACGGAAGGCGCCTACGCGCCGTGGAACTTCACGGGTGCGGGCGGCAAGCTCGAGGGCTTCGAGATCGATCTGGCCAATGACCTGTGCAACCGCATGAAGGTGAAGTGCGAGATCGTAGCCCAGGACTGGGACGGCATCATCCCGGCGCTCACGGCCAAGAAGTACGACGCCGTCATGGCCGGCATGAGCATCACGGACGAGCGCAAGAAAACCATCGACTTCGCCGGCCCTTACGCCAACTCCCCGAACGGCTTCCTGGTGGCAAAGAATTCGCCGCTCGCCAGCATGCCCGGCAAGAACGAGGCCTTTAACCTCACCAGCCAGCAGGCTGCCGCCGAGAAGGCGATCGAAGCCTACAAGCCGCTCCTGAAGGGCAAGACCGTCGGCGTGCAGACCTCGACCATCCACTCCGCCTTCGCCGACAAGTACCTGAAAGGCACGGCCGAGATCCGCGAGTACAAGACCACGGAGCAGCACGACCTCGATCTCGCTGCCGGCCGTATCGACGCGGTGTTGGCGGATGCGACTGCCATCATCGGCACCCTTGAGAAGCCCGAGTTCAGCAAGGATTACACCCTGGCCGGCCCGTCGATCACCGGCGGCCTGCTGGGTGCTGGCGTCGGCGTTGGCCTGCGCAAGGGTGAGACCGAGCTGAAGAAGGCCTTCGACGAAGCCATTCAGGGCGCCATCAAGGACGGCACGGTCCAGAAGCTGTCCATGAAGTGGTTCAAGATCGACACCACCCCGCGCTCCTGATCTTTTCGCCTGGGATTCCAAGGCGCGGCTTCGGCCGCGCCTTTTTTGTATTGATCCGGCTCGACTGCGACCGAAATCGCCAGCTTGGGCGCTTTATTCAGCATGTTTAGGACTTGCGCCGGCTTGGCTTTTGAATGTTAGCTTCTGGACGCAGGTGGAGGCGCCAAAGCCTTCAACTGACAACAGGATCAGTCGAAGCTGACCAGAGGGATGACGATGAAACTCATTAAGACATTGGGCCTCGGCCTGCTGGCCTCCGCCCTCGCCATTGGCGGCGCCGCGGCGCAGGAGAAGACGGTCAAGATCGCCACGGAGGGCGCCTATGCGCCGTGGAACTTCACGGGCGCCGGCGGCAAGCTCGAGGGCTTCGAGATCGACCTCGCCAACGAGCTGTGCGCGCGCATGAAGGTGAAGTGCGAGATCGTGGCCCAGGACTGGGACGGCATCATCCCGGCGCTCCAGGCCAAGAAGTACGACGCCATCATGGCCGGCATGAACATCACCGACAAGCGCCTGGAGACGATCAACTTCTCGCTCCCCTATGCCGCCACCCCGCACGGCTTCGGGGTCATGAAGGATTCGCCGCTGGCCAAGCTGGCGGGGACCGGCACCACGGTGAGCTTCGAAAAGGATCCCGAAGGCGCGAAGAAGGCCATCGAAGCATGGAAGCCGCTCCTGAAGGGCAAGACCATCGGAGTCCAGACCTCGACCGTGAACTCGCAGTTCGTGGAGACCTACCTCAAGGACACGGTCCAGATCCGCGAGTACAAGACCACGGAGCAGCATGACCTCGATCTGACCGCCGGCCGCGTCGACGCGATCTTCGCCGGCCACGGGGCTCTGAAAGCCACGCAGGACAAGCCCGAGTTCAAGGATATGGTCATTGCCGGCACCGGCATGCGCGGCGGCCTGCTGGGCCGCGGCGTCGCCGTGGGCATGCGCAAGGACGACACGGACCTGAAGAAGGCGTTCGACCAGGCGATCCAGGCCGCGATCCAGGACGGCACGATCAAGAAGCTGTCCGAGAAGTGGTTCAAGATCGACGCGACCCCGCAGGTCTGACAACAGCATGCTGGAAACAAGGTCCCGGGTCCTGCTACACGGCCCGGGACCTGATCCGGTCCAAGACCGGACGTGACAGATCCTGTCTCACCCTCTGCTTCGGTGTGGGGAGACGTATTCAGGAAAGTTGAGACGCGTGCAGCAGCTGAGCTATTTCGAGCTCGTCGGGTTCGGCCCCAACGGATGGGGATGGGCTCTTCTCACCGCGACGGGGATGACCATCGCCGTCGCCATCTGCGGCTTCCTCGCCGGCTCCGTCGTCGGAACCCTGGTGGCCTGGGGGAAGATCGGAGGCAATCTCGTCATCCGCAGCCTGGCGGACGGCTACACCACCGTCCTGCGCGGCATCCCCGATCTTCTTGTGATCTATCTCTTCTATTTCGGCGGCAGCGCAGCGCTCGGCGCCATCGGCAGCCTGTTCGGGGCCGAGGGCTTCATCGGCGTGCCTGCCTTCGCCACCGGCGCCATGGCGATCGGCATCGTGTCCGGAGCCTATCAGGCGGAGGTGTTCCGCGGAGCCTATCAGGTGGTGAGCCGCGGCGAGATCGAGGCTGCCCGCTCGGTAGGCATGCACCGCTGGCTGATGTTCCGCCGCATCATCGCCCCGCAGGTCCTGCGCTACGCCATTCCGGGCCTCGGCAACACGTGGCAGCTGGTGCTGAAGGAATCTGCCCTGATTTCCGTCACGGGCCTCGTGGAGCTGCTGCGCCAGTCGCACATCGCTGCCGGCTCCACGCGCCGCCCGTTCGACTTCTACCTCACGGCGGCGGTTCTCTACCTGCTCATCACCTGGGTTTCGACCTATCTGTTCCAACGCGCGGAGTCCCACTCGATGCGTGGCATGCGGAGGGCTTCCTGATGGACTTCGCTTTCATGCGGGATGCCTTCCTGACCCTGATGGGAGGCGTACCGCTCACGCTGAACCTGGCCTTCATGTCCGTTGCGCTCGGTGCCGTCCTGGCCATGCTCTTGGCGCTCATGCGGATGTCCAGGATCAAGCTGCTCGACTGGCCGGCTCAAGCCTATGTCTTCGTGTTCCGCGGGACGCCGCTGCTCGTGCAGATCTTCCTGATCTATTACGGCCTCGGACAGTTCCGTCCGACCCTGCAGGAATGGGGCCTTTGGACGTTCTTCCGCGAACCCTATTGGTGCGCGGTGCTGGCGTTGACCCTCAACACCGCGGCCTATGCCAGCGAGATCATGCGCGGCGGCCTGCAATCGGTGCCTCACAACCAGGTCGAGGCGGCGCGGGCCTGCGGCATGTCGGGCTTCCTGCTCTTCCGCCGCATCGTCTTCCCTATCGCGGTCCGCCAGGCTCTGCCGGCCTACGGCAGCGAGGTCATCCTCATGGTGAAGGCCACCTCGCTCGCCTCCATCATCACCATGATGGAGGTGACCGGCCTTGCCGCGAAGCTCATCTCGCAGACCTTCCGCGCGGTGGAGGTGTTCATCGTGGCAGGCCTGATCTACCTGATCCTCAACTTCATCATCACGCGCATCATCATGGCCATCGAATGGTGGCTCTCGCCCCATCTGCGCCGCCCCCCGGCCATCGAGCCGCGCCTGGAGGCCGCCCATGTCTAACGGAGTTGCATCCTTGTCGACCCAACCTGCGTTCTCCGAGGCTGCTGCCGCCGTCTCCGTCGACAACCTCCGCAAGAGCTTCGGGTCGCTCGAGGTTCTCAAAGGCGTGTCGCTCAGCGCGAAGGAAGGCGACGTCATCTCGATCCTGGGCGCGTCGGGCTCCGGCAAGTCGACCATGCTCCGCTGCATCAACATGCTGGAGGTGCCGGATTCCGGGGAGATCCGCATCGGCGGCGAGACGATCGGCTTGAGGAAGGGCCGCAAGGGCATGGAGCCGGCCGACCAGCGTCAGGTGGACCGCATCCGCTCGCGCGTTGCCATGGTGTTCCAGAGCTTCAATCTCTGGTCCCACATGACGATCCTGGAGAATGTCATCGAAGCGCCCGTGCACGTGCTGAAGCGCCCGAAGGCCGAGTGCATCGCCGAGGCCGAAGAACTGCTGAAGAAGGTCGGCATCGTCGACAAGCGCAATCAGTACCCCTCTCACCTCTCCGGCGGCCAGCAGCAGCGCGCAGCGATCGCCCGGGCGCTCGCCATGCATCCCAAGGTGATGCTCTTCGACGAGCCGACCTCCGCGCTCGATCCGGAACTCGTCGGCGAGGTCCTGCGCGTCATGCGCTCGCTCGCCGAGGAAGGCCGCACCATGCTGGTGGTGACGCACGAGATGGGATTTGCCCGCGACGTGTCGAACCGGGTCGTGTTCCTGCACAAGGGCGTGGTGGAAGAGGAAGGCGCGCCGGCCGAGGTGTTCGGCGCTCCGAAGTCCGAGCGCTTCAAGCAGTTCATCTCGAGTCATCGCTGAGCGTCGGCTCGAGATAAACCCTTCCGTCGTCATGGCCAGCCGTGACGTGGAGAGACCCTAC
The DNA here is from genome assembly GCF_036314085.1 of Microvirga sp. CF3016. Taxonomy (NCBI): domain Bacteria; kingdom Pseudomonadati; phylum Pseudomonadota; class Alphaproteobacteria; order Hyphomicrobiales; family Methylobacteriaceae; genus Microvirga; species Microvirga sp. CF3016. The sequence goes on from NZ_JAYGGM010000006.1 coordinate 5,716, forward strand.
CAACACGAAGGGCGAAGCGGTATCCGCTTCGCCCTTTTGTCATTATCGCTTGTCGATCCGCCGGATCGGAGGCTGTCCTGGCGCGGGTGGGTATGGCGTACCGGGATCGATCCGCGGCCCGCGCCAATCTTCGACATACGGCTCACGGCGTGATCCGCCGAGGAAGAGACCGAGCACCGCCGGGACAGCCAGGATCAGCAGCGAGACCAGACCCCAGACCGCCACGATGGCGCCAAGCCCCAGGCCGCGCAGGGTCGTCAGCGCCCAGGACAGCCACTCGACCGTCTCGGGATGACCGGTGACGATGTCAGCATTGCGTGCCGCCACGCCGCCGAAGAAGTCGAGAAGTCCGTAGGCGCCCCAGGCGAAGAGCGACCACACCGCAACGGCGATCCAGGCCAGGATCCACAAGAAGCGTTTCATCAACGCTCCTCCACCCGCACGGCCGTGCCGTCGATCTCGAGGGGTCCGCGCCTGGGCGTGCCCAGATGTTCGTGAATGATCCGCAGATTGCGCTGGTTTGCCTTGAAGAAGACGTCGAACACATCGCCCGCCAGGGGGATCGCGCCGATGGCCGTATCGACCGCGACGTTGCCGATCATGCGCGCGATCTTCCAGCGCGGCAGTCCGAGCTGGCGCGCCTCCCAGACGATGTAGCTGGCGAGAGCCGCCGAGATCACATCGCCGACGCCAGGCACGAGACCGAGCACGGCATCGAAGCCGACGCGCCGGTTCAGGCCGGGAATCAGCACGGCGCTGTCCAAAAGCTTTGCGACGAGCGTGACGCGCGCGATCGCATCGGCCCTGGTCGGACCGGCGGTCTTGATAGCGTCGAAAACGGCGCTACGAGCAGTGTTCATTCCCATCTCCGAGCGGCCAATCCCGTGATTGGCACAACGCCAAGAGATGTGTGCATTCCGGCGGATTTCTGCAAGATCGCAGACCTGTTATCTCATAACTCACCCAAAATTTCTTCTCCCTAGGAATCCTTGCAGGACAAAGCTTTGCCGGCCACGGACAGCATCCGAATCATCACACGGGCCTGGATGTTCTTGCCGCAGGTAAGCTTAACCTTAGGTAGTCGTGCCTAACGCTGCGACCTCAACCGTCAGTGACTGGCGCACAAGCAGCGAAGGCCGTCGGGACGACGAGTTCGGCGGCAGCAACTGTGTGGGGGCTCAGAACGGGAGAACCCGATGAGCATCGTTTGCCGCGCTCGCCACGCGTCCAGAATGACCCTCATAGGCGGTGCGTTTCTGTTGGCACTTTCGCCGGCGGCGCTCAGAGCCGGTGATGGCGACAGCGGGATCATTCCTCCCGCACAATATGCCAGCCTGCCGACCAGCGATCAGATCGACGAACCCGACGTGACCGGAAGCCTGCCGAACGCGAGAGCGCTTTCCGGATTCGCCTCACTGGTCTCTCACGGGACGATCACCCTGCGCGAGAGCGCCCCGACCAAGTGCATCCCGGGCGATCTGCGTGAGGTGGTCGCGTCCGTAGCCGAGAAGTTCGGGCCCGTCAGCATCGAGTCCACCCATCGCACCAGGGGGCGCAACTGGCGCGCCGGCGGCGCCCGTCAGTCCCTGCACCTGTCCTGCCGCGCCGTGGATTTCCGCGTGCGAGCCCGCGCACGGGGCGTCATGGCCTTTCTGCGTGCCCATCCCCAGGTCGGAGGCCTCAAGGTCTATCGGAACGGCATCATCCACATCGACAACGGGGAGCGCCGCTCCTGGTGACGATGCGGAGCATCTCCGATACAACGGCAGGATGTTCGAGACCTTCACGCACACCACGATCGAGACTTCAGGCGCCGTCATCAATCTCCGCCACGGCGGAAGCGGACCGCCTGTCCTCCTCCTGCACGGACATCCGCAGACTCACGTCATGTGGCACAAGGTGGCTCCGAAGCTTGCCGAGAAATATACGGTCGTCTGCGCCGATCTGCGCGGCTACGGGGACAGTTCGAAACCCGCCACGACAGCGGACCACGAGCCCTATTCCAAGCGGGCGATGGCGCGCGACCAGGTCGAGGTGATGCAGGCCCTCGGCTTCGAGCGCTTCGCCGTCGTCGGACACGACCGCGGCGGGCGCTGCGCCTATCGCATGGCGCTCGATCATCCCGAGCGCATCGTCTCGCTCTCGGTCCTCGACATCATCCCCACCGCCGAGCACTTCCAGCGTACGGACATGGCGTTCGCCATGGGCTACTGGCACTGGTTCTTCCTCGCCCAGCCGCATCCCATCCCTGAGCGTCTGATCGCATCCGATCCGGACGTATTCTACCTGCGGCGCGGGCGCTCCCTCTTCGATGAGGCAGCGCTTGCCGAATACCGCCGCTGCTACACCGATCCGGCCACGATCCACGCCATGTGCGAGGATTACCGGGCCGGTGCCACCATCGACATGCGCCTTGACGAGGAAGACCAGAAGGCGGGCCGGCGCATTGCCTGTCCGGTGCAGGCCCTCTGGGGCCTGAAGAACGGGCTCGAGCGGTGGTACGACGTTCTCGGCGTATGGCGTGACTGGGCCGGCCACGTGGAAGGCCATGGTGTCGATTGCGGCCATTACCTCGCCGAGGAAGCGCCGGAGGAAACGCTGGCGGCTCTGCAGCCTTTCCTGGCCAAGGCTTTCAAGGACTGAAACGTCTCTAGCTGTCGTTCCGGCACAGCTCGTGCGCTCTCTCCCAGAGGCGCCATGGCCGTCCCCGGACTTGATCCGGGGACGGCCATGGCGATTGCCTGAAACGCCGCACCTTTCCCATCGGGATCACCGGCACAAGACCGGTGATGACGAAGGACATCCATGTCCTGCGAAGAATAGGAGCCTGAGGTTCAAGCCAGCCTATGAGAACGGCGCAATCGTGATGCCGTTCGCCTCCAACTTCGCCCGCACCGTCCGGGCCATCACGACGGCGCTCGGCTCGTCGCCATGAACGCAGATCGTGTCGATCTCGACCGGGATCCGCTTGCCGGACACCGTTGTTATCGCCCTGTCCTGGACAGCGCGGAGAATGCGCTCGGCTGCGAATTCCGCGTCGTGCAGGACGGAGCCCGGCTTCTTGCGGCTCGTCAGCGTGCCGTCGTCCTCGTAGGTGCGGTCGGCAAAAATCTCGCGGGCCACCTTCACGCCGATCTGCTCGGACGCTTTTTCCATCAGCAATCCGGGCATGCAGACATTGATGAGGCTCCCGTCGACGCCCTTAACGGCACGGGCGATGGCGAGGGCGAGATCCATGTCCTCGTTCGCCATGTTGTTGAGCGCGCCGTGCGCCTTCACGTAGGTGACCTTGTGCCCGGCAAGGGCCGCTACCGCCTGCATGGCGCCGATCTGATAGGCCACCATGCGCTCGATCTCAGCCGGGCTGTCACCGCGGATCATGCGGCGACCGAAGCCGTGCAGGTCGTTGAAGCCCGGATGCGCCCCAATCGCGACGCCCTTGCGCTTGGCGATCTCCGCCGTGCGGAACATGATCGATGGATCGCCCGCATGATAGCCGCAGGCGATGTTGGCGGAGGAGACGATATCGAGCATCGCCTCGTCGTCTCCCATCGGCCAGGGACCGTATCCTTCGCCCATGTCACAATTGAGATCGATCATCATGTCCGTCACACCAGAACAGGCTGGGCCGTTTGCTGCCCTACGCGAAAGATTCGCTTGTAGCGCTCGACTTCCGCCTTCGGCCCCATGGCTTTGGTCGGATTGTCGGAGAGCTTCACCGTCGGCCGGCTATTGGCCGAGATGACCTTGCACACGATGGAGATGGGATCGAGCGCCGCCTCGGGAGCAAGGCCGCGGAAATCGTTGGTGAGCAGCGTGCCCCAACCGTAGCCGATGCGCATGCGGCCGCGGAAATGCCGGTGGATGCGCTCGATCACGTCCACATCGAGCCCGTCGGAAAAGATCGCGAGCTTCTCCTTCGGGTTCTGCCCCCGCTGGTTCCACCACGCGATGGCTTCCTCGCCGCCCTCGATCGGATCTTTGGAATCCACGCGAATGCCCGTCCATGACGCCACCCAGTCGGGCGCGTTCTGCAGGAAGTTCGTGGTGCCGTAGGTATCGGGCAGGATGACGCGCAGGTTGCCCTCGTAATCCTGCTGCCAATCGGCGAGCACCCGGTATGGCGATTTCCCCAGCTCGTCGTCGCCGTCGGTCAAGGCCGCATAGACCATGGGCAGTTCATGGGCGTTCGTGCCTACGGCCTCCACCTCACGGCGCATGGCGATGAGGCAGTTGGACGTGCCGAGGAAGGACGGCCCCAAGCCTTCGATCATCGCCTGCACGCACCAATCCTGCCACAGGAAACCGTGACGACGCCGCGTCCCGAAATCGGAAATGGACAGATCGGGAAGCTGCTTGAGCCGCTGGATCTTCTCCCAGACGCGCGTCATGGCGCGGGCATAGAGCACCTGGAGTTCGAACTTCGCCATGCCCTTGAGCACCCCGCGCGAGCGCAGCTCGTTGAGGATGGCGAGCGCCGGGATCTCCCACATGGTGGTCTCGATCCAGGGACCGTGGAAAGTCAGCACGTATTGGCCGTCTTCCTTCTCCAGCAGGTATTCCGGAAAGCGGAAGGTCTCGAGCCAGTCCATGAACTCGGGCGAGAACATCTGCCGCTTGCCGTAGAAGGTATTGCCGCGCAGCCACGTGGATTCGCCCCGCGTCAGGCGCAAGCTGCGCACGTGGTCAAGCTGCTCGCGCAACTCACCGGGATCGATGATGTCGGCCAGCCGGATGCGGGTGGTACGATTATGGATGCCGAACGTGACCTGCACGTCCCGATGGCGGCGAAAGATCGTCTGCGCCATCAGAAGCTTGTAGAAGTCCGTATCCAGGACGGACCGGACGATCGGGTCGATCTTCCAGGTATGGTTGTAGACCCGGGTCGCGATGTCCACCATCGCCTGCTCCATGCCACTCAAGGGAGGCGAGACAATAGCGAAGGGGCGCCCGGGATGAAAGAGTGCCGGCTACACGACTTTCAGCGATCTGTCAGGGCGGCAGGACATCGACCTGGATCGATGCGTAATAGGCTGCCACATCGGCGATATCTTCGTCCGACAGATCCTTCGCAACTATATTCATGGACTCGTTCTTGCGCTCGCCTGAGCGATATTCCGTCAGGCTTTTGACAAGGTACGATTCGACCTGGCCCGCCAGATTGGGCGCCTCGGGATTCTTCGAGAGGCCGTCGAGACCGTGGCAGCCCTGACATGTGGTGAGCTTCTGTCGCCCTGCCCTGGCATCTCCGGCATCCGCTGGGTCGGAGGCAAGACCGCCCATGACCAATCCCGCCAAGGCGACGAACTGAAGTATCTTCATAACCGACTTTCCAGATGGGAATGGGCGCGCCGCGCGGCGCGCCCGTCAGGAGATGCCTACCGGCCCTCGTAGGAGATGCGGTAGATCGCACCGGCCGTATCGTCCGAGACCAGCAAGGAGCCGTCGGGCAGCATGGCGACGTCCACCGGACGTCCGAGATATTCGCCGTTCTCCGTCAGCCAGCCCTCGGCAAAGACTTGCGGCTTGTCCGCCGTGCCGTCCTGCTTGATCGGCGTGAACATGATGCGGGCACCGATGGGCTTCGTGCGGTTCCAGGAGCCGTGCTGGGCCGAGAAGATGCCGCCCTGATAGGTCTGGGGGAACATCTTGCCGGTATAGAACATCAGGCCGAGATCGGCCGCGTGGGGATCCATTTCAGCCTGCGGAGCGACGACGCCGGTCGGAACCGGATCGTCCTTGTACTCCACCGTCCGGACGGTGCCGCCGCCGTAATAGGGGAAGCCGAAATTCTGTCCCATATTGGCGATGCGGTTGATCTCTCCGGGAGGCTGGTCGTCTCCCATGCCGTCCACCTGATTGTCCGTGAACCAGAGCGCCTTGTCGGCCGGATTGAAATCGATGCCGACGGAATTGCGGATGCCGGTTGCGTAAACCTCCCGGTTCTTGCCGTCCTGATCCATGCGGATGATTCCGGCGATGCCGGTCCGCTTATAGAGGTCGAGCTTGTCCTTCGGCGGCACGTTGAAGGGCTGGCCGAGGGCGATATAGAGCTTGTTGTCCGGTCCGATCCGGCAGACGCGAGCCGTGTGGTTGTAGCTCTCCTCCGTCGGCGGAATGAGGTCGCCCTGTTTGGCCACGACGAACGCCGCGACATCAGGCCCCTCGTAGAAGAACTCGGCGGCCGGAAACTGCAACACCCGGTTCTGCTCCACCACGTAGAGAACGCCGTCGCGCGAGAAGCAGACACCGTTCGGGATCTTGAACGACACCGATGGCGCGAACTGCTTCACCTCGTCGGCAATCCGATCCTTGTCGCGGTCCGTAACGGCATAGACATTGCTCTTGCGGGTTCCGACAAAGACCACGCCTGCATTGGGACCGACGGCCATATGGCGTGCATCGGGGACGATTGCGTAGAGATCGATCTTGAACCCCGCCGGGAGCTGAATCTTCTCAAGGTTCTTCCGGATCGCGTCGGCACGGCGCCCCTCCTGCGGGATCGGACGCGGCTCGGCGGTTCCGGTGCTTTGGAACGACGAGAGCTTTTCCAGATTGCCGGTCGGAGTCTGGGTTGCCGGCTGGGCGAAACTTGAGGACGCGAAAGCAACAATCGAAACTGCGGCAAGCAGGACGAACTTCATTGTTTCCTCCCTAAGACTGCCCCCGATGGATTGTTCTTATGGATTGCGAACGGATGTTCTCCGAACTGTTGTTATTGCTGAAACATACCCAAGCTTGTTCCGTAAAGGTAGGCACAATCAAACCAAAGAAAAGGGGCCGCATGCGGCCCCAAATATTTCGCAGTGCAGTAGAAAATGTTCAGGATAGATTGACCTTCGCCTGATCGCCGGGATGGGGCGGCTGGCCGGTGATGGCGGCCTTCGCATAGCCATAGAGATGCACCAGGGTCGAGGATGGGCTGTCCCAGTACTCGCCTTTCGCCGGATGAACGCGGATCAGAGCGATCTGCGGATCGTCCACACCTTTCGGGAACCACGCCCGCAGGGGCTCCGACCATTTCTCCTCGATCTTCGCCTTGTCGCGCACGATCTCGGCCCTTCCGGTCACCGAGACATAGGTCTGGCTGCTCGGATCCGCATATGCGAGGTTGACCTCGTTGTCGCGGGAGATTTCCGTCGTCTTGGGCGATTGGATCTGGGTGAAGAACCAGAGATCCCCATGCTCGTCCGCCTCCTGGCTGTGCATGGGCCTGCTGTGCAGGGTCCCGTCCGTGTCGACGGTGGTCATCATGGCGATCTTCACGTCCTTGATCAGCTCGTAGAGCTTCCCGGCATTCGGATCGTTATGGCCGTGTTGGTGCATCGTCGTCTCCTTGATGTTGTGTAGCAGGCGCTCGGGAATGATCAGCGAAGGCGGTGACGCGGCCGGTCAAACCGGCTCCCGAGGGATCGGGTGAACAACGGATAAGGTGAAGTTTGGTTCGGGATACAGCTCCTATCCCCACAGACGGTCTTAACGTGCAGGCCCTGGCCCTATACATGAGGGGCAGAAACCCCGGAGCCATCAGGAGACGACATCGTGGCCATTACCCGTGAGCATGTGCTGCAGGCTCTGTCGACCGTGACGGTCGATGCCGGTGGAACCAATCTCGTTGCCTCAGGACGGCTGTCGGATGTGGTGGTGGACGATGCGGGTCGGGTCATGTTCTCCATCACCATCGAACCGTCCGAGGCCACCAGCATGGAGCAGGTACGCCAGGCCGCCGTCACGGCGGTGCAGGGCCTGCCGGCCGTGAAGGGGGTGTTTGCCAGCCTGACCGCCGACCGGCCCGCCGGTCCGGGAGCCGCACCCCAGCGCCCGCGGGCCGCAGCCCAGCCCAAGAACCAGCGGATTCCCGGTGTCCAGCATGTGATCGCCGTGGCCTCCGGAAAGGGCGGCGTCGGCAAGTCCACGACTGCCTGCAACCTGGCGCTCGGGCTGAAGGCGCTCGGGCTGAAGGTCGGCCTGCTCGACGCGGATATCTATGGTCCGTCCATGCCGAAACTCCTCGGCATTCACGGCAAGCCACGCCTGCTCGAGAACCGTGTTCTCGAGCCGATGGAAGCCTACGGTCTCAAGGTCATGTCCATCGGCTTCCTGGTCGAGGAGGAAGCGGCCATGATCTGGAGGGGGCCGATGGTGATGTCGGCCATCACCCAGATGCTGCGGGAGGTCGCCTGGGGCGATCTCGACGTGCTCGTGGTCGACATGCCGCCCGGCACCGGGGATGCGCAGCTCACCATGGCACAGGCCACGCCGCTCGCCGGCGCCGTGATCGTGTCGACGCCGCAGGACCTCGCGCTGATCGACGCGCGGCGCGGCGTCTCCATGTTCAAGCGGGTCGAGATCCCGATCCTCGGCATCGTCGAGAACATGGCCACCTTCATCTGCCCGCATTGCGGCCAGAGCTCCCACATCTTCGGCCACGGCGGAGCGCGTGAAGAGGCCAAGCGCCTGGACGTTGCCTTCCTCGGCGAGGTCCCTCTCAACATGACGATCCGCGAATTGTCGGATGCTGGACGGCCTGTCGTGGTCGCCGATCCGGACGGATCGCACGCCAGAATCTATAAGGACATGGCGCAGCAAGTTTGGACGTCCCTCACGGGCGGCGGGGCAGCCAAGCCCGCTCCGCGGATCGTGATCGAGTGAGCTCGACCGGAATGACAGAGCCTCTCACCCTCGGCGTCATTCTCGCGGGCGGCCTTTCGCGGCGCATGGGCGGCGGCAACAAGGTGCTCCTCACCGTCGAGGGGCTCACGCTCCTCGCGCATGTGGCGCAGCGCCTTGTCCCGCAATGCGAAGGCGTGATCCTCAACGCGAATGGCGAGCTTCCTCGCTCCGAGACGATGCACTTTCCTGTCGTGCCGGATGCGATTGCCGGGCATCTGGGACCGCTGGCGGGCATCCTCACGGCTCTGGAATGGAGCGCCGCCCATCACCCTCACATCGAGTGGGTGGTCAGCGTCCCGGGCGATACACCGTTCATCCCGCTGGATCTGGTGCGGCACCTGCACGAAGCGCGCCAAGCGTCCGGACGAGCGCTCGCCTGCGCATCGTCGGGCTCACAGGTTCACTTCGCTGTCGGGCTCTGGCCCGTATCGTTGCGGTACGACCTGCGTCGCATGCTCCTCGACGAGACCATGCGCAGCGTCGGAGACTGCGCGGAACGTCATGGATTTGCCAAAGCCACCTGGCCCATCGAGCCGGTCGATCCGTTCTTCAACATCAACACACCGGACGATTGGGCGCAGGCAACGATTCTGGCCAAGCGGGAGACGGTGCGATGAACGAGCTTGACCTCTCCGGCTTGAAGTGCCCGCTGCCGGTCCTGCGCACGCGAAAAGCCCTGCTTTCCATGGCACCAGGCGAAAGACTGCACGTCATCTGCACGGATCCGCTGGCGGGCATCGACGTCCCCAATATGATCCGCGAAACCGGCGATGTTCTGGAGGAGCAAAGGCAGGAAGCCTCCCGGACCACGTTCCTGATCCGGAAGGCAGGCAAATCCGCATAAGAAGCCCGGCCAGGAAGCCGGGCTTTATTTTGAAAGAGCTTGCAGCGAGATCAGGTGCTCTTGCGGAGCGAATCCTTCATTCCGCCGACCGTGTTCTGGATCTTGCCCTCGGTCTTATCCATCTTGCCTTCGGCTTCCAGCTTCGAATCGCCGAGAGCCTTGCCGAGACCTTCCTTGAGGCGGCCCTTCATGTTCTTCATGCTGCCTTCAGCGCGATCGTTATTCATAGCATCTCTCCTGAAATAGATCTTCCGATATGGAAACGCTTCTCCCGACATTTCGTTTCAAATAGACAGGACATTTCGGCAAAACTGGCAGTCGGCAGTCATGAACTTGGCCATTGCGAGATATTATTCGTCTTATTAAACACCAGACTACTTCTTGAATTTCTGACACAAGTATTATGGCATTACATATGTAATGAGAATTAATTATGATAATTAATGTCAGCTAAACAAGATATATTTGAAATATATTGAAAGAAGGCCCTAACTCTTTCGTTGAAAAGGAGGGTATGGACAACGGCGTCAAGCGCACTAATTCGGGAACGGTCCATGATATTATGTTATAAAGTTAATAGGTGTCGTGTCCGTGTCCGCAGCCACCCGACGTCCTCCCCGTCAAACCTCCAGAGCCTCGCGCCGTGCAGACAGTCGCACCGCGTTGAGAAGCCCGGCTCAATCCCTGGACCGGGTCGCTCTTCTGGCCCATCAATTGAGAACGCCCCTCTCGGCCATCAACGCCTTGGCTCAGGGCCTCATCCGGCGGGCCGATCGGCTGGGAACCACGGACATCCAATCGAAGGCCGAGAAGATCTGGCGCGCCAGCCTGCGCCTTGACGAACTGATCGACACGATCCTGTCCTATACCCGGGCTACCGCTGGCGGGATCGTGCTTAATCCAAGCGAGTTCAACCCGGAGGAGCTTATTCGCCGGGTCTGTCGGGAGCAAGGCGGGCAGCAGCCGACCCGTCCGTTTCAGATCCAAATCCGCGGATTGCCGGAGATCGTAATCGGCGACCCCATCCTGCTGGAGCAAGCCCTCGTCATCGTCCTGTCGAACGCCATGAAATATTCGCAGCCTGACAAGCCGATCAAAATCACGACCGGCAAGAGGGGCGGCATGATCCGCATTGTCGTCAAGGATCAAGGGATCGGCATCACGGAGCGGGATCTGCCCTTCATCATGCAGCCCTTTTTCCGCGGCCAGAATGCGAAGAAATATCTCGGCACCGGCTTAGGCCTGAGCCTCGCCTGGTACATCCTCAAGCTTCACGGCGGAGACTTGGAGATCGAAAGTCAGGAGGGCCGCGGAACCAAGGTGACAATAATAGTGCCGCAAACGAACGCGACTGGGATTAGCTATTCCATCTGAGACGGCCTTCCGCTTCGCTCAAGGACGGATGAGGATGCATCGGAAGTCGTTGACGTTCGTCAAGGTCGGACCTGTCACGACAAGCCTGCCGAGCTCCGCGAAGGCCGTATAGGCATCGTTCCCGTCCAGGTGAGAGGCCAGATCGATTCCTCGCGCGCGGGCACTCTCGAATAGGCTGCCGTCGAACCAAGCGCCTGCATTGTCCTCGGATCCGTCGATCCCGTCGGTATCGCAGGAGATCGCCGAGATCCTGTCTTCATCCTTCAAGGCCAAGGCCAGCGACAGCAGGAATTCCGCATTGCGGCCGCCCCGTCCCCGGCCGCGGACCGTCACGGTCGTCTCGCCGCCGGAGAGCAGAACGCAGGGCGCCCTAGCCGGCTCGCCATGCATCAGGGCAGAGCGGGCGATTCCGGCCATGACGCGCCCGACCTCCCGCGCCTCTCCTTCGAGCGCGTCGCCGAGCACGAGTGGCGTCAACCCCAATTCACGGGCTTTGGCCGCAGCGGCATCGAGCGCCATCTTGGGCGTCGACAACATATGGACCGTGCCACCGGCGACAGGCTGCGTGACGGCATTGGATCGGATGGTCTGCAGGACATGGGCGGGCACGGCGATGCCGTACTTGCGCAGGATGGCGAGCGCGACGTCCGGATCGACCCGCTCAGGAATCGTCGGGCCCGATCCGATGCTGCCTGGATCGTCACCAGGAACATCGGAGATCAGGTAGGTGACAAGGGGCGCCTCGCCGACAGCCGCCGCCAGCCGCCCGCCCTTGATGGCGGAGAGCGACTTGCGCACCAGGTTCATCTCCCCGATAGGCGCGCCCGACTTCAAAAGCGCCCGGTTGAGGTCCTGCTTATCGGCCAGCGTCACCCCTTCGGCCGGGAGCGACAGGAGCGACGAGGCGCCCCCGGACATGAGGCAGACGACGAGATCGTCCGGCCCCGCTTCCCGTGCGAGAGCCAGGATCCGTCCGGCGGCCTGAAACCCGGCCTCGTCGGGAACCGGATGAGCCGCCTCGACGATCTCGATGGCCCGCGTCGGAACGGCGTGTTCATAGCGCGTGACCACGAGCCCTTCGCATGTTCCTCCCACGCGGTCCCAGGCCTCCTCGAAGGCCGCCGCCATGCGGGCCGAGGCCTTGCCGGCGCCGAGGACGATCGTTCGTCCTCTCGGCTTGTGCGGCAGGCGGCCGTCGAACTGGCCATCAGGAAGCGCCGCCTTGAGGGCGGCATCGAAGAGGGCATAGAGAATTTCGGCATCGTTCGGCATGGCGTCACTTTACGTCAGAAATCCCCCGCGTGAAGCCTGCGGCTGCAGTTTGCGCACAGGGCGACGTTGTCTCCTATCAAAGGCCTTGGAACACGCTACAGGATCATGCTTAAAGACCGGCCGTTAGCCGTCTCATGATTGTTCGACCCACCCGAGGATGCCCTTGCCGATGTCACAGCGCCCCGCTTCCACGCCTCCTTTCGAGAATCGCGGCATGAAGCCCCTGTCCCAGATGCCCTTGGAGACGGCGCGCTCTGTCCGGATGGTGCTGACCGACATCGACGACACCCTCACCACGGAAGGGATGCTCACGGCTGCGGCCTACGGCGCGCTTGAACGGCTCCATCGTGCAGGCTTTCTCGTCATTCCCGTGACCGGTCGACCGGCAGGATGGTGCGATCACATCGCCCGCATGTGGCCCGTGGATGCGGTGGTGGGAGAAAACGGCGCCTTTTATTTCCGTTACGATCGCGACCGCAAGAAGATGCAGCAGCGCTTCTGGGCGAGCCCCGATGACCTGGAGCGAAACCGCGCCAAGCTCGATGCCATCGAGCAGGAAGTGCTCACCAGCATCCCTGGCGCGGCGCTCGCCAGCGATCAGGCCTATCGCATGGCGGATCTCGCCATCGACTTCTGCGAGGACGTCCCCGCCTTACCCGAAACGGAGGTGGACCGGATCGTCTCCATCTTCGAGCGTGCCGGCGCACAGGCTAAGGTCAGCTCCATTCATGTGAACGGATGGTTCGGCGAGTACAACAAGCTGAGCATGGCCAAGACCCTCCTGGCCGATGTGTTCGACATGGAGTGGGAGGAGGCGAAAACGGCCGCGATCTATGCGGGCGACTCGCCGAACGACGAGCCCATGTTCGCAGCCTTCCCCTTGAGCGTCGGCGTGGCGAATATCCAGGCCTTTGCGCACCGCCTGGCCAGCACGCCGGCCTATGTGGCGGAGGGCCATTCGGGAGAAGGCTTCGTGGAACTGGCCGATTTGCTGCTCAAGGCGAGGAGCGCCTAGGCTGGAGCAGAAGCCACGAATTCCCATCAACGAAAGGGCCCGGCAATGCCAGGCCCTTTCGTTCTCACAATCCTGCGATGTTGATGTATTTGATTTCGAGGAAGCCCTCGATTCCGTACTTGGAGCCTTCCCGCCCCAGGCCCGACTGCTTCACGCCGCCGAACGGCGCCATCTCGTTGGCCAGCGCGGGCGTGTTCACCCCCACCATGCCACTCTCGAGTGCCTCCGCCACCCGCCAGACGCGCGCCATGTCCCGGGCATAAAAGTACGATGCCAGACCGAACTCCGAGTCGTTGGCCATGGCGATCACGTCCGCCTCGTCCTTGAAGGCGATGATCGGCGCCAGAGGGGCAAACGTCTCCTCCTTCGTTACCTTCATCGCCTGCGTGACGCCCGTCATCACGGTGGGCTCGAAGAAGGTGCTGCCCAGATCAGAGCGCTTGCCGCCTACCAGCAGCTTCCCACCCTTCTCCAGCACATCGGCCACGTGCTCCTCCATCTTGGCCACCGCTCGCTCGTCGATCAGCGGTCCCATGGCGACGCCAGGCTCCGTGCCCCGCCCGAGCTTGAGGCTCTTCGCCTTGGCCGCAAGCTTCTCGGCAAAGGCCCCCGCTACGCCCTCCTGCACATAGATCCGGTTGGCGCACACGCAGGTCTGGCCCGCATTGCGGAACTTCGACGCCAGCGCACCCTCCACGGCCGCGTCCAGATCGGCATCGTCAAAGACGATGAACGGAGCATTGCCGCCCAGCTCCAGCGACAGCCGCTTGATGCCGTCCGCGGCCTCCTTCATCAGCCAGCGGCCCACACCGGTCGAGCCAGTAAACGTGATCTTGGCCACCTTCGGGTTATGACAGAACTCCTCGCCGATCGGCTTGGCCTCGCCGGTGATCACCGAGAACGCGCCCTTCGGGATGCCGGCCCGCTCGGCCAGAACGGCCAGCGCCAGGGCCGAGAGCGGGGTCTGGGCGGCGGGCTTGAGCACCATGGTGCAGCCGGCGGCGAGCGCCGGGCCCACTTTCCGGGTGATCATGCCGTTGGGAAAGTTCCAGGGGGTGATGGCGGCGCACACCCCCACCGGCTGCTTGAGCACCACGATTCGCTGGCTCGGGTGAGCGCTGGGAATGACGTCGCCATCGATGCGTTTGGCCTCCTCGGCGAACCACTCGATATAGGCGGCGTTCGAGATCACCTCGCCCTTGGCCTCGGCCAGGGGCTTGCCCTGCTCGGTGGTGAGGATGAGCGCCAGATCGTCGGCATTGGCGATGATCAGGTCGTACCACTTCCTCAGGATGGCGCTGCGCTCCTTGGCGGTGCGCTTCGCCCAGTCCTTTTGCACCTCATGGGCCGTATCGATGGCCCGGCGGGCCGCCTCAGGGCCGAGATCCGGCACTTCGAGGATCAGAGCCCCGTCGAACGGGTCGGTCACCGGGATGGTCTTCCCGTCCGGCGCCTCGATCCACTCGCCCGCCACGTAGGCCCGAGACACCAGCAACGACGGATCCTTCAGATCCACAGCACGACGAGCAACAGGACGCGAATGAACAGTCATCTCGGGTCTCCAATCGAAAGGAAAGCTGAGGGAGATATAAGCGCCGCCTCCGCCTCTGTGAACCGCCCGAGATGCGGAGCAGGGTTGCCGACGAAGCGGTCAAGCTTTTCGACAGGTCGGTGGCGCCCATGCCTGAAAATGAGGCAGAAACTTGAAGCTTAAAGAGACCTGCGACTTAAGGATGACCTCTTCTCGCATTGCACAAGGCATAAGTCGCTGTACCTTTCTGACCATCGCCGAGCGCGCCCTCGCGCTGCGGCTCGAACAATGGCCGGATCAACCGGCCTCGGAATGAAGGGAAGGAAAATCGATGCGAGTTCTCAGTAAGCTTCTGTTTGCCCTCAGCTGCACCGTCGTGGCGCAGTCGGCCTCCGCGCAGCAGGCCTCCGATGGCGTGGTCAAGATCGGCATCCTGAACGATCAGTCCGGCGTCTACGCGGATTTCGGCGGCAAGTCCTCCGTCGAGGCGGCCCGCATGGCCGTGCAGGATTTCGGCGGCAAAGTTCTCGGCGTGCCGGTCGAAATCGTGAGCGCTGATCACCAGAACAAACCTGACGTGGCAGCGAGCATCGCCCGTCAGTGGTACGACACGGAAAAGGTCGATTCCATCATGGAGCTGACTACCTCGTCGGTGGCGCTCGCCGTCCAAGGCCTGTCCAAGGATAAGAAGAAGATCACGATGACGACCGGTGCGGCGACGACCGATCTCACCGGCAAGCAGTGCACGCCCTACGGCTTCCACTGGGCCTATGACACACACGCTCTCGCCGTCGGCACCGGCGGCGCGTTGGTGGAGAACGGCGGCAACAAGTGGTTCTTCCTCACCGCCGATTACGCCTTCGGCTATTCTCTTGAGGATCAGACCTCGAAGTTCGTGAAGTCGAAGGGCGGTCAGGTTGCCGGCGCGGTCCGCCATCCGCTGGCGGCCACCGATTACTCGTCCTTCCTGCTGCAGGCGCAGAGCTCCGGCGCCAACGTGGTCGGCATGGCCAATGCCGGTCTCGATACCGCCAACGCCATCAAGCAGGCGGCCGAATTCGGCATCACCCAGGGCGGCACGCGCCTTGCCGCTCTGCTCTTCACCCTTGCCGAGGTAAAGGGCCTTGGCCTGAAAGCAGCGCAGGGCCTGACCCTGACGGAAGGCTGGTACTGGGATCAGAGCGACGAGAACCGCGCCTTCGCCAAGAAGTTCCAGGAGAAGACCGGCCGCATGCCGAACATGATCCATGTCGGCACCTACTCCGCCGTGACGCAGTACCTCAAGGCGATCCAGAAGGCCGGCACGGATGCGACCGAGCCGGTCGCCAAGCTCCTGCACGAGATGCCGGTCGAGGACGTCTTCGCCAAGAACGGCAAGGTGCTGCCCAACGGCCGCATGGTCTACGACATGTATCTCTTCCAGGTGAAGAAGCCGGAAGAGAGCAAGGGCGAGTGGGACATGTACAAGCAGCTCGCCAAGGTTCCGGGCGACCAGGCCTACATGAAGCTTGCCGACAGCGGCTGCCAGCTCACGCAGTAATTCTTGGCTGAGGTGAGGCGCCAAGGCTGCCCCACCTCTTCGTCCTCCGACAGCGGCTGGTATCGGGCTTCGTGCCCGAGCCAGCCGTTGCCTCCTTACCACGAGAGTGTCGGCCGGTTCATATGGTCAGTACGCAACCTATCCTGAGTGCCACCGGGCTCACCATGGAGTTTCGCGGCTTCGTCGCCGTGAAGGACGTGACGCTGTCGGTCAATGAGGGGACCATCCATGCCCTGATCGGCCCCAACGGCGCCGGGAAGACAACGGTCTTCAACCTGCTCACGAAGTTTCTCACCCCAACCCGCGGGCAGATCGCCTTCAGGGGTTCGGACATTACGGGCCTGAAACCTGCCGAGGTCGCCCGCCTCGGGCTCGTTCGCTCCTTCCAGATTTCGGCGGTGTTTCCGCATCTGACCGTGCTCGACAATGTGCGCGTGGCGCTGCAGCGTCCGTCCGGGCTCGCTACGCAGTTCTGGCGCCCTGCTGCAGCTCTTTCGAGCCTCAACGATCACGCCATGGAGCTCATCGATGCTGTTGGCCTCAGGGCCTATGCGCATCTGCCGGCCGTCGAATTGTCCTACGGTCGCAAGCGCGCGCTCGAGATTGCGACCACTTTGGCTCTCGATCCCGCCATGCTGCTGCTCGACGAGCCCATGGCCGGCATGGGCCATGAGGATATCGGCCGCATTTCCGATCTGATCCGGCGCATCGCCAAGAACCGCACGGTCCTGATGGTCGAGCACAACCTGAACGTCGTCGCCGATCTCTGCGATCGCGTCACCGTCCTGGCACGCGGCGAGATTCTCTCCGACGGGTCCTACGACACAGTCAGCCAGGATCCTCGCGTGCGTGAAGCCTATATGGGAACCGAGCATGAGTAGCGCTCCTCTTCTCGAAGTTCGCGGGCTCAATGCCTGGTATGGCGAGAGCCATGTTCTCCATGGTGTCGATCTCGACATCCGCGAGGGCGAAACCGTCACCCTGCTCGGCCGCAACGGCGCGGGCAAGACAACCACTCTGCGCGCCATCATGGGAATCCTGCGCCGGCGCGAAGGGGTCATCCGCCTGCGCGGCAAGGACCTCCTGGGGCTACCGCTTCACAAGGTCGCGCAGTCCGGCCTCGGCTACGTGCCCGAGGAGCGCGGCATCTTCGCGAGCCTCAACGTCTCCGAGAACCTGATGCTGCCGCCGACCGTTTCGGAAGGCGGCATGAGCGTGGAGGAGATCTACACCCTCTTCCCCAATCTCCAGGAGCGCCGCTCCAGCCAGGGCACCAAGCTCTCGGGCGGCGAGCAGCAGATGCTCGCCATCGCCCGCGTGCTGCGCACCGGCGCGAGGATCATCCTTCTGGACGAGCCGACAGAGGGCCTGGCTCCTGTGATCGTCCAGCGCATCGGCGATGTGCTGGTTGCCCTGAAGAAGCGCGGCATGACCATCCTGCTCGTGGAACAGAACTTCCGCTTCGCGAAGAAAGTGGCCGATCGCTTCTACCTCATGGAGGATGGGCGTATGGTGAACTCGTTCCCCGGGCATGAGCTCGACGCGCGCATGGACGAACTTCACGAAGTTCTTGGGGTGTAGAGCATCATGAGTACGATTTTCGGCATTCCCGCCCCCGCCCTTTACGGCCAGATCCTCATCGGCCTGATCAACGGCTCCTTCTATGCCATGCTGAGCCTTGGCCTTGCCGTGATCTTCGGCCTGCTGCGGGTCATCAACTTCGCCCACGGCGCGCAATACATGCTCGGCGCCTTCGCCGCCTACCTGCTCCTGAACTGGCTCGGGATCGGGTACTGGCCGGCTCTCCTCCTGGCTCCTCTGATCGTCGGCGCCATTGCGGTGGTGATCGAGAAGACGATGCTAAGCCGTCTCTACGGCGTCGATCCGCTCTACGGCCTACTCCTGACCTTCGGCCTCGCGCTCATTCTTGAGGGCGCCTTCCGCTACTGGTTCGGCGCAGCCGGCCAGCCCTATGCCGCACCGCCGCAACTGACCGGGGCTCTCAATCTAGGCTTCATGTTCATGCCGATTTATCGCGGCTGGGTGGTGATTGCCTCCCTGGTCGTCTGCATCGGCACGTGGCTTCTCATCGAGAAGACGCGGCTCGGCGCCTATCTGCGGGCAGCTACGGAAAATGCCACGCTCGTCCAAGCCTTCGGCGTGAACGTGCCCCTGCTTCTGACCCTCACCTACGGCCTCGGCGCAGCGCTGGCTGGGCTGGCGGGCGTCCTGGCGGCGCCGATCTATCAGGTGAGCCCCCTGATGGGTTCGAACCTCATCATCATCGTCTTCGCCGTGGTTGTGGTCGGCGGCATGGGCTCCATCCTGGGCGCCATCGTGACCGGCTACGTTCTCGGCGTTCTCGAGGGGCTCACAAAGGTTTTCTACCCGGAGGCCTCGAGTATCGTTATCTTCGTGATCATGGCCATCGTTCTGCTCGTCAGGCCGGCAGGTCTCTTCGGGCGGGAGGAATGATATCATGGCTGTCGGAACCCAATATCTTGCGGAAGAGCCCAAGCTGCGCACGTCGTCCATGGTGCTTGGGGCGATCTCCGTTGCGGCCCTGCTGGCGGCTCCCTTCTTCTTCTATCCCGTCATGCTGATGAGCGTGCTCTGCTTCGCGCTCTTCGCCTGCGCCTTCAACCTGCTCATCGGCTACGTGGGCCTTCTCTCCTTCGGCCATGCGGCCTTCTTCGGCGGGGCCGCTTATTTCACCGCCCATGCGGCCAAGGTGTGGGGATGGGAGCCCCTGACAGCCATTCTGCTGGGTGTCGTCGGAGCCGCCGTCATGGGCCTCATCATCGGGTTCGTGGCCATCCGCCGCCAGGGCATCTATTTCGCCATGATCACCTTGGCTCTGTCGCAGATGTTCGCCTTCATCTGCCTGCAGGTTCCTTTCACCCACGGCGAAGACGGGATCCAGGGCGTGCCGCGCGGCCATCTGCTCGGCTTCATCGACCTGAACCAGCCCTTGACCATGTACTACGTCACCCTGGCAATCTTCCTGTTCGGCTTCTTCGCTATCTGGCGCATCGTCAATTCGCCCTTCGGCAACATCCTCAAGGCGATCCGCGAGAACGAGCGGCGCGCCGTCTCGCTGGGCTACCGGGTCGATCGCTACAAGCTCGGCGCCTTCGTCATGTCGGCCGCGCTAGCAGGACTCGCCGGCGGCACGAAGGCCATCGTCTTCCAGTTTGCAACCCTCACCGACGTGCAGTGGCAAATGTCCGGCGAGGTCATCCTCATGACCCTTCTCGGCGGCATCGGCACACTGGTCGGTCCCATCGTCGGCGCCGGCCTGGTGATTGCCCTGCAGAATTACTTGGCTGCGTCCGACTTCCCCGTGACGGTGCTGATCGGCATCATCTTCGTGATCTGCGTGCTGCTGTTCCGCCGAGGCATCGTGGGAGAGATCCTGGAGCTGATGAGGCGCAAGTCGAAAAGCGCCTCCTGAGACACGAGCGTCGCAAACTCTGCCGGCGTTCATGCGGTTGAACGCCGGCTCATGCCATTGAGCCGTACCATGTCAGGCAGTGATACCTTCGATTACGTGATTGTCGGCGCAGGTTCCGCGGGCTGTGTTCTGGCGAACCGCTTGTCCAAGGATCCCCGGAACTCCGTCTGCATTCTCGAAGCCGGCGGCAAGGACAACTGGATCTGGTTCCACATCCCAGTCGGCTATCTTTTCGCCATCGGCAATCCTCGTGCCGACTGGATGTTCAAGACCGAAGCGGAGCCTGGTCTGAACGGCCGTGTCCTGAACTATCCCCGCGGCAAGGTCCTGGGCGGCTGCTCGGCTATCAACGCCATGATCTACATGCGCGGGCAGCGCGAGGATTACGACAACTGGCGCCAGATGGGTCTGACAGGCTGGGGATGGGACGATGTGAGGCCGATCTTCCGTCAGCATCTGGACCATTATCTCGGAGCAGGAGAGCACCATGGCGCCGGCGGCGAGTGGCGCGTCGAGGCACCCCGCATGCGCTGGGACCTGCTCGACACGTTCATCGAGGCGGCCGTCGAAGCCGGGATTCCGCGGGTTAGCGACTTCAACACAGGCAGCAACGAGGGCATCTCCTATTTCCATGTCAACCAGAAGAGCGGGAGGCGCTGGTCCGCGGCGCGCGGCTTCCTCAAGCCGGCCCTGTCCCGTCCCAATCTGAAGGTTGAAACGAATGCTCATGCCACGCGCCTCCTATTCGAGGGACAGCGCGCGATCGGGGTCGAGGTCCTCCAGAACGGCACCCTGAGGCGTCTTCTGGCGCGGAAGGAGGTCGTGCTCTCAGCAGGCGCCATTGCCTCCCCGCAACTCCTGCAACTGTCCGGAATAGGCGACGGCGTGTTCCTCCAGCAGCACGGGATCGACGTGGTCCACCACCTGCCCGGCGTCGGCGAGAACCTGCAGGATCACCTGCAGCTGCGCCCGATCTACAAGGTACAAGGGGTGCGAACGCTCAACGAAGACTACCGGTCCCTTTTCAAGAGGGGGCAGATGGCGCTCGAATATGCTCTCTTCCGAAAAGGGCCGCTCACGATGGCACCGTCGCAGCTGGGAGCCTTCACGCGCTCATCATCGGAATATGCGACGCCGAACCTCCAGTTCCACATCCAGCCCCTGTCGCTGGACAAGTTTGGGGACGACCCGCACCCCTTCCCGGCCTTCACAGCGAGCGTGTGTAACCTGCGGCCGACCAGCCGGGGAAGCGTCAAGATCCGCAGCGGCAGCCCGGGCGACGCGCCCGCTATACGTCCCAACTATCTTTCAACTTCGGAGGACCAGAGGGTCGCTGTGGATGCGCTGCGCCTGGTTCGGCGCATCGTGTCGATGCCTGCCCTTCAGAAATATCGCCCCGAGGAGTACAAGCCGGGAGCTGAACTGACGACGGATGAAGAGCTTCTGAATGGTGCGCGGGATATCGGCACCACGATCTTCCATCCGGTCGGGACTGCCAAGATGGGGCTCGATAGCGATCCGATGGCAGTCACGGACGAGCGCTTGCGCGTCCGCGGGATCGAGGGCCTGCGCGTCGTCGACGCCTCCGTCATGCCGACCATCACGAGCGGGAATACGAACTCGCCAACCTTGATGATCGCCGAAAAGGGAGCCGCGATGATCCTGGAAGACCAGTCGCACACTGCTTCGCTGGTCCAACGTTCGGCTTAACCGGTCCAGAATGTCACGGGGATAATCTAGACTGGCCAATGGGAGCCACCGGCTCCCATTGAAAAGGCGCCAAGGGGGAGGCTCAGCTCGCCGAGGTGCCCCGGGTCCCAGGAAGATGACTTGCAGCCCAGATTGCGGCCTGGGTCCGATTCTTTGCCTGGATCTTGCGCAGGATCGCTTTGACGTGAACCTTCACGGTCGCTTCCGTGATGTCGAATTTTCGGGCGATAATCTTGTTCGAGTCGCCGTCCATCAGGCAGCGCAGAATAACCGTCTCGCGAACGGAGAGACCTTTCGCTGGAGCGCACATCTCATGAGGATCGTCGGCAGCCGGGGCCTCATTCTCATGACGGGCCTGAGCCTCCCGCTCCCGCAGCAGATCGAGGATCGCGCCGGGGAAGATCGCCTCTCCCAGCATCACGAGGTCGAGCGACTTCACGAGTACCTCGTGCGAGATCGACTTTTTGAGGTAGGCATCCGCACCAGCCTGGAAGGCCGCGACCACTTGCTGGAGGTCATACTGCTCGATCAGCATCACGACCTTCGCGCTGGGATTGCTTTCCTTCAGTGCCCTGGCCTGACGGCAGGTTTCGTCATGGTCTCGGCTAGCGTCGATGATCAGAACGATCGTGCTGTTATCGAAGCCCGTCAGCGAACCTATTTCATCAAGGCTCGATGCTGCCGCGGAGGGCGAATATTCTGTCTCGGCGAGAATTCTACGCAGACCTTCTCTCAACAGAGCATTCGGCTCAATGAGAAGCGTCTTCATGGAGCGGGCAGCAACATGTTCTGCCGAGGACGGCTCAACCGAACGGGCCAGCTCCATGTATCTTGAATACGCGACATCCTTGGCAGATGAGGCTCCTGGATGTGGGAGACTATCAAGATCGTAGGTGTTCCGCATCGCAGATGCCTTTCTGGTCTTGATTCGGTCAGGCAAATGGAAATATCCCCTAAAGATGTTTAGCTTATAATCTCATCGGAGACAATCATTACCCATTCAATTCCTTTTAATAATCTTTAATCGAAAGTAATTTTATGATATAATATATCATCAGATGATTGCTCCATAAGTATCGGAATTTGATCCGCCTAGTACTCAGCATTTTGCCTGAACATCTCCCAGTGGAGTTCCCGGGACACGGAAGCGGTACTCACTACCATCGGCCTGGGATTTCTCTAACCGGCTTGATTCCGGACCCGAGCAACATCCGACGGTCCGTGCAAACACCGCCTTCTCAAACGAGCCTAGCGCCAAACAGCCTGGCTCCCACCCCAAGCGATGCGCCATCCGAGGAATTGAGCATCGGACCCCAGTATTGCCGGTGACGGGCTCTGCAGCACGACCTACACCGATCCACGATCGGCGAGACGTTGCTTTCTCCGTGTATCAGCACCAATCCCGTCAGCGAAGACTGTTCGCAGCCAGCCTCTCACCGGAGTGCACCCAAGATGCATCCGCCGAGCCTGAAGACAGATGATTGACCGCCCACATGGCAGCCTGCGTCCGGTTTGCAACACGGATCTTGCGCAGAATAGCCTTGATGTGAACTTTCACAGTTGCTTCAGCCACATCGAGTTTGCGAGCAATAACCTTGTTCGGAGCGCCCTGCATCAAGCACTGCAGAATTTCCGCCTCTCTGCTCGACAGGGTCCGTATAGGAGAATCTTGCCCATCCGAAGTCGGGGCAGCCTGCAAGGAGGATACCTTGATCACAGGCATTTCCTTCGAAAGGTCAAGCTCTTCCGCATGTGTAGAGATCGCCGTAAGGAAAGCTGCGGACGGGAAGACGACTTCACCCAGCATCACGAGGTCAAGATACTTGATCAGAGCCTCGCATCCCGTTGTCGCGAGACAATATCCATCCGCTCCCGATTGGAAGGCGGACTTCATTCCCTCAAGATTGAAGCTGTCAGACAGCACGACAATGCGAGCTTGGGCATATTGCAGCTTTAGGGATCCGATCCCCTCGGCCAATCCCGATGGATAAAGATTCGCGTCGAGGATGAAGAGGAGTTGGCCTTCTTGAGCGATCTCATCCAGAGCGAATTGTCCGCGCGCCAAGTTTTCCGAATGCAATCGGAAACGTGTACTTGAGAGAATATGCCTCAAGCCCTCGCGCAGCATTGAATTCTTGCAGCTTAAAACCGTGGTGACTGGGAGAAGGTGTGACATGCGAAGGGCCTTTCCGCAGAGATTACCCCGAATTGTACAAATTAACGGTTTGTTAGCCATCCTTAATAAAGAGGTATCGAATTATGCTTAGGAGGTAGAAACAAATGCTTTCCTCAAGCTACCTCAACTTGAGCATAATTTACCAGCAAAAGCACCTCGACGATTGAGCCTGCCATTGCGCCACTTTATTGCATAAACTCTCGTTCAAATGCGGCCGGACCGGCGTTGAAACAAGCTGAGCTATTTCGCAAGTAGATGAATGCATACCACGCTAGCGCTCGGACGCCGTGTTCAATCTTCATGTTGTTCGTCATGCCTTGCTGTCCGCGCAGGATGCTTCTGCAGCACGCGCTTTTGCCGATGCGCAACAGTGCAATTACCAGCAGCAATGAAGGATGGCCCTGCCTATCCATAAAGAGGCACTTGAGCATCCGCCTCAAAGGCGGACACCCATTTCAGTGCAACAATGCTTGGTAATGATTGTGCATTCAGAGCTTTGCGATGCGTCATCAGTCCTGCATCGCCAAGCAGTGTATGTCATTCATAACCCACTATTGAGCGACGGCATTCGGCGCCACGGGTGGAGCCTTCCCAGCATCCTCGGCAGAACCCGTCATGGTGCTCAAAGCGACCGCTGCGAGGGGAAAGCCGCTTTCTCGGGCGCTGCTCATGAGCTCAATCGCCCTCTTGAGATCCGCATTGACGCCCAAGCCGGACTTGTACATGAGTCCGAGCCGATACTTGGCTTCGGAACTGCCTGAGTCGGCTGCCACCTGCAGCAGGCTTGCGGCCTTCTCCGGCGATGCACCCACACCAATCCCGTCTGCATAAGCATGAGCCAGGCCGATAAGCGCTTCTGCGTTTCCGGCTGCCGCTGCCTTGTCCAAGCCTGCGATGATGGGGGAAACGAGCTCATCGGTTGGGCGCAGGGTAAGAAGTCGTGAGAGCATCTGCCCGGCAGCGAGATTGTCCCTGTCCAGAGCAGCAAGACTGTACCACCGCACGGCCTGTTGCTGGTCTTCGATCATGTTGCTGCTCGAAAGCGCGTTGGCCATGTGCATGGCAGCGCCGGAATCACCACGCTCGGCCGCGATCTTGATCAGTTGCCCCGCTGCCTCACGGTTCTGAATCCCCCGGGTTCCTCGCTCAAGTTCGGTAGCGACCTGATAAGCGATGCTCGGCTTGAGTTGAGCCGCCTGCTCGAAGAACCTGAGGGCCGAACCCATATCCGTCGTTCCCTCCGTTCCCAGAGCGAGCGCCCAGCCGATCTCAAGAAGAGTGCTGCGCTTTCGGCCTTCATTCACGCCGTCAAGCCATTTCAGGGCAGCTGCCTCATTACGTTCCAGGCCGCGGCCGGTGCCATAGGCATAAGCTGCATAGGCCATGGCCCGTTCATGCCCGACACGGGCAGCCCATAGATACCATTCGGCAGCCTTTTTCGTGTCGACAGGAACCCCCTCGCCGCGATCGTACATGCCTGCCACGGCGAGCACCGAACTCGATGCCCCTCGAAGAGCTTCGAACCGCAGACGCCGCTCGAGCCTGGCACGGTCGATCCCTTGCAAGGCCACCTCGTGACGGGCCATGATCTTCGCCATGAGGCGTGTTGCTTCCCGATCTCCACGAGACGATGCGATCTTGGCTGCATCCAATCCTGTTGCGAAGTCCTGAGTATCCATCTCCGCATCCAGAGCCTTCTGGCCGAGCCTGAGAAGCCGCAATGTGGACATGGCGCGAAGTTGCGCCTGAGTGGGAGACGCGGGCTGCGCCATTGAAGATGCAGGAGCCTTTGCCTCTGCTGGAGAGGCGGCCATCGCAGCCGGAGAAGCGCTCGCGAAGAGGCAGCTCAGGAAAACGATTTGAGTTATCTTGATCATGTTGCCACTCCCGCACACCGATTATGAGTGCCTGCCCTGGACCTTGAGATGCGATACTGCCGGTCTGATCTCACTTCCTGCCGGCTCCTTCTGCCGTCTTAAGCCAATCTTGCGCTGCACTTGCATTCACGTCCGTTCCGAAGCCGAGGGTCATGGCAAGGCTGAGGCCATACATGGCCTCGGGGTCTCCGGCCTGTGCCGCACGCTGCAGCCATTCCGTGCTGGCATTGGCCGAGAGTTCGACGCCGTAACCCGATGCATAGGCGCGCGACAGTTCCTTCATGGCAATCATGTCGCCGGCGTCCGCAGCCCTCCGCAGCCAAGCCGCGCCGGTCTGCGGATCCACAGGGACGCCAAATCCAAGCTGCAAGCTGCGACCATATTCCCGCATAGCAGGGGCAAAACCGCTCTCAGCGCTCGATTTGAGAGACGCCACCGCCCCGGCTGCCTCCCCGGACGGCGTAGCGGCGAGCCTTGAGAGATCAGCCGCTACAGCAGCATCGCCCTTCTGCAATGCCTTGGACAACCATTCGACCGCTGCCGGCGTGTTGCGTTCACCGATCTGGCCCGAGACATAGCCGCGCCCAAGATAGCGCATCGCCTCGACCCGGCCTGCCTCTGCTGAGAGCTTGATGTACTTGACGGCGTCTTCCTTGCTGGCCGGGCCACCTACGTCCTCGACCAGGGCCCGTCCGATGAGGAACAGGATCGCCGGATCCTGAGCGCCGCTCTGAACATCGTCGAGCGCTCTTTTGATCCAATGACGGGCGCGATCCTTGTGATCGGGACCGGACACCTTCTGATAGACCTGCGCAAGCTCCACCATATCCCTCGTCGAGCAAACCGACAGTGATTCCACCCTGGCGATCCAACGGAGAGCATCAGATCCGTTCTTTGCAGTTGATGCCAGTGTAATGGCCGCCCTGACGTTGCCGGCTGCTGCCGCCGCCTGTCTCCATTCCAAAGCCGTCTTGCCTGTTGCCTGATGCTGCGGATCGGGGAGCTCGGCGAGCGTCAGCATCGCCGCAGCATTGCCGGCAGAGGCGGCTGTCTTCAGGAGCTGCAAGCCGTTCAGCATGTCATTGCTCTGATCACGCTGGGCAATCATCAGGCGCCCAAGCTCAAGCTGCGCGCTTGGATCGCCTTCCTGAGCAGCACGATCGAGAAGCACCCGAGCACCGGCCTCGTCGCGGCTTCCGTTTTCACCTGCCAGCATTCTGCGCGCCAGGAGGAGCATGGCGCGGGGCCGACCTTCGCCCGGCGCGAGAGCGGCCTCGCGCCATCGGACCGAGGCCGCTTCATCCGCCTTGACACCTAGGCCTGAGCGATAGGCGAGGGAGAGGAGA
The DNA here is from genome assembly GCF_036314085.1 of Microvirga sp. CF3016. Taxonomy (NCBI): domain Bacteria; kingdom Pseudomonadati; phylum Pseudomonadota; class Alphaproteobacteria; order Hyphomicrobiales; family Methylobacteriaceae; genus Microvirga; species Microvirga sp. CF3016. Next base: position 32,528 of record NZ_JAYGGM010000006.1, read on the forward strand.
ATCATGCCTTCACGATCACCCCTTTCGGCAGCGCGGAGAAGAGCTTTCGCATTCCGTTGTGCTGCGCTCGGATCGCTGATTGTTTGGGAAGCAATGGCCGAAATGCTTCGTACATGTCCAGCCTCCGCTGCACGCTCCAACCAAGCTTTGGCCCGCGCCCGATCCGGCGCGACAGCTGTGCTGCAGGCATAGAGTTCGGCCAGAGCACCCATAGCATCGGGATTGCCGCGCGCAGCAGCCTCCTTCAGAAGCCGGAGCGCCTCGTCCGAGCGTCCCGTCTCCGGATAGTTCAGCAGAAGCCTTGCCATTTCCGTGAGAGACCCGACATCGCCACGGGCCGCTGCTCGGCCATAGAGGCTCAAGGCTGCACCGATGTCAGGCTTACCGTTCACGCCGACGGCATGAAGCCGCGCAAGACTCACGAGAACCCCGGTGGTATGTCCAGGCAAGGCACTTGCTTTCACCAGGACCTCTGCCGCCTTCGGCAATTCAGGCGCTGTCCCCAATTCACCACGGTAGTGCCGTGCGAGGAGTTTATAAGCTTCGATATCGGCGTTCAGCCCGGCCCGCTCCAGCCAGGCGATCGCCTTCGGCACATCCTTGGATGTGCGATCCCCAAGCATGAGACGCTCGCCCAGCAAGGTCATCGCTCGAGGTTCTCCGGCCTCAGCCGCTCGGGTGAGATGCGACAGGAGCTGATCCGGAGCCGCATTGATACGGCCCTGCATGTAGATTTCCGCAAGAGCCAAATCCGCTTTGGCATCACCTTGGCGAGCCGCGGCTTCCAACCACCGGACCGCTTCGGTCAATCCACCGGGCACGAGGGACTCGTCGCTCAGGATCGCCCCGATCTCGAAGAGAGCGCCACACTTCCCCCGCCCAAGGTCGCCATAGAGGGTCTGGAGCGCGAGCTTGATAAGATCGTCTGTCACGGCTTGTGGCACAGCGCCGATTTTCCCGCTGCGCTGCAGCTGGGCCAGGCCGATCATGCCATCTACGTTGCCCGCCGTTGAAGCCGCACGGAGCAGTCGCTCTGCTTCTCGGATATCAGCCTTGCCAATCCGGCCCTGTGCGTGCAATTGACCAAGCAGGACGGAAGCATCCATGTTCAGCATGGACGAGGCAGTCTCGAGATGAGCAGCCGCTCGCTCGGGGTCGACAGTGCCTGCAATCGGATCGAGGAAGAGCTTTCCGAGACGGAAATGAGCCCGGCTTCTCCCGGCCCATGGCCGATCCGCGAGATCTTCGAGAAGCCTGCGTGCCGTCAGTGGGGACCGGTTGATCTCGGCACGGCCCTCGAGATAGGCGATTGCAGCCTCGTACATCTCCTCGTGATTGCTGACAGGTTGCGCCTTGTCCCACTTGCTCCAATCGCGTGTGAGCTGTGGCTTGGCGGCCGGTTGGCAGATCTTGCTGAAATCCGCATTCGGTGCGAGGGAGCGTGGTAAAGCGGGCTGAGCAACGCCGGGGGCAGCGAGCGCCATCCATATGGCAAAACCCACGACGGAAGCGCTGCCGGCGCGACAGGCTTTTACTGCTGGCGAGCTCCATGGAAATCGGTGGAAGATCACCATTGTCGCTCTCCATCCGTTCTCGAGGCTTCGGGTATTCCGCCGTCCTGTTCCAGTCATTTTTCGATCTTTCACCCGGGCGTCGCGTTCGTCAGCTTCGACAAAGTTTTGGCAGCCTGCGAGTGACCGGCGCGCGCGGCTCTCTCAAGCCAGTCCCGAGCCATCGTGCGATCCCTGTCGGATGATGCCTGCTGATAGCGAAGTGCCAGCCGGTACATCGCACCTGCATGTCCATTCTCGGCCGCTTGCTTGAGCCATCGTTCTGCCTCGCGGACGTTCGGCTTCGCTCCGATGTCATTCAGACGATAGAGCTCGAACATGGCATCTGCCGAGTTGAGGCTCGCGGCCCTCTCAAGCCAGGATTTTGCAAGACCCAGATCAAGCTGCGTGCCCGCCCCGTTCATCAAAGCGCGCGCTACCTCGATCATCGCGATCGCTGATCCGCCTTCTGCCGCACGCAGGTAGGAGGCGAACGCTCCCTCGCTGTCGACCGTCGCGCTCAAGCCGGAGAGCTTGATACTACCGAGTTGAACTTTCGCTTCGATCTGTCCGGCCTCACCGGCCTGTGACAGCCATTGTTCGGATTTCCGACCGTCGCGATCGACGCCGCCTCCGTAAAGATATGCGAGGCCGAGGCGAATCTGGCCGTCAGGATCGCCTTGGCGCGCAGCCTGGGCATAGAACTCTGCTGCCACCTTGCGGTCCTGCGGGACACCTACGCCACGGTCGTAGGCCTCTCCCAGCGCGAGTTGCACTTTCGTGTCGCCCGGCTCCTCGTTGTAGATCTCCCGATAAAGGGCCATGGCCTTGGCCAGATCCCGAGCGATGCCGTCGCCGTCCCGATACGCCTTGGCCAGAACAAAGCGCGCTCCATCATGACCAAGTTGAATGGCGCGCAGGAGAAGAGATTCTGCGCGCATTGGGTCCGTCCTCACCCCTGTTCCCTGCAGGAGAGCGGTTGCCAGGATCGTCATGGCCTCCGGGTTGTTCTTTCGAACCAGTGCTTCCAGAACAGATGCGCCATGTTCAATCGATCCGGCATCCGGAAGGCTGAGGTACAACAAGGCGATTTTGCCATTCTGGCGATCATCGTCAGCCATTGCCTTCTCGGCCATGGCAAGCCACCGGCGGGCTGCGCTCTGCTGCTCTCCGGTCGAGTGATTTGAAAGATAAACCTCAGCGAGCTCCAAAGCCGCTTCCGGGCTTCCACTCTCGGCAGCCCTTCTGAGTGTCGCTTCGGCAAGCATGCGCTCGCCCCGTGCCAGGTAGAGTTTGGCCAGGGCGATTGGCGCCCGGGCGTCACCGGCCTTTATCGCTTTTTCGAGAGATTCGCGTGCCAGATTGAAGTGGCCCGGACCTCCAGTGCGGGAGTAAAGCGCGCTCAGTTCCACCATGGAGGCACGGCTTCCGGCTGCCGCGGCGCGGCTGAACCAGGTCGCGGCCAGGGCCTGGTCCTGCGGCACCCCCCTTCCCTCGTTGAACATCTCGCCGAGGCGCGTCATGGCGACCGCACTGTTGGCCTCGGCAGCCTTGCGATACCATTCCAACGCCCGCGGCGCTTCCATGCCGGGGGACTGGCTCGCATAAAGGTCGCCAAGGCGAATGTAAGCGGCCGGCGAGCCGCTCTCGGCCGCTCTGCGATACCAGCGCATGGCCTCAGCCTGCGATTCCGGCACTCCATTGCCGCGAAGAAGAGCGTCGCCCATGCTCACCGCAGCCTTCACATGGCCCCGCTCGGCCGCTGTCCGAAGACGCTCGATGGCCTTCTTGCGCATGCTCTCCGTTACAGCATCCTGATAGGTGAGTGCCGTGCGGCCAAACTCGTAGAACGCCGCTGAGTTGTCGCTGGCTGCAGCCCTATCGAACAGCTTGAGTGCCAGTGGCACGTTGCGGTCGATCAGAACGCCGTCGCGAAGATGACGGCCAAGGGCAAGGAGAGCCGTCGCATCGTTGTCCACGCGCTGCACGGCTTCAGCCAGCAGTTGCTTTGCGGCCTCCCGGCCGTTGGCGCCATATTGGCTGCGGATCTCTGCCGCCAGGACCAGAGCGCGCGGAGCCTTCGTCTCGATGGCTCGGTTGAGCCAGAGATCGGCGACACTGGCCTCGACGTTGAGGGCTGCACCGTTGTACGGATCCTCTGCAAGGATCATGGCCGCCTCGGTGGAGCCCCGCTGAGCAGCCTTCTCGAGGGCGATCCTCGCCTCCTGCGGCTGGCGCAATGCGGATTTTGGATCGGCGCGCAGGCGCCCCAAGCGCAGTGCAGCCTCTGCGTCGCCCAAGTCGGTGGCCCGCTGGTACCACTCGATAGCGGCAGTGACTCTTTCCGGTCCGTTCGCCGTTGTCCGGTAGTGGTCCGCCAACGTCCGAGCCGCCTCGGCCGATCCCTGCTGCGCCTCCTGGAACAGAAGCCGCAGCCCTTGCGTCGCGAAGATGCCCGCCTTCGCCGGATCGCTCTCAAGGCGAGCGAGCTCAAGGCCGGCGGGACCGTGCTCGGATCGAAGGGCAATCTGATAAAGATTCTTGGCGCCTTCCGGATCCCGCTTACCACCGATCCCGCTCTCCATCAGGCCCGCGAGGACAAAGGCCGCCTCGCGGTTCTGGAGCGCGGCGGCACGGCGCAACAGTTCGGCGGCCCGCTCTGCAGAGGCTGGACCCTGCTCGCGCGCCAGCATCAGCTTGGCACGCCGCAGCGCAGCCGCTGGCCAATGTGCTCCCTGCACCGCAAGGGCCTGATCGTAGAGGCGCACCGCCTCGTCGATGCGCGGAACTTTGAGCGGATTGGTTTCGCTCACCGGCAAGCCATCCTGAAGAATTTGGGCTCGCTCCACGAGCGCAGCCGAATCGCTGCGCTGCTTCAGCTGCTCGACTTTCTGCATGATGCTGCGAAAGCGATCGCGCAGCTCGATCTCCGTTGCTCCTTGAGCCGATGCCGGAAGGGGCGAAAGCAACATCAGGATTGCGAGGAGGCCGAGCAGCCGCAGATGGAAATGGTTCATCAACGCCCCCAAAAGCAAGTGGCGTTGCCGCCGACGAGTTCGTCGATGAGGGGCCGGTCGGACCGGACGCTGCGCGCCAGAAGCGCCTTGAGCCTTTTCGTGGCAAGACCAGCCCGCTCTCGTGCCACGACAGGCTCGGCCCAGGCCATAAGGTGGCGGCCGTGATGGCGCTTCGCCATGAAGCTCATGTCCTGCCGGCGAAAATCCGCTTCGGCACCGGGGTTGTGGTTCTCCGACGCATAGGCCATGACCACTGCAGGTTCCGTGATGCCGTTGAGAAGATATGAGAGGAGACGGTCGAAACTCCCCTCACCCTCGCGAAGGCCATATAGATCGACGCTTCGCGTCGCCGCGACTTCTGCCATGACCGTCAGGCTCGCCAACGATTGACGCATGCTCCACAGGGCCCGGGCACCCCGCCGCGTTTCCAGAACCAAGCTCCCATCAGGGCGCGCCTCCGCCAAGATGGCGCGATATCCCCGATAGCCTTTGTCATAGAGAGCACCATCACCCGTGACGGCGCCCCAGGTCATGAGAATGCTGTCGGCAAGAATGCGGCGGTTGTTGAGATCCGCATCGGTGCCGAATGTCCGGTCGATCTTGCGAACGAGGGAGACGATCCACCCGGAGACGATCTGCCGTTGGGACTCGTCCAAGCTGCGAAACAGAATGGAATAGGCCGCTATGGTCGGCAGAAGCGCCCGCTTCAGCCCAAAGTGAGCCTCGCCGTCAGGATCTGTGTTCTCGAATGCCTTCGCTTTCGCCCAGGCAAGCAGAAGATCGCGCAGAGACGCCTCCGACGCCGGATCGCCGGCCAGAGCGCGCCCGGTCATCACCATCACGGCCCATGAATAATTGTTCGCGCCTCCCTCCATGCTGGCATTATCGGCCGCCTTGAGGCCCTCGATGGGCTTGAGGTTTGTCCAGGAAGGATCGCGAGGAATTGCAAGGCAGGCGGACCGGACGGCCGCGAGGCCAGGCTGAGCAAGCATAGCGCGACGGGCCTCCACATCGAACAAGCCCTGCCCCCTCACCTGAGAGGTGGCCGGTGCCGTTGCAAGAAGGCTCAAGACCGAGAAGGCGAGGATCCGTTTCATGCTGCCTCTAGGTCCCTTGAGAAGAGCTGGAGAAGGCCCGGTGTTGGACGCTTCCATTGATATCGGTGCAGTCGGACCCAGCCTGAGAGTTGAAGATCTGCCGATCGGCATCCCCCTCGAAGTAGCCCCTATCCCTCAGCCGGCAGGACAAGACAGGCTTCGCCGGCCGGCAGGTGCTCGCGATGAGCACATCGGTCTGGGACGCGAGGCGCAGAACCGGCCCCTCCAACCCACGAATGTCTCCACCAAGCAGCCGTCGGGATTGCTTTACGAACCGGTTCGAAAACATCGACAGGCCCGAAACGCCCTGCGCGTTGACGCCGACGCCATTGGCCGAGAAACTGTTGTTCCTGAGCGACAGAGCGGTTACGGGAGCGTAATGTCCGGAACCGTCGCTATGCCCGTCCGCTCTTTTGGAAATCGGGATGTTCGCGATATAGGCGCTCACGCCGGAATTGCCGTTCGCTTCAATCCTGTTCCCGTAGGCTCCCACGTCAAAACTGTTCCGGACCTTCAATCCGTCCCGCTTGTTGCCCGCAAGATGGTTGTTCGTCAGCACGTTGCAGGAGCTTTCGAAAACGGCCACCCCATCCTGAGCGTTCTGGAACGAGCTGTTGGCGTAGAGAACATTGTTCGTGCTGTTGCGATCAAGCACAAACCCGGACCCGGCATTGTCGAATGAGAGATTGCCGACGATCACATTGTCATCGGCGTCGCGGGACACGGCAATCCCGTGTCTGACCATGGTCCCATAGACGGTGTTGAAGGCGATGATGCTGCCTCTGGATCCGTCATGAGCGTCGACCGCATAGGCGATGCTGTCCCGGTATTCGTTTCCAACGACCTGGACCCGTTCGGCCTCATAGGAGTGGAGACCGATATAGAGATTCCGAAACACGCTATCGACAACCGTTCCCGTCGGACGAGCCTGATCCCGCAACTCGGCAACGCGGTCCGGACCCGACGAGTAGGTCAGCCCGAACGACTTCGCGTTGTCGTAGCCCAGGGCGGTCAAAAGGGAGGACGCCACATTCATCCGGCCGTCCCCCCAGGTCAGAAGGAACGGGCGGAACAGGGCCGATCTGTCGTTGTCGGACCACGAAGGCTGCTTGGCCTTCTCATCGTAACCGACAATCTCGGCATCGACGATGTCGACTTCGCCCGCGTTGGCGATGAACGCTCCAGCATTGGCGCTCAATCTGTAGAGGGGCGCATCGAGGCGCGACAGAAGCAGCGTTGCGCCAGGAGCGACAAAAACAGGAGCCCGTACGACGACGGCATCGCCTTCATAAACAATCAGATCGCGCGCGTCCGTTCCCTGCAGTTGGCGCGCGACCATGCCCAGGGTCGCAGTTCCGCGTTGAACGACAATAATCCGCGGCGATGGCAAACCCTGGTACCGGACCGCCTGTTCGAGGCGCGTGACACCGCCTTCCGTGTCGTCAAGGAACTTTGCAATATAAGGATTGTGACTGGCGAAGGTACTCCCTACAACCGCCCCGCCGGGCCAAGGCACAGTGGATCGGATTTCGGCCGACGTTGCGAACTTGCCCGGGATCGGCAGGCGGGCATTGGCCGAGTGTCCCGCGTCCACCTTGATCAACGCGAGACCTCTGCGAGTCTGGAGCTCTTGAGCATCGTCCTTGGAAGCGGATGCGGCGGCGGGGACACTATCGACACTTTCACCGGGCTCATCGCTCAAGGGCTTCATGAGGTAATCGGCTCGGATCTGGGCCAGACGCCTGAAGGCTCTGGCTCGGCTCAGGTCGTCTCCGATGGAACGGACCAGGTTGGCAGCATGCGCACCTGCATCAGGCAGTGCAGCAAGGGCGAAGGCAACTTCCGCTTTGTCATCGTCGCGGGACACTTTGCCGAGACTGGCCAGCAGCAATGCATCCGGAATCGGCGCCCTCTTTTTCTGCTCAATGAGATTCTTGACTTCAGACAGAGTGGAGAGCTCGCCCGCACGTTCATGAGCGGCCCCGTCTGCGACCCGCCGGTTCTCGACGCTGAGTTCCCCCATCCCCTCGATGTTGGGATTCCTGCTTGCTCCCGAGGAAAGCCGCTCGGCCATTCCATCATAACCGGTTTTCTTCAGCTCGGTGGCGACAACAAGCTGGAGCGAGGCCCTCGCAGGGCCATCCTCCATACTGTTCACGAGTTCGGCGGAGCGCAGCGGCGTTCCACGCTCTGCATCATACTTCACGATGGCCGTGAGGGCGGTTTCCTGCCTTGAGCTGTCAAAGAAGCTTTCGGCCGCCGCAAGAGCAACCTCCCGATCGTGACGCTCGATGGCAGCCTCGAAGGAGGCGGAGAGAATATCCTCCCGCTCCTTGCCGTCAGGCAAGGCGAGCGCCAAAGACAGGCCGCCTGCCAAGTCTCCCGTAGCCATGCGCTTCTTGGCTTCGACCTTCAATTTGGCCTCAGGCACTTTCTCCATGGTGGTGCCTTTGAGCTGCTCACGGGCCATTGCCTGACGGGCATAGGCTCGGCTACGGGCCGTCGGCATAAAACCGACGGCGCGGTTGGCCAGAGCGGTTCCGGGCGTGCCGAGTCCAGACGCAACCCGCGACACGGCATTGAGGACGCCGGTGCGTGTACCGGTCTCGAAGACCGCCTCAGCCGTATCCAGCGCCAAGGTAGCATATCTCAGGGCGCGATCCTGAAGCCCCGCTCTCGCATAGGCGTGGGCAATCTCGACAAAGGCCGCGGCCCGGTAGGCCGGCGATCTCTGCTCGCTTGCGATCTGGTGGAGCGTCACGCCGACTTCCACTCGGTCAGCTCCGGCCTGAGTCCCCGCAAGGTCTGCGACCGAAGCCTGGAGAAGCATCGCGCTGACCATGTCGTGGCTGAGTCCCTCGTCGGCCAGGCGCGTGAGTTCTGTGCGGGCTCCTTCCCTAAATTCGCCCGGGCCCGATGTGCCTTGGCCGGCAAACTTCTCCAGAAGCTTGAGCCTTGCTCGGGCTACCTGATAGAGAACAGCCTTTTGCCTCGCGCCTGCATTGCTCTGTTCGGCGCCAACGAAGGCCTGCCGCGCCTCCTCGGCAAGGCGCGTGACCTCGTTGCCGTCCTGCGCCATGGCGCTGGAGACCAGCACCATGGACACGAGAAGCGAGGCTATCCTCAGGCGGCGATGACCGTCAGATCGCGACGATACGGTCATACTGATCCTCCAGACGCACGATGTCGTCCTCACCGAGATACGTGCCGCACTGGACCTCGATCAGGTGCAGGTCCTCATCTCCGATGTTCTCGAGCCGGTGCACGTCGCCCTTTGGAATATAGACGGACTCGTTTGCCGTCATGGTGAAGACCCGTTCGCCGACCGTGACGCGTGCGGTTCCGGACACAACGGTCCAATGCTCCGAGCGGTGGTGATGGTACTGCAGCGACAACCGCCCGGCCACATCCACGACAATATGCTTGACCTGAAAAGTTTCGCCGACTCGCAGGGATTCATAGGACCCCCAGGGGCGGCGCACCTTCCGGTGCAGAGCTGCCTCCGATCGTTTCGACGCTGCGAGCTCGGCCGCCAGGCGGCCGACGTTCTGAGCCTGGTCCAACGAACTGACAAGAACGGCATCGGCCGTGTCGATGACGACGACCTTCTCGACGCCCAAAACGGCAACAAGACGCGAACTCCCGTGAACATAGCTGTTGCTCACGTCCTGAAGGAGCGTGTCGCCACGGGACACATTTCCGTTTCCGTCCTTGGAGCCGATATCCCAGAGCGCAGACCAGGAGCCGAGATCTCTCCACTCGGGCGACACAGGTATGCAGACGAGCCGATCACTGCGTTCCATCACGGCATAGTCGATCGAGATCACGGGCGCCGTATCGAATTCGGCCGCGAGACGAATCGTGTCGTTGCCGCGCTGGGCTGCCGCAAGAGCCCGGCGGGCGCAGGCCAGAACGTCAGGCGCATGCCGCTCGAGCTCGTCGAGAATCGTGCGGGCCGTGAACATGAAGATCCCGCTGTTCCAAAGATGCCGCTCTCCTGCCACCAATTTCTCAGCGACGGCACGTACCGGCTTCTCGACGAAACCTGCCACCTTGAAACTCGCACCGTCGAAGGCTTCGTCGATTTCGATATAGCCGAAGCCGGTCTCCGGATGCATGGGGCGGATGCCGAAGAGCACGATCCGCCCCTGCTGCGCGGCCTTCGCGGCCTGGGCCACCGCCTCGGAAAAGATTTCCGCCTGTTCCATGATGTGGTCGCTTGGTGCAACGAGCATCAGCCGGTCCGGATCCTCCTCGGCGATCAGGGCCGCTGCGGCTGCGATGGCCGGGCCTGTGCTGCGAACGCACGGTTCGACCAGCAGCCGGGCCGCTCCGGCATTCAGCTCACCGATTTCGCGCAAGGCGAGATCGCGATGATTGGTATTCACCACGATGATCGGTTCTGCATATTGTTCTGCGCGGAAGCGCTTAACTGTCTGCTGGAACAAGCTTGATTGACCCGCAAGGGCGTGGAACTGCTTCGGCTCGCTGGAACGTGAAACCGGCCAAAGTCGGGTGCCTGAGCCGCCGCACATCAGAACCGGGATGATATTGTTCATTTCAAATCTCCAAACTGCTCAAGGATAGCCTTTCAAAACCCAGCCCGGATGCCGTCATTCCTTCGGCTTCAATCCGGCAAGGCGTCTCCCGTTGTCGACGTCAGGCTCTTTAGCCTTATTGGGTGCCGTCGCCGCCTCGCTGTTTTGTCCGAAGACGGCAGCGATCTTCTCCCCTGCCCAATTCATAGCCGCGTGCAGCTTATTGGCCGCAGCAACGACCGAGGATCCTGAAAAAGTATCGAAGACGACCGATACGGGCTGCCCGATGGCAGACATCTCGAGTTCGCGGCCCGGTGCGAGCTTGACGAGGAACGGACCAGGAGACGCGGCCTCGCCGACCAGGGTAGGAAGGTGCTCGATGTGTCCCTCCCGCACGCGCGTGCCGTCCGCATATTCGATCACGGCGCTGGCCCCACGATAGAAGCGCAGAAGCTGATCGTGCGGAATGCTGGCCGTCACGTATGGCGTGCTTGTCTTCTCGCGGAGAGCCAGGATCGGCATACCCTCCCGGACGAAGTTGGCCGTCCGACTGTAGCGAGCCTGAACCACACAATTGCAGGGGCTGTCGATGACCACACTGCTTCCCTGCGGCCCCTGAATCGTCAGAAGGGGCTCGCCGGCCTTTACTTCGCTGCCAGCCGCAATGAACGTGACCTGTCCGTTCGACGGAGCCGGCACGGTGACGAGATCCGCAGTGATCAGCGCCGATTGAGCGGGGATGATGTACATCTTCTCAAACAATCCCATGCCGATAAAGCCGAGGAGCAGCATCGTCGCGACTCCAATGCCGATATAGCCTGCTGCGCTGCGGCCATGATGGCTCAGGTGAGCGAGAACTCCCTGCGGCCTCGGCCGCTGGGGAACCTCACGGGTTTTCCCCTCGTTCCGGCGCGAGGACACATCCAGGATGTCGCCGGCGTCCACAACCTCACCGGCAAGATAGGCGTCAAGGATGAACCGCAGTAGATTGTGCTGCCGCGGCGAGACATCCACAAAGCGGAGGCCGATCCTGCTATGCTCCTCGGTGACGTAACGAACCTCCGCATTGATGGGCAGGGAGAGCTCGTAGCCGCTGAAAGGAAAGACGAGAGTGAGTTCAAGGACGCGACCCGGCTTCACGTCGATCGCTCCTGTCCTCAGACCGATTCCTCCCACGGAGACGTCGACGACGGAAACCTGAGTTCCATTAAGGATGCATCGGACGGGAATCCGGTATCGAGGGTGCTGCCTTTGAACCTCGGCCTCGTGCGTTATCTTCGTCATGACCTCAAGCTCCAAATCGGTGTCGTTTGTTCTAAGGAAGAAACAGCGTTGGCTTCGGCGTCGGAAGCACGTCCATGCTCCAGGCCAGCACCGTCACGAATGCAGCAAGCGCGAGACTATGCATGTATGCCGACATGAAGTTGCTTGCGATGAAGGGGCGCTTTGCCGCCTTGGCCGAGGTCGTTTTCTGCCGCGTCCATTTCTGCCGATCCAGACGAAAGGTGACATGGACTTTGACCAGCGATCCGAAGATCTGATTGAAGTAGAGAAGGAAGGGATAGAAGACGGATACTCTCGGCCGCGACGCCAACAGGGACAGGGTCAATATGTACCGCGACGTCAGGATCCAGAGGGCATAGAGCAGGAGCGCGTAGCCGCTGACGAAGATCCCCGCCATCAAGGCGATCGCAAATCCCACCAGCGACGTCCACATGGACAAGCGCTGATCAAGGATCGCCCACCAAGTGAACAGCCCGATTCTATGCGGGCCAAGGGCGAGCGCCCGCGAGTTCGTGCGCAGCATATTCCCGAACCATCGCACCATCAGCATCGCGGCAGCCGAGATGAAGCTGTCGGATGGAGGGTCCTCGACGGTCAGCACGACCACGTCCGGCACGTAGAGCATCTTATAGCCGTTCCGAAGCAGCCAGAACCAGCTCGACTTGTCGTCGCCGGTCAGGAACTTGAACCGGCCGAGGCGCCAGTGATCGATGTAGTCCAGCTCCACCTGACGAATGAATTCAGGGTTGCAGATGATGCTTGCGCGAAACATCGACATGCGCCCGGTTAGGGTCAGGACACGCTCCGACAGCCCAACAGAAGACATGAGGGTGTGGCGCTGGGCAAAGCGGAGGGCATACCATTCCTGGAAGATGCGGCGACCGCGGACTTCACTCATCTCATCGGTCGTCACAGCTCCGACTTGCGGATCGAGCTGGAAGAATCCTGCACATTTCCGCACCAGATCTGCAGGCACGATGCTGTCGCCGTCGATCACGGCGACGACGTCGTCGGCAGCCGGAGTGCGGCGGGCGATCGCCCTGAAGCCGTAAGCGAGGGCATCCCGCTTGCCTGTTCCTGCGATCCTCACCATCACGAGATCGACATTGCTCGCGTCGCCGCAGATCGCCCGGAACAGGCTCTTGATAAGCCTCTGATCGCCGGCCTCCACCACGGACGCAACGACCGTTGCTCGTCCGGGCGCTGCCAGCGCCGCCTGGAAGACGGCCCGGTAGACCCGCGCCGTGACGGCACTGTCGATACGAAAGGTCGTCACCAGCAGGAAAGCGTTCGGTGGTGCGTGGTCCACCGCCGCTTCGGCAGCCTTCCGCAGGCGTGGGAACACCCGCTTGCGGAAGACGAGGGCGCGGACGAAGTGGAGGAGGCCCCATCCATAGCGCCACATGGCGAGAAACCCAATGGCACCGACCACGCCAGCGCTCATCGCGCCATATGCCTGCGGCGGGAGCGCAGCAGCGAAAGCTGCTACGGCCACCACATAGAGCACATGCGCCCCCACCGACTCCGACAGCCGGGTGCCGCTGCTGTTACCAGCAGATTCCTTGATAAAGGTCACCTGAACACCTTGTCTGGTCGATGCGAACGAGGTCGATGAGCGGCCTGTCGTCGCTCAGGGCTGCCATCAGCCGCTTGGCCTCATCTCGGTTGCCAAGAACGAACGCTTCTGCGTGATCGATGACTTCATCGATATCGGCAGTCAGGAGCGAGGTAAGGTGAGGGAGATGGGCTTTGACGAACTGGAGGTTCGCGCCGGTCAGCTTTGCGACCTGAATGTTCGGGTCGTAGATTCGGATATCGTAGCCCCTCCCGTAAAGCCGCTCTGCGAGCTCGACGAGCGGGCTTTCCCGCAGATCATCGGTTTCGGGCTTGAAGCTCAGGCCGATGATGCCGATCCGGCGCTTTCCGGTCGCCGCAACCATCGAGTAGGCACGGCGCAGCTGCTCCTCGTTAGCCTCCATCGTGGCGTCGAGGATAGGTGTGGGCACGTCGAGCTTGCGTGCTGCGAAGCGCAGAGCCCGCAGGTCCTTGGGAAGGCACGAGCCGCCGAAAGCGAAGCCCGGCTTCAGATACGCCTTGGAAATGTTCAGCCGCGTATCGGCGCACAGAACCTCCATCACGGTGTGTCCGTCGATCCCGGCTTCCTTACAGATGTTGCCAATCTCGTTCGCGAAGCTGATCTTCAGGGCATGCCATGCATTATTCGTGTATTTCACGGCTTCAGCGGTACGGATCGAGACGATTTTCGGCTCGACCTTGAAGATCTTGTGCAGATCCACCAGCCGGTCGACAGTCGCCTGATCGTGACGGCCGAAGATAATCGCCCCTGGGTCATAGTAATCAGCGATCGCAGTGCTCTCGCGCAGGAACTCAGGGTAGTAGGCCACGCCGAAACCTACGCCGGCCTGCCGTCCCGATGCACGCTCGAGGGCGGGCAGAACGATGCTTTCCATCGTGCCCGGCAGGATGGTCGACCGCATGACGACGGAATGGAAGTCGTTTTTCTCGCGGATGGCCGCGCCGATCTGCTCGGCGGCGGCGCTCACATAGGCTGTATCGAGAGAGCCGTTTGAGCGCGAAGGCGTACCCACGCACACAAAGGACAGGTCCGTTCCCTGAACGGCTTCGCGGACATCGCTCGTGGCCACGAGGCGCTTGCTGCTGATACCCCCTTTGATCATCTCTTCGAGGCCCGGCTCGACGATCGGGCTGATACCCTCGTTGAGAGGGCCGACTTTCTGGGGATTGGGATCGACGGCGATGACGTTGTGGCCGTCGTTGGCCAAACAGGCCGCGGATACGGCACCGACATAGCCAATCCCAAAAACGCTGATTTGCATTGGGCTGTTCCTGCTGAATGACAGTGGAAGCGAGGCGCATTTTCTGAAAAGCGCCGGATACAGCCAATAAATACTACTGACGCCTTTAAAAGCGGCCCACTATTTCGGCTTGCGAGATACCCCCTAGGAACTAAACGAGGCATTACCACCTTCAACGTGAGCCTTTAACTCATAAGAGCGTGGAATACCCCTTGCTTTGCACGCTGCGTAGTCTGAGTTATTCTTGCTCCTCATACGAAACAAGACTCATCTTCGGCTCTGCTATAGTAGGCAAGATTTCGTCGTCCGTCCGTGCGTATCTCATAATATCTGCCTGCCCTCACAAAATACTCCAGACAACATACTTGGAGTGACAATCCTCCGGTGATCTCACCGCCTGCTTCCGGAAAATCCGGGTGCGCACGATATGTCAGCCATGTTGACCCTCCAAAGCTCCGCGGGAACCCTGCATGTCTCGAGTTCACATGTTTTGGCAGAGGAACGCCAACCTACCTCTTTTGAGGAGCCGACAGCCGCGTCTCCAAAGGAGTGACGTGCCCGGAGCATGGGTCGAATAGCTTACGCCCGACGCGCTATCGCCTTGAATAACGCCTCAACGGGAACGCGCCGCATCGATCCACGGCATAATCCCTTACGGTCAAGCTGACGTGCTATTGCCACGATTGGTGTCGAGAAATCTCCTCAAGCAAGGGGACTTTCATGATTTCTCGTCTTGTTCTCGCGTGCGCAGCGATCGCTTGCGCGTTGCCTGCAGCGGCATCTGAACGCGCTCAGATCGATGCGCTTGTCGCGCAACATGCCAAGGCACACGGCATTCCCGAAACATTGGTACATCGCGTCATCAGACGCGAGAGCGGATACAATCCACGCGCATCCAGCAGAGGCAATTTCGGCCTGATGCAGATCCGCTATGCCACTGCGCGCGGCATGGGTTACAGGGGAACCGTCTCCGGGCTGCTCGATGCCAACACCAACCTGACTTACGCTGTCGCGTACCTGGCAAACGCCTATAAGGTTGCAGGCGGCAATCCGGACCGTGCAGTCGCGCTCTATGCCGGCGGGTATTATTACGAGGCCAAGCGCAAGGGCCTGCTGCACGCACTCAGAACCGGCGCCAGCGATCCCATGACGACCGGCTCAATCTCCACCTCTGTGGGGTTTACATCGGCGAATGCGCAGTGAGAAATCTGCGTAACTACGCCTATGCCAAGTTGTCCGGCGTTTCCATCGTGCATTCCTCATCGCTGCGCGCCAAAACGCGGCCTTAACCTATCGGCTCATCGGAGCAATGCCCGTCTGTCTGGGCTCTGATCACCAGCAAGGCCTGGGAGATATTCTGCGTTTCCTTTCTGGCTCTCTGAACTCAGGCCTGCCACCGGCGGTCGCTCGGCAGACGTTCAGGGAGCCGTACTGCCGCTTGCACGTTGAGGGTAGGATGGAGGTATGATCCACTCCTGACGTTGTCCGTGAAGGTCGATGGCGAACGCAGACCGATGCGAGTTGATCCACGATGCCTGATCTATCGAAGATCGCGTTCCTTGATTTTGAAGCGTCATCTCTTGGCAAGCAGGGTTATCCCATCGAGGTCGCCTGGGTTTTCGCGAACGGCGAGGAGGAGAGCCATCTCATCAGGCCTGCTGAAGCCTGGACCGACTGGGATGTCAAAGCGGGACGCATTCATGGCATTTCGAGAGAGCAACTGACATCGGACGGGGCACCGCTCGCGGATGTGGCTCAGCGAATGGTGTCGGTTTTGGCGGGCTGCGCTCTCTATGCAACGGCACCGTCATGGGATGGAAAGTGGCTGAGCAAACTCCTGCGCACGGCGGGATTGCCGCGTCATGCCTTGCGTCTCGAAGATACCGAGATGGCTCACAAGCGGATCATGCGCATGGTTTTGCGCGAGGCCCACGTTCCGGCAGATCGCCATCGTTCTCTCATGCAGGACATTCTCGCGCAGGCGCAGCGCACCGATGATGAACTCGGCCCTGCTGCGCACCGTGCTCTTGCGGACGCACGACGCGAGCAGCGTCTTTGGCACGACATATTCCGACGCGCGGAGGAGACTGCAGCGCGATTTCATCAGGACATGGGCGGAGAGTCCCAAGCAGCCAACGAGACAACGTCGTCCGCGGCAAACAAAATCAGCGCTCCTTCCGACGCATCTTCGACGCCGAAATCGACGGCTCAATAACCGTCCGGCAATCCGGATGCGATATCCTGATCGGGCCGTGTCAGGATGTCGATACGGCGTCCATCCGGAAGTTGAATGGTTCGCAGCCTCATGACTTGGAGACCTGAATCCATCCCCTCCCGAATAGACCCATAGCGTGTGACTCGCGCACGTCGTTCAATGGCGTTGCGCGGTTCGGCCTGCGAAATCTGTGCTCCGGTTGCGCGCCGGCGCACGACTTGCACTTCCCGCCTCTGGTTGCGGGCTGACGACGAGGCCTGCTGTGACCGAGCGCGTACCTTCCGGTCTGCCGATGCTTTTTGCTTGGTCGGGCCATCGGCTGCCGTTTTACGCGACGAAGCCTCTGCGGCCGGCGACGCGGCACTGGCCTTGCTTTCCGGGGGGGATGGCACAGGAGGAGTTGCAGAATCGGGCACGGCCGCTTGGGCAGGCGGCGCCGGAAGGGACGCTGGCGCCTGAGCCGGCGGCTGTGTTTTAGCTTCGGACTCGGACGGAGGATCAACCCATGGCCGCCCTGCCTGGGCAAGGGCCGCAGACGGGCTGCCAAGAAGCCCCACAAGCGAGGCAGTCACCAGCCAACGTTCTGCCCATCCTGCCATGACACGCCTCCAGATCATTCTATGAGGGAACGCTTCTCCCGCTACTGGCGGTTCCATGGCGCCGACGCCGCATAGCAGGCCTAGGAATCGAATCACTGAACGAGTTCGCTGTGCTCACCGGCGTGAATGCGGCTTTCACGCCGGTCCAAATACCATGTGGGCCCCGGCACGCGCACTTCAACGGTTCCGAAGTCGAGATCAGCCGATCGTGAAAGCAGCGACGCAAACAACTCAATCCGGTCTCGCCCTTGCACAAGCTCGACAATAACCAAAATAAGGCACGTTGCGATAGGAAGGGCCTCATGGATTATATTGTTACACTGGCTGAAGACCCGGCAGCTTGGGCGGCGTTGGCGACCCTCGTCGTCATGGAGGTCGTGCTCGGGATCGACAATCTCATCTTCATCTCGATTCTGACCAACAAGCTGCCTGCTCATCAGCAGGCCACAGCCCGGCGTATCGGCATCGGCCTCGCTCTCATTCTCCGCTTGGGGCTGCTTGGGACGATTGCGATCATCGTCCAGCTTACGGAGCCCCTCTTTACAGCCTTCGGTCATGGCTTCTCCTGGCGCGACCTGATCCTGATCGCGGGTGGCCTGTTCCTGGTCTGGAAGGCGACCAAGGAGATCCATCACAATGTCGATCCCAACCCCGGACCTGACCTCTTCGAAGGTGGAAAGGCCCAGATGAGCTTTGCCTCGGCCATCGTGCAGATCCTGCTGCTGGACCTCGTCTTTTCCATCGATAGCATCATCACGGCTGTGGGCATGACGGACCACGTGCCGATCATGGTCGTGGCCGTCGTCGCGGCCGTGACCGTCATGCTGTTGGCGGCAGATCCCCTCGCCCGTTTCATCCAGGCGAATCCGACTGTCGTCATGCTCGCCCTCGGATTCCTGCTCATGATCGGCATGGTGCTGATTGCGGAAGGGTTCGGAGCTCACGTGCCGAAGGGCTATATCTACGCCGCAATGGCATTCTCGGCCTTGGTCGAGATGCTGAACATGCTCTCGCGGCGAGCCCGCAAGACACGATAAAACATCCTCGCCCAGGCGCAGTCGACTGATCTCGACTGCGCCTGAGGCCTGATCGAATCACCGTACGAGCCCTGAGGCCTCGGTCGCAGAGGCTTGTGCCGCCCTGAGTCAACCACGACAGCGATCCAACCGACGAACCTTCAGCCACCGTTTCAGAATACAGATATCACGCGACCGGGCGTTCAAGAGACGTATTTGCGCACGCTGTCGCGCAACAACATCTCAATAACATCCTGCAAGACTAAGTCTAAATGCCAAGCCTTCCACTGAATGTTTTGTCAGCTGACTTGCTCGATTTCCCGCTGTAACAGTCTGTTAGGACAGTCTATAGAATATATTCATCGATATGTGTGCCGTGCGAAATGAAACGTCTGCTCTCGGAAGTTTATCTACACCTGATTGCAGGCGTGATCGCCCTGGGGATTTTCGGGATCTCGGCGCATACCCTCTGGATGGATCGACAGAACACGTGGCAGGAGGCTGAAAAGGCCTCAAGAAACATCCTGACCACGATCGCTCACGATCTCGACGGCAATCTCGAATTGCTGGATCTGTCGCTGAAAGGAGCAATGGAAGGCCTGCGGCATCTCGGCTCTCAGCAGCTTCCAACCGATCTTCAATACCGGATGATGTTCGACAGGTCTGCCTCAGCTTCCTTCATGGGAACGCTGCTGCTCGTGGACCAGGCGGGCAACCTCTTGGCCGATGCCGGCCCGGTCATCGCCCCTCGGTCCCTCAACGTCGCGGATCGCGAGTACTTCACTGTCCACAAAGAGAACAGCCACATCGGCCTTTACGTGAGCCGCCCCTTCGCGAGCAGAGCGTGGCACGGCGATCTCGGCATCGGAATCAGCCGGAGGCTTTTGGATTCAGCGGGAAATTTTGCCGGGGTGGTCATGGGTTCGATGCCCCTGGCGACCATCAATCACTTGTTCGACAACCTGAGCCTCGGCCAGCAGGGGGCGATCAATCTCTTCCGAAACGATGGCATCCTGCTGACGCGCTTTCCCTATGACGAGAGCCTGATCAATCAGGACCTGGGCGGCTCCCCGCATGTCCAGAGCCTCCTGCAGGCGAAATCCGGCACGTTCGACTCGGTCTCGCCTATTGATGGCATTCGGCGCATCATCTCGTTCCAACGGCTCGACAAGTACCCCCTCGTCCTTACCGTTGCGCTCTCCGTGGATGAGATCTTCTCGGCTTGGCAGCGCAAGGCCCTCATCCTCGGCCTCGCGACGCTGGCCCTATGCTGCGCGGTCGTCGGACTGACGATCCTGTTCCAGCGGGAATTGAGGCGCCGCACGCGGGCGGAAACCAAGCTCAGGCGGATCGCACGGACCGACGACCTGACGGGCCTGCCGAACCGCCGCGCCTTCCGCGAGACCTTCGAGCGGGAGTGGCGCCAGGCGATCCGCTCAGGCTCGGCCCTGTCGCTGCTCTTCGTGGACGCCGACTATTTCAAGAGCTTCAACGACCGCTACGGCCATGGGAGAGGGGACGAGGTGCTCTGCGCGATCGCCAGTACGCTCGACGGCAACATCCGCCGCCCGCGCGACATTGCAACCCGTTACGGGGGTGAGGAGTTCGCCGTCGTTCTGCCGGAGACGGATTGGGCGGGCGCCCGGTTGCTGGCCGAGACCATCCGCCAAACGATCGCCGCCATGGGCATCGCGCATGAGGGCAGCCCCTACCAGACGGTGACGGCCAGCATCGGCATTGCCTCGGCGCAACCGTCCCGTGCCAGCGAACGATCCGTTCTCCTCGAGGCCGCAGACCAAGCGCTCTATCGGGCCAAGGCGGCAGGTCGAAACTGCGTCCGAAGCTCCGAAGACGACGCTCTTATGGAGCACAAAGCCCTGCCGCATGCCGCAGCCTGATTGTCACCTTGGGACGGTACGGAGAAGGGACACGCGACGATCAGGCCATCTCCTCCTGCCAGCAGCATGGCTGCACCAGAAGCGATCACGGTTGCAGATGTAATGACCCATAGAGTTGTTCGGCAAGGCTCAAGCCTTGCCCATGCCCACACTCACCTGCAGGCTGGCATAACTTTGACGTGGCAAGGGATGGTAGCGGAGGAGGGATTTGAACCCCCGACACAAGGATTATGATTCCTCTGCTCTGACCAACTGAGCTACTCCGCCCCAGGACGCGGGATTTGGTCCCGCGTCAGGCATGGGCGATATAGGGAAGGTTGCCCCCCGGTGTCAAGAAAGGCACGCGGCCAAGCTGCGGATTTGTGAAAGTCGCCTTCTCAGGTGATCTGAAAGCTTCTGCCAGCGATCTGTCAGCCCTTGGGCTTCATGCGCCAGAGCTGGAAGCCCTCATTCGAAATCGCCTGTTCGATGGCCTTGCGCGAGAACTTGTGCGGCGGGGTCTCGCGGGAGCCCAGCGTGCCGGTCAGCCCCCAGGGAGCATATTTGGCGGGAAGCTTGCTGCCTGCCTCATCGCCGGCAAACGCATGCAGATCGTCTTTGGCCTGGGAGGTGAACATGAAAAGGCGCATGGGATTGGCTTTCGTGCTGAATGGAATGCGGCCCTGATAGAGATAGGGCTCGGGCGTCGAAAGTCACATTGGCCTGGGAAAGCCCGTTCATGACCCTTCGCAGCCCGATCAGACAGGCTGGCCTCCGGTTTTGAGGCCGGGTCTTCAGGCCCGCTTCTTGATTCTCATCAGCTTGAAGAAGCCCACCGGGAACAGAGTCTTCAGCTCCACGACCTCCATGCGGCCGGTGCCGCGCGCCCAGTCCTCGACCCGGGCCGCCTTGAAGGCCGAGCTCCAGCCGATGGCCTTGGCGACGGGCGAAGCCAGCTCCTCCAAGGCCGCGATCGGGCCGGACGGCTGCCCGAAATGGTTGGCCAGAACGATCTCGCCGCCCGGCTTTAGGACCCGCATGAACTCGTTGAGCGCCGTCTCGGGTTCCGGCACGAGGGTGATGATGAACTGGGCCGTGACAGCGTCGAATGTCTCATCCGCAAAGCCGAGGCGGGTGACGTCCATCACCTGCAGGCTTTTCACGTGGCCAAGCCCCCTCTTTTCGACCTTGTCCTGGGCCCGCCGCAACATGTCCTCGGAGAGATCGACCCCGTAGACCTCGGCGTGCTTGGGATAGTAGCCGAGGGACAGCCCGGTCCCGACTCCAGCCTCGAGTATCTTTGGACCACAGGCGACCGCGGCATTCACGGCCGCACGGGCGGCCGGTTCGGTCAGCTTGTCGTAGACGAGGTCGTAGATCGGGGCCCAACGCGCATAAGCCTTGCGCATCAGGACGGTGGTCGCTCCATCCGTCATAAACTATCCCTAGGTAAGCACCTCAGGCCGCGGCGGGTGCGGCTTCGGCGACTGCGCGAGCAATGGTGCCCCCGCCAAGCACACGTGCCCGCGGAGCATCGCTCTCATAGATGACACAAGCTTGACCGGGAGACACCCCATCCTCGGCCGATAACAGCTCGACCGTAGTGTCGGTTCCTGTGGATCGCAGGATGGCCGGACGCGGCTCGCGGGTGGAGCGGACGCGAACGGCCACCTCCATCCCCTTCTCGCTCAAGCTTTCGAGGGGAACGTCGCCGAGCCAGTTCACATCCGTCACGCGGATCAGGCGGGTGGCCAGGGCCTCCCGGGGGCCGACCACGACCCGGGCCTCCTTGGCGTCGAGGCGCACGACGTAGAGGGGCTCGCCCACGGAGAGGCCGAGCCCCTTCCGCTGCCCCACCGTGTAATGGATGATCCCGTCATGACGACCGAGGACGCGTCCATCCATATGGACAATCTCGCCGCCCTGCACGGCGCCAGGCTTGAGCCGCTCGATCACGTCGCTGTAGCGCCCTTGAGTGACGAAGCAGATGTCCTGGCTGTCGGCCTTCTCGGCCACCATGAGCCCGAACTCGCGCGCGAGTTCCCGGGTCTTCTCCTTGGGGAGCTCGCCCAGGGGGAAGCGGAGGAGATCCAGCTGTTCCGGCTTGGTGGCATAGAGGAAATAGCTTTGATCCCGGTCCGGGTCGGCAGCCCGATGGAGAGCGCGGCGACCATCCGGCAGGGCGCGGCTTGCCACGTAATGGCCCGTGGCGAGCACGTCGGCGCCGAGTTCCCTGGCAGTCTCCAGGAGATCGCGGAACTTGATCGAGCGGTTGCACTCGACGCAGGGGATCGGCGTCTCGCCCGCCAGGTAGCTCTGGGTGAAACGGTCGATCACGGCCTCGCGGAAACGGGCCTCGTAGTCGAGCACGTAATGGGGAATGCCGATGGCCTCCGCCACCCGGCGGGCATCGTAGATGTCCTGGCCAGCGCAACAGGCCCCCTTTCGGTGAGCGGCGGCACCGTGGTCGTAAAGCTGGAGCGTGATTCCGATGACGTCGTAGCCCTCGCTCTTGAGCAGGGCCGCGACGACGGACGAGTCCACGCCGCCCGACATCGCTACCACGACGCGGGTCTTCGAGGGATCCGTGGGAAGGTCGAGTGAATTGAGCATCTTTCCATCCAGAGGCGCCGTTCAAGGCGGCGCACGGGAGGGGCCAAGGCCCTTCTATAGCGCATCGTGCGGAAAAGTGGACCCGGTTTTCGCTGACGCGGCCCTTCGGGTCCGCACCAACGACGCGCCAGCTTAGAGGATGAGCATCGGAATGGATCCCAAAAGTGCAAGTCCACTTTTGGGTCCGATGCTCTTGCGCCACAATTCTTAAAGGGAAAGTGCGGCACAATAAGCCAACGTTAACGTTTATGGCTAAGCTTAGGCGTTCTCGTAACCACCTGATGGGCTTAGGGAAACATTAAGTCCCGTCGCGTAGGTTCGAGCCTGTCAAAGGTCGTTGAATTTTTGTGTGAGCGTATCATGACCGAACCCCACCGCCCAAGGGTCAAGTATGTCATTGGGCCCGATGGCAGTCCTCTGACGATTGCCGATCTTCCCCCGTCCAGCACCCGCCGCTGGGTCATTCGCCGGAAAGCCGAGGTTGTCGCCGCCGTCCGCGGCGGCCTGCTCAGCCTCGAAGAGGCCTGCCAGCGCTACACCCTGACCACCGAGGAATTCCTGAGCTGGCAGATGTCCATCGACCAGCATGGACTGGCCGGCCTGCGCACCACGCGCATCCAGCAATACCGCCAATAGGCATCGCATCAAAACCCATGAAAAAGGCGCTGGCCACATGACCAGCGCCTTTTTCATGGCCGAGAAGCTCGGCCGTTAAGATGTTCCTAACCATACAATGAGCATAAACTCCTGAATCACTTCCCTTAAGGCAGGCTCGTATCGTGCTTGGCATCCCGGATTCGTTGGAACAGCAAGGCTCATCCCAGGCGAATGCAGGTTCAATTCCCATTGCTCAAGCGGAGCAGACCATCGAGGCGCTCAGGCGCATTCTGGTGGGACGCACCATCGCCGATGTGGAGCGTCACCTCATCCTCGATACCCTGGCCTTCTGTTTCGGCAACAGGACGCACGCCGCGCGGATCCTCGGCATCTCGATCCGCACCCTGCGCAACAAGCTGAACGAGTACATGGAAGCCGGCATTGCCATACCGGAGCCGGGCCAGAAGCCGGCCGCTGCCTGATCGCTTGTGGACTAAAGCTTCCGCAGCCAGAGGCTGGTCTCGTGCGCCCCGGGGATCAGCGGCAGTTCGGACAGGATCCCCCGCGACAGGGCAGAGCTGTCGTCGCGGACGACAGAGTGGCTTGCGAAGACGAGTTCATAACCACCTCCCTGCAGGAGGGCGCCCGCCAGCAACTGCTCGCTATACCCGCGCCACTCCCAAACCTCCGGATAGGCGTAGGGCAGAGTGATGTCATGGACGTGGATCAGGGTCCCGCCGGCAAGGCGCGGCAGCACATCGAGGAAGAGACGGTCCACGTCGGTGCCGGGCATGGCGATGTGGCTGGAGTCGATGAACAGGATGTCTCCGGCTTCAAGGGCCTCAAACACAGCCGGGTCGGCGTCCCGAAGGAGAGCCTGCCTGTGCTCGACCTCCAGCTTCCGCAGCGTGGCCCGGGGAGCTGGATCGATGCAGACGATCCGGGTGGAAAGCCCACCGTCCCGGACAGCCTGAGCCATGAAACGGGTCGAGTGACCGGAGCCGATCTCCACGATCCGTCGAGGCATGGACCGCCGCACGATGGCGTAAGCCGCAGCCGCGTCCAGGCGGGGAAACCAGCTTTGATCGAAGCGGGCAGGTCCCCTGCCCCGCGGGATGGAGCGCAGATCCTCCGCATGGCTCTCGATTGCCTCAAGGACCTCGGCGAAGCGAGGCCGCGCCGCCTCGAACAAGGGGCGCAGCGCGGGGTAATCCTGCGGCGCGACAGTCTCGGCATAGCGATAGGGGATGAAGAAACCGAGTCGCTTGACGCCGAGCAGCGTTGCGAGGCCGAAGCGCAGCCGTCGCCAGAAGAAGGTCATTGGTCGGATGAGGACAGAGGCGGCGGAGGCACGGAGCCGTCGGCAGCCACAACCCGGCCCCGCCACGCTTGCGCCAACCGCGCCCGCTCGAACATCAGCACGACCACAAGCGAGAGGCCGAAGGGGATCAGGAGGTAGAAGAGGCGAAAGATGATGAGGGCCGCCAGCACATCGGCCTTGGGAATGTCCGGCATCGCCGTCAGGAAGACGAGCTCGAACACACCGAGCCCTCCGGGAGCATGGCTGACCAGGGCCGCCGAGAAGGAGGCCAGGAACACGGCGAGCACAATGATGAAGCTTGGCTCGAGATGGGCCGGGAGTACGAAGTAGATGATCCCGGCCGCCCCCAAAAGCTCGAGCGGCGCCGCGATCAGCTGGCGCACCATGACGGCGGGCCGGGGATATTCCAGCTTAGCCTTGCGGATCACAAGCGGCGGAAGGTGCAGGATGGACCCCACCACATAGAGCGCGACGAACCCGAGGAGGAGGAACCCGACGGCGCGGGCCGTGGCAGGATTGGTGAGGACGGAGGGCAGCAGTTCCTCGAGCCGGTGCAGAAGGGTCGGATCGGCCACCAGCACGACTCCTCCCAGCAGGATGGTTCCGAGCCCGAAAGTGAACGAGCACAGGGCCACAAGGACGGCGATCTGAGGGGCTCCCAGGCCCTTCGAGGTATAGGCCCGATACCGCACGATGGCGCCGGAAAAGACCGAAGCGCCGATATTGTGGGACAGGGCATAGGTGGTGAAGGACGTGATCGATACGAACAGCCACGAAATGTGGTGCACGCCCAAGTGCAGAAGGGCGATCCGGTCGTACCAGGCCAGGGCCGCATAGGCGACGAGGGTGGAGAGCGCCGCGAGGGCATAACGATGAGGCGGCACGGCGGTCAGGCTGTCCCAGACATCGTCGAGGGACATGCCCCGCAGCTCACGGTAAAGAAGCCAGCCCGACACGACGACTGCCAGCAACCCAATCACGGGCCAAATGAACTCACGCACATTCTTCATAGAGCCGGCAGAACTCCCTCGCTGATTTCTCTGTGCCTACAATCCCTTTGTTCCGCAAGGGGATTATGCCTTGATGCGACATGGCATAAGGTCCAATTCGGGACCCGCCACGAAGACGAATGAATGGCAATTCTCGCGGGAAGGCGGCTGCTCCTTCGGCGCCACGCAGGAAGAAGCGTGACGGAGAGAGGCGATGGGCTTATTAAGCGGCGTTCTTCAACTTCTTCCCGCTTCCACACGGCTCGGCCCATGACGACGGAACCTGCAGCGGCTCTCAACCTCAATGGCTACACCGAATTGCCGCCCGGCAAGATCGCGGCCATCGTCACCTATCTGGAGATGCGGAAGCCCCCAGCCTCCTCGCCCTCCCCCAAGCCGGACGGCTGGAGCCTTCAGCGGATCGATCAGGATCATCGGCGCTACCGGGCACTGTTCAAGACTATCGGCGAGCCCTGGCTCTGGTTCAGCCGGGCGGTGATGGCCGATGATAAGCTGGCCGCCCTCCTCGATGATCCCAAGGTCGAGGCCTATGCCCTGCACGACGGCAGCGCCGATGTCGGTCTGCTCGAACTCGACTTCCGATCCGAAGGGGAGGCCGAACTGGCCTTTCTCGGGCTCGTTCCGGGATTCATCGGCCAGGGTGCTGGGCGTTTCCTGATGAACGAGGCCATAGCCCGCGCCTTCGCCAGGACGATCGAGCGCTTCTTCGTCCACACCTGCACGCTCGATTCTCCGGGTGCCCTTCCCTTCTACTTGCGCTCGGGCTTCAAGCCCTACCGGCGCGCCATCGAGGTAGCCGACGATCCTCGCCTTCTCGGATTTCTCCCGCAGGACGCAGCGCCCCACATTCCGGTCTTGACGGGCCGACCATGAAAAAGGACGCGTCCAGCCGGGCGCGTCCTCATGAAGGCTTGATGGGGCGGATGATCAGGCGGTCGCGCGGACGGCGCGGCCCTGTCCGGTCTGGCTGATGGCGGCATCAAGGGTCCGCTCGCGGTCCTCCAGGCTCTCGGCCTTTTTCAGCTCTTCGAAGGCCTCGCCAAGCTCCGCCTTCGCATCGTCGAGCTGGATGTGCAGGTTCTGAGCCGAGTGGCGAAGATTGTCCCGCCGCTGGGCCGCAGCGCGCGCATAGGTCGGATAGGCAAAGTGGTTCGGGTCGGTGATGCCGGCCTTCTGCTCCTCCGCCGCGATTTCCCGATCCAGGTCAGCCGCCATGCGGTCGAACTCGGCGATCATCATCTCGATCTGCGCCACCCGGCGACGCTTCTCGTCGACCTGAAAGCGCTTGAGGCGGATGAGCGTATCCCGCGACTTCATCTTGATTGAACTCCACACGTCGCTGTTTCACTGCATCTCACGGATCGCTCAGTTATCCGCCAGACATGCGTCACCATCGCCCATGGAGGTTGAGCTTTTCTTACCGCCTGCGACAAAAAATTTCCTATCGCCCTAGACTCCCCTGAGGCCGTCCTGTCCCGGGGCACTCACCTTCGCGCCTCGTAAACCTTTCGTTTACCGATTTCGTTAACACTGCTTAGGTCACGGGAGCGGTCTCTTCGGATCCGCCTCCGGATTCACCTGAAATGCTTAGGTTACAAGAATTTGGGATGATGTGAGGCGGTTCCCTATGGTTACCCAGAATCCACAGGACAATCGTCTTCGGCAGATGATCTGCCTGCCAAGGTCGTTAAGCGCTTGCATCCCAGAATCAGGGTTTGTTAACCATTCTGAATTAGCGTTTCGAATCAGTTCAAAAGAGCATCCGTCGCAGGCCCGGCGGTGGATGGGCAGCCTCCCGCTGCTCGAAAGCTCAAGGGCAAGGGCTGGGGATTGAACATGCGCGTACTTCTGATCGAAGACGACAGCGCGACTGCGCAAAGCATCGAACTGATGCTGAAGTCCGAGAACTTCAACATTTATACGACGGATCTCGGAGAAGAGGGCATCGACCTCGGCAAACTCTACGATTACGACATCATCCTTCTCGACCTGAACCTCCCCGACATGTCGGGTTACGAGGTTCTGCGGACACTCCGCGTCGCGAAGGTGAAGACCCCGATCCTGATCCTGTCCGGCATGGCCGGCATCGAGGACAAGGTGAAGGGCCTCGGCTTCGGCGCCGACGATTATCTGACCAAGCCGTTCCACAAGGACGAGATGGTGGCCCGCATTCATGCGATCGTCCGCCGCTCGAAGGGACACGCCCAGTCGGTGATCACCACCGGCGACCTGATCGTGAACCTCGACACCAAGACGGTTGAGGTCAGTGGCGCCCGTGTCCACCTGACCGGCAAGGAGTACCAGATGCTGGAGCTCCTCTCCCTGCGCAAGGGCACGACCCTGACCAAGGAGATGTTCCTCAACCACCTTTACGGCGGCATGGACGAGCCGGAGCTGAAGATCATCGACGTGTTCATCTGCAAGCTGCGCAAGAAGCTCGCCAATGCCTCGCAGGGCCGCAACTATATCGAGACCGTCTGGGGCCGCGGCTACGTGCTGCGGGAGCCGAACGACGCGGAAGAGCGCATCGCGATCTAAGCTTCGCGACCGCCTGAAAACTCAAAGAGGCCCGGTTCAAATCCGGGCTTTTTTGTTGATGAGCGTAGGGAGGCCCTGATGAAATCCGTTCTGTTGTCCTGGTCATTCTGGGCTCTGCTCTCGGCCGCCTTCGCGGCTTTGACGGCCATCTTCGCCAAGGTCGGCATCGAACAGGTCAATTCGGATTTCGCCACCTTCGTCCGAACCGTCGTGATCCTGCTGGTGCTCGGAGGGATCCTGGCCGGCACCGGTCAATGGCAGCCCCTGTCATCTGTCTCAGGCAGGACCTACCTTTTCCTTGTTCTTTCCGGATTGGCCACAGGAGCATCCTGGCTCTGCTACTTCCGGGCGCTGAAGCTTGGTGATGCGGCACGCGTCGCTCCGCTGGACAAGCTCAGCGTCGTGCTCGTCGCTTTGTTCGGCGTGCTCTTCCTGGGAGAGAAGCTGACGATGCCGAACTGGATCGGCATCGCCCTGATCGCGTCGGGCGCGGTTCTCGTTGCCTACAAGGCGTGAATGCGACGAATTAAGCCGTAGCCGCCTTGATCGTGACCTCATCCCCTTCAATGCTGAAAGCGACGCTCATGTTCGAGGCACGGGCCACCATGCCGGCGTAATAGATCTGGATGCCGTGAGCATCGACCGTGCCGCTGTCCGAATTGCCGGCAAGAAGCGCCTCGGAATGGGCCGGAATGCGGGCATTCAGGCCTTTTGAGACGATCGTGAAGGCGCAGCTCTCCGCGTCGCCTGTGACCGTCACGGCAATCGAGCCGCCGCGCGGGATCGCCGTGGTGGCAATCATCACCAGATTGAGGAGCAGCTTCACGCGGTTCTTCGGGAATAGGAGCCGGGGCGAAGACCAGGAGAAGGAGATCTTGTCGTCGAGGAAGAGCCCACGGGCCACCTGCTCGGCATCTCCCAGATCGATGGAGGCCCCGGCCGATCCGGCTGCACCGAACGCCAGTCGCGCGAACTGGAGCCGGGCGGAGGCCTGCTTGGCGCTCTTCTGGATCAGGTCGAGCGCGAAGTCTCGCATGGAGGCATCGTTGTCGTCCTCCAGAACCTCCAGCCCGTTCACGATCGCGCCCACCGGCGAAATCACATCATGGCAGACGCGCGAGCAGAGGAGAGCGGCGAGGTCGAGCGAATCGAGCGAAATCGTGGCCATGAGGGCTCCGGAGGCACCGTAACGTCAGCTATATGTTCATGAAATCGAGATTTCGACTTGCATGCATACAGCCAAACAGGAAAGAGAACGTGAACCCGGATACCCGGCTATGAGTTCTTTGGAAAGCGGGCAAAAAGAGTTCGACAGTTCTCAAGGGAGCAGGCACAAAGCCATGATGCGCTTCGATGGTCAGAATCCCGATGAGATCGCCCTCAAGCTCGCCCATATCGCCTGGGAGGCGGGGCGCGTCCTACGTGGCATGGAAAGCGCTTTTCTCGACAAGCGCATCAAGGGCGACGGAACTCCGACGACGGCAGCCGATCTTGCGGCCGAAGAGCTGATCATCCAGCGGCTCGATGAAGCTTGGTCCGGGGTGCCGGTCGTGGCCGAGGAAACCTCGAGTTCCACGCAGACGGACGAGTACTTCTTCCTGGTCGATCCCCTCGACGGCACGGGCGATTTCATCCACGGTACCGGCGAGTACAGCGTCAATATTGCCCTGATCCGCGGCGATCGGCCCATGGCGGCCGTTGTGGCCGCTCCGGCCATGGGCACGATCTGGATCGCCGGGGAGACGGCCCGGACGAGCGCTCTCCCCGCGGGAGAGACTGGTTTCGACTGGCGCGAGGCGAAGGTTCGCCCGGCTCCCGAGAAGGATCTGGTGGCCCTGGTGAGCCGCCGCCATGGCGACATCGCCACGGAGGCTTGCCTGTCCGTTCTGTCGATCGGCACAAGGCGCATGACCTCGTCCGCCCTGAAATTCTGCCTCATCGCCTCCGGCGAGGCCGACGTCTATGTGCGCTGCGGCCCGACCATGGAATGGGACACGGCGGCGGGCGACCACATTCTCACCTGCGCGGGCGGCAGCGTCGTCGGCCCGGGCGGCAATCCGCTGACGTATGGTCATGAGGACAAGGGCTATAGGAACGGACCCTTCGCGGCCATCGGCGACCTGACTCTGGCGCCCCGTCTCGACCTGCCCGTTTCAGCCTCAGCGGCTTGAAATCCCCTCCTCTCCCTGCCCCGGAGCCGGATCCTGACGGCTCGGATTGATGGTCCTGCGCGGCAAACAGCAGTTCCGTACAGAGATTGTTAGGGTTGATGATCTTAAAATCTGGGCCTCGATAGCAGCATTCCGGCCCGAAGCGGCCGGATTGCCCCCTGTCTCATGCGAGGAGATAGCCCATGCGCTCCCGGTCAACCTTTCTTGCGGCAGCGGCCTTTGCCGCTCTCGTCGGCGCCCTGCCCCTGCCGGCCGCGGCCCAAACCGTTCAACGCGCCTATGCGAGCAATCCCGGCGGCCCCAACTCGTTCAACTCCAATGAACTGGTTGAGTCGGGCCACCAGTTCTTCGGCTCCGCCTCCCGCGGGATCGCCCTCGCCCTGCAGGAAGCCATCCGCCGTTGGGGTGAGCCCAACGGCTATATCCTGGGGCAGGAAGCCTCCGGCGCCTTCTTCGGCGGCCTGCGATACGGCGAGGGCAAGCTCTTCACCCGCAATGCCGGGGATCGCCGCATCTTCTGGCAGGGACCATCCCTGGGCTTCGATGTGGGCGGCGACGGCGCCCGCACCATGATGCTGGTCTACAACATGCCCTTCACGGATGCCCTCTATAAGCGCTTCGTGGGCGTCGACGGCTCGGCCTATTTCATCGGCGGCTTCGGTGTGACGGCGGTTGCCGCGGACGAGATGATCGTGGTGCCGATCCGAGCCGGCGTCGGAGCCCGGCTTGGAGTCAACGTCGGCTACCTGAAGTTCACCCCGGAACCGACTTGGAATCCCTTCTAAGATCGCTTCACAAGGACAAGCTGCCATCACGCCAGTGGAAACGGCCCCCGAATGCGCTACAACGGGCCGTCTGGAGCATCACGGCTCTGGAAAGCTGCGCAGGCACAAGGCAAGGTGCTTGAGCGTTACCGGTCAAGCACCTTGGAGTTGGCGTCCGCGTGATCGAAAGCATCATGATCTTTGCGCTGGGGTTCGTCGCAGCATCCCTCATCGCGCTTCTCATCATCCCGGCCGTCAATGCACGCGCGGAGCGTCTGGCACGTCGCAGGGCCGAGGCCCTGTTTCCGATGTCGATCTCGGAATTGACGGCGGAGAAGGACCATCTGCGGGCCGAGTTCGCCGTTCTGCAGCGCCGGATCGAGCGCAAGGCCGAGGAAGCCCTTGCGGCCAAGCACGAGAGCATGGAAGAACTCGGCAGGAGGGCCATCCGGATCGAAGCTCTGGAGGCCACCCTCGCAGAACGGGACCGGACGGTGTCCGAGCTTGAAACCACCCTGGCCGAGACGCAGACCCGGTTGGCAGCCCTTGAAGCCGATCAAACCCAGACGCAGACTTATCTCTCCGGCACGCGCGAGACGCTGATGGCCCTCGAGAATGCTCACCGGGCGACCCTGAACGAGTTGTCCAACACCCGGATGGAATTGGATCTCGCGCAGCAGGAGCGCTCCAAGCTCAAGACCGAACTCATCCATACGGAAGAAAAGCTCGCCCGCCTGGAGGCGGAATTCACGGATACGCAGCGGCGTCTCACGGCGTCCTTGAGCGAGCTCGACACCAAGCGCATCACCATCTCGGACCTCGAAACCCGCCTCATGACCCAGACGGCCCGGGGCAACGATTTCGAGCGGGCCCTGGGCGAGCGCCATAGCGAGCTTTCGGATGAACGTCTCCGTCTGGCTGAGCTGGCCAAGAGCCTTGCCGCCGAACAGGAGCGCGGCCTGATCCTCGAGCAGAGGATCCGCGAGATCGAAGGCGAGCGGGATGAGGCCCAGACCCGCCTTGCGGGCCTGGACAGCTCCGGAAGCCAGAACGACGAGCTGCGCCGCCAGATATCCGAGGTGGCCGCTCAGATCATGAAAAACGGCAGCGGCCAGTCCGGAAACGGGAAAGTGCGCGAGAACAACAGGTCGCGCGAGGGCAAGCGGCGTCGGTCGGCGGGAAAATAGCCTCCCCGCGCGACCGCCTGATCATTTGGGATCCACCTGCTGGTTGCCGCCGGCACTGCCCGGCGGTCGGATGACAGGCGTCGTGCCTGGATCAGGCACGGGGGCCGGCACGGTGATGTCGGGCGACGCGTTCTCCGGGGGACGGATCACGCCATCGGTGCGCTCCAGCTTGTCGCTCAAGGTATTGGTCGAGCCAGTCTCGGACGGGCCGTTCGTCCCCGAGAGATTGCTGTCCGGCTCAACCTTCTCGGCCGGCATCTGGTGCGGCGCAGGCATGTTCGGGGCCTGCTGCCTCAGAACCTCGGGGTTCTGTGCCAGGGCAGCCGTGCCGAGGCCGGCTGCCAGGATTGTGGATAAGACCAACACACGCTTCATGGGTCGCTCCTTTGGAAAGGCAACGGGCGATCCGGGAGCGGGTTCCGGCAAAGCTACTCGGCTGCTAAGGCCGGTGCGCTGGCCATGGCCAGATAAAGCTCGCGCAGTCTTTTCGTGATCCGACCCGGCTTGCCGTCGGCAATCGGTCGTCCGTCGATGGACACGATGGGAAGCACGAAGTTCGAGGCGCTGGTCAGGAAGGCTTCGGCGGCATCGTAGGCCTCCTCCACCGTGAAGCGACGCTCATCGAGCGCGATCCCATCCTGCTCCGAGAGCCGCAGCAGGGATTTGCGGGTGATGCCCGGCAGGATGGCGTTCGAGAGCGGCCGCACGACGATGCTGCCCTGTTTCGTGACGATGAACGCGCTCGACGAGCCCCCTTCCGTCACGAAGCCGTCCTCCACCAGCCAGGCTTCCTGGGCGCCCGCCTCTTTCGCCGCCTGCTTGGCGAGCACCTGGGCGAGCAGGTTGATCGACTTGATATCTCGCCGCTGCCAGCGGAGATCCGGCACGGTGACGACGGCGATGCCCGTCTGCGCCGCCGGAGCGTTGGCGATGGCCTTCGCCTGGGTGAACATCGCCACCGTGGGCTTGGCATGTTCAGGGAAAAAGAAGTCCCGCTCCGCGACGCCACGGGTGACCTGGAAGTAGATGAAGCCTTCCGTCATGCCATTGCGACGCGCGAGTTCTTCCTGAAGGGAGGTCCACTCGGCCTTGGTATACGGATTGGGGACGCGGATCTCGGCGAGCGAGCGCTCCAAACGCTCAAGATGCGCCTCGTTGTCGACCAGGCGTCCATCGAGCATCCCGATCCCCTCATAGACGCCATCCCCGAACATGAAGCCCCGATCCATGAAAGGCACCTTGGCCTCTTCTATCGGCAGGAAGGAACCGTTCAGGAAGACGATGCGGGACATGGGAACTCCAAAGTCGTAACCCGACTCAACCAAGCTTAACCTATAGGCAGGCAAGCCCCTCGATCTATATGACCTCGGGCACCTGCAGCGATGCTGGCGATAGGTACCCCCATCATGAGATCGACGCCACTTTTCATTTTCAAAGCTCTCCCGCTCCTGTTCACGATATCATCCGCCGCGGCAGGTCCATTACCGGCTCAGAGCTGGTTCAATCAGCAGGGCTATGTCGGGCCGTCGGGGAGCCGGATCATCGCCTGTCACGGCTATGGATGCGTGCGCCGGATGGCGATCTCGGTCGATGGAACCTGGATCGCCCGGGCCAGAGCAGCCCTGAGGTCCGGTCAGGTTTCGCCCGATGCGGAGCGACGGGCTCTGGGCGAGGTGATCCGGTCCTATACCGCCTATCTCGCAACGTCGTTGGGCGGAAAGCCGGATGTTCCGGGCTCGCCGCCTCAGATGTCCGGCGTTTACGGACAGATGGACTGCCTGGACGAGACCACGAACACGACGAGCCTGCTCCTGGTCCTGCAGGAACAGGGTCTTCTCACTCACCATGTTGTTGAATACCCGGAATCGCGGGGCTTCTTCCTCGATGGCCGCTATCCGCATTTTACAGCGGTGATCGCCGAAAAGCGCAACGGAACAGCTTGGGCTGTGGATCCCTGGGAGAAGGCGCCGGGTCAGAGGCCGGATATCCTGCCGCTCACGCAGTGGCGGCAGGATTCGTAAAACGCTTACCGTCGGCAGGCTTATTTCAGGTGCTGAGCGAGGTGCTTGTTCATCTCGAACATCGTCACCTTGGGCTTGCCGAAGATCGGCTGCAACTTGTCGTCAGCCAGGATCTCGCGTTTGTTCTCCGGATTCTGGAGGTTGTTCTTCTTGATGTAATCCCAGATCTTGCTCACGACCTCACCGCGCGGCAGCGGATTCGAGCCCACGATGGCGGCCAGTTCCTTCGACGGCTGCAGAGGCTTTTGAAGAGCATTGGGCTTGGAGCCGGCAGCCTTAGCGGCAGGCTTGGCTGCAGCCTTCTTCGCACCGGCTTTTCCGTCTGTAGTCTTGGTCGGCATGTATTCCTCCGGGAATGGTATGGGAAAGCTCGTCGACAGCCCTGAACCAGGCCCGAAAAGCTCATTGACCAGCCTTCGGTCGGACATCGCGGCATGGCTTACCGGAGCCCGGCCCCCTGACAGAAGGTCAATTCCGGCAGAGCTTATGTCCGCTCAACGCCAGCAGCAAGCCGGAGTTCAGGAATTTAGGCGGTTTTCGGAAATGGGAGGATCTTGGCCGCGTGTTCGGCGTGAGATCGTGGACTTTTGGCAACATGGCTGAAGCGCCGAGTCCGCTCCGCTGCGGAGATCACATGAGATACGATAGCCTCGTTGGGACATGGCTTGGCCAGGAAAGCCGCACCCGGAGGAATGTCTCCTTCGGATGGCCACTGGCGGCCCGACATGATGAGGATCTCGGTCTCTGGCCAGGAACGATGAACCCGGTGAGCCAGCTCGAACCCGTTGCAGCCTGCAGGCATGTCCACATCCGTCAGAAGGACGTTCACGGATAGGCCTGCCTCCAAGAGCACCAGCGCCTCCGTGGCGTTGGCAGCCTCCACCACCTTGAAGCCGGCATCTTCAAGAAGGTCTGAAATGAACAGGCGGATGAGAGGTTCGTCTTCGACGATGAGAACGGTGGAAGCGTCGGCGGGCATCGACTTCTTGACTCACTGCACAATGCCCGACAACGCAGTCAAAACGGTTTGGTTCCAATCCTAGCGATAGTTAACGTTATTTCATTCCATATACGGTACGTCTCCTCTCCACATGATGGGCCAAACCCTCCGTGGCGATGTTCTTGAGCTTCGCCTCGATTTCGAAATCCGACCATGAGAGGTGGCGCATCACCAGGTCATTGACGGCCTCGTTCCACATGAGATCCGAATGGGCCCGCAGATCCTTGGGCCTGATCCCTGCCGCGACCAAGGCCTGAAAATCCGGAAGCGCTCCGATGTCTTGGTCGGGCAGCAGGTCCTCCCGGGAGACGCTGACATGGCTTACCGGACGAACGCCGCGCCAGGAATCGATGATGCGGACAATTCTGGGATCGTCCGGCTCGATATACTCGCCCTGGCTCATGATCCAGTGATGATGCAGATCGAGGACAAGCGGCACGTCATCCACGAGTGGCAGGAGATCGTCGAGGCCGAAGCTGACTTCATCGTTTTCGATCGTGATCAGATTGCGGGCCGTGTTGGACAGGTGGGCAAGCCCGCTCCGGATGCCCTCGGCGCCCAGAGCCTTGGCACCGCCATGGATGTTGATGTGGGCTCCATGGGGGTGCCAGCCGTCTCCATATCCCATGAGGGTCATGATCTCGGCATGGTATTCGAACTCTGCCAGACCATTGGCGGCCGCTGCCGGGTTGGCCGAGGCGATTACGCAGAACTGGCCGGGATGCATGCTGAGCCGCACGTCGTTCTCACGGGCGAGCTGCCCCGCCGCCGCGAGCTTCGTTTCGATCAGACGGCGCAGATCCGGATCACGGTAGAGGTCCTTGCAGCTCGCATGGGTGTAGCCGGGAAGAAGATCGCTCGACAGGCGGTGCAGACGCTCGAACTTCGGCCGTGTCGCCACATGCGCGATCTGAAGCCGGAAAGCCTCAAGGTTGTGGGATACGACAGCGCTGAGTTTATCGTAAGCAGCCTTCGGATCGAGTCGGCCGAGATAGGCCATCGTCACCGTGCTCGTGTTCATCGCCCGGGCGGCTTGAGCGTCGCCATCTTCGGGAATGTATTTGCAGCAGAAACCAAAGCGCGAATCTTGTATGACGACAGATGACGTCGTCGAGCCCTGGCGGGTTCCCGACTGAAGCCTCATCAGCAGGGCAGTCGGTTGAGAGTGAGACACTCTACCGACTTCAGAAGCGTCCGCTCCTCGAAAGGCTTCGCGACGAAAGCCGCCTGCTGAAGGGTCTGGGGCAAATCCGAAGGCTTGGAGGCCGATACGAAGACGAAGGGTATCTGCCGCTCGATGAGAGCTTCCGCCACGCCGAAACTCTTGCCGCCAATCACATCGACATCAAGCAAGGCACAATCGAACTCACTATCGAGACGACGGTACGCTTCATCGAGGGAGCCGAGAGAATCGACGATCTCGTGGCCTTCGGCTTCGAGAATGGATTGCAGGTCAGTCGCAATCCACGGATCGTCCTCCAGTATCAGAATACGCATGCCCCAGCTCCAACGCCGATCCTGCGACCGGATCGCTTCTGTCATCGAATTCCACGGGAATAGGAAGTTTTGTCCTTGTGCAGAGGCAACAAGTTCGGCTGCGCCTCGTTCCAGCTCAAGACTTCCAAGACACGTTTTTGAAGAATCAGAGTTAAGAAAGGACTTTTCTCTGCGGACTTGACGGGAGCCTCCGCCCATTGGGCTCTTGAATCCCGGGCGGTCCATTCCCATCTCTCGTTCATCCTGGTGGCGCAATCGTCCACCAGATGCGGTCACGATGCCGAGATGATGACGCCGGATGTACGCGCATCATCTCGCCGTGGCCGTTTTTGCTTCTACAGCACGTCCTCCAGCGGACACGAAAAAGACGCCGGCTTTCACCGGCGCCGCTCTTATCATCAGAGGTTTAGGCGCTTAATGGCGATTGGCGTCGCGCTGGCCTTCGAACTCGCTCTCGTGTCGGCTGAACCGGGCTTCCTCGCCGCTGAAGGCGTCTTCGACATATTCGCGGCCGCGACTGGCGGCGTCGCGGGCATAACGCAGACCCTGGTTGCGAACCTCATCGGCCCACTCGCCGAACATCTCGTTTTCACGACGGGTGCGCGGCAGCAGAGCGCCCAGGAGAAGGCCTGCGGCCAAACCCACGAGACCGACCACCATGGGGTTTTCCGAAACATAACTCTGAACACCGCCACGGGCATTGCCGAAGGCGCGTGCCGAGCGGCCGCCCATCTGGTTCATTCGACGGCGCTGACCTTGATAGGTCCCGGACGCCCAATGAGACGCGCGCTCATAGGTGTCGCGCGCCCATTCGGATGCTCCTTCATAGGCATCTTCCGCCTTCTGGCGCACCTGATCCGCAGCTTCCTGAGCCTTGCCGGCCACTGAACCGCTCTGATCCTGAGCATTCTGCTGCGACGACTGATTCTTCTGTGCGCCGGTGGCCTGGCCCGTGGCCTGAGAGCCGCCGGTCGTGCCGGAGCCCTGGGCCGACCGCTGATCATGAGCATGAGGCATGGGCGCCTCGCCGATATTGCCGACCGACGTTCCAGCAGAAACGTTGCCGGCTGTTCCGGACTGCGCGCTGCTGGGCTTATCCGCCGGCTTGCCGGTTTCGTTCTTGGTGTTCGCCATGGGAAGCTCCTGTTCTATCCATCAAAAGCGGGAATTCGTGCCGGGGCGCTCGAACATCGGATCAGACGAGTGCAGAGGCGCTGCTTCCGCCCCATAAAGGCGCGGATCCTCCATCTCCATAAGGAGATGCTCCTCGGTGATGAGATCCTCATCGGCTGCAATCAATCGGGTTGTCCGAGGGGTCGCGGACCGCCCGAGCCGGTAGGCGAGAAGCCCAATGCCCATGGCGATCAACATGACCGGAACCGGATTACGCCTGACCGTGTCCAGGACTCTGTCGTAGAGCGGCCCGTATTGGCCGTTGCGGGCAGTACCGAGCATGTCGTCAACGACGCCGGAGACGGACATCTTGTCCTGAAGACGATCAATGGTCTGGTCGAGCTGAGCGCGGCTGCGCTCGATGTCTTGCTCCAGCTCCTGCAGGCTCTGCGTCGTCATCATGCACCTCTCTCGGACAGGACTTCCGCATCGCGCTTGAGCGATCGCATCGTTCTCTGCGGCGTAAGCGAGGACGATGTCATGGCGCTGCGTCCCCACAGTCCGAGGCCGATAGCGATCAGTGCCAGCACTCCACCGACGATGAGCGCCGCGAGCGCTTCGGAATTGACGACGGTTGCCAGCCACTCGACCAGGGACTCGGTCAGAAGCATGACAGCAGCAATGGCGAAGACCGCTGCCACGACGAGCATGGCCAACCCTATGAAGAGGGTGCGGATGTTCTGGGATACCTCGGTCTTGAAGAGCGTGAATTCCTTCTGCGCGAGATCGGTCGATTCCCGCAGCGCCTCACCGACGAGGCCCTGGATGGTTTGGTTGCCGTTGCCCTGCATGGGGGCCTCCATCAGGCGCCGGTTCCAGCGCGGGAGCGCTGGGCCTGCCTCGCACGGGCCTGCCCACTCTGAGCTTGGCCCATATTCACGTTGTCGTAGCGCAGATCCTCCGCCGTGCTCTTGATGAAGCGCGCAGCCAGGAAGCCGACGGCGACGGATACGGCCGCCACGGTAGCCGGGCGGCGGCGGACCACATCCTCGAACTCGTTGAAGAAGTCTGCGAAGGTCCGCTCGCGGATGGAATCCGCAAGCTGCTCCAAGCCTTCGGCTGCCGTGTCGACGACGGCCCGGATATTGGGCCGCTCATCGAAGGAATGGGTGGATTCGCGCAAGGTCGTGGCGAAGTCGGCAACGGACTGCGCAATATCGTCCTTGCGGCGGTCGACGTAGTCCGTGGCCTGCTCTCGAGCGGAATCGATGAAATATCGGCTGCGCTCCGCCGCAACGCCTGCGATATCGCCGACATCGCCTTTGAGCGCGTCCCAATCCTCGTTGCCGTTGTCCTGCTGCCTGTTGGTGTTTTGCTGTCCCACGCCCATGGTCAACCTCTCTCAATCGTGAGTGAGTAACCATTAGAAGCGCAGCAGGTTCCGAAGGTCTCCCGGGCTCAATGCTTTAGAGGTCAAGCATTCCTGAAAGAGGGTTGCCGGCCGAGGACCTCAGCTGGCCGAGGCGAGCCAATCGACAAGGTCCGCAACCTTCCGACGGGCCTCGTCATCCTTCAGCTTCAGGAAGCCGCGCACGAGGCGGTCGCTTTCCGATCTCGTCAAAAACTCGGCCATAAGGCTGTCGTTGGAAAACCCACCCGCACGCAGTCCGGGAACTCCTTCGAAGAAGAACTCGATATTGACGTCCAAAATGCCGGCCATGTGCAGCAGACGGCTTGCGCCGATGCGGTTGACGCCCTTCTCGTATTTTTGAACCTGCTGGAACGTGAGCCCGAGAGCATCTGCGAGCTTCTCCTGGCTCATCCCGAGCATGATCCGCCGGGCCCTGACCCGGCTGCCGATATGCTTATCGATCTGGTTGGGGGACTTCTTCTGCAAAAATCGCTCCTGCCTCTGCCCATCTTGTGCTGCTTACGCGGTTTATGTAACTTTTGGTAGCAATATCTCGATACAAAGCTATAAGTTGTGATACATTATATCATGTTCTTGTAGGTTGTATATCATCCGGAGGAACCCGTGAGCGGCCGTGGCCTTGACCATTCGGCGGAAGCCTTTGACTTTGTTGAAGAATTGGATCGTCTGACCACGCCTGAAGATATTGTCGATGCCATGGAGCGGTCCTTTGCCCGCTTTGGTTTCGAGAATTTCATCATGACCGGACTGCCGCATCCGGATCAGCGTATCGAGACCTTGATTCTCTTGAAGAAATGGCCCTTGGAATGGTATCGCCAGTATACCCAGAACGGATTCGACCGCCATGATCCTGTGATCCGTCTCTGCCGGCAGACCGTCCAACCTTTTGAATGGGCCGAGGCGCCGTGCGATCCGGAAACAAACCCGAAAGGGGCGCAGATCATGCGTGGCGCGGCGGAATTCGGCATGAGACAGGGCTATTGCCTGCCAATCCACGGATTGAACGGCTTCGAGGCCTGCCTTTCCATGAGCGGCCCCCAGCTCGACATGACTCCGCAGACCAAGCCCGCACTTCATTTGATGGCCATCTACGCCTTCGAGCGAGCCAGACTGGTCTTGGCTCCGTCTCCACCACCCAATCCGCTGACTGCCCGCGAAAAGGAGACCTTGCGTTGGGCAGCATTGGGCAAGTCCGCGGCAGACACCGGCGAGATACTGGGCGTGACGGAAAGAACCATCACCGCCCATATCTGCAGCGCCTGCCAGAAATTGAGCGCTGCCAACAAGACACACGCAGTAGCCCGAGCGCTTCAGCACCGACTGATCGACATCTAACGTAAATGCACCTGTAATTTCCTACAATACTCAAGTGTCGCAAGCTGTGGACACTGCTCTCCGACAAACCGGAGAGTATGGGGCATGACCACAATCCAGGTAATTACGCGAGACAACAAGACCAATTACTCAGAGATTCTCGATGAGTATTTCCGCCTGAGGCACGAGGTTTTCGTCGAGGAGAGAGGCTGGCAGGCCCTCAGGCGCCACGATGGAAGAGAGGTGGATGCCTACGACAACGATCATGCAACCTATCTGATCGCGCTCGACAAGGGCAGGGTCATTGGCGGCCTGAGGCTTTACCCGACGCTCCTGCCACATATGATCAGCGAGACCTTCCCTCATCTCGTCAGAAACCAAGTCATCCTAAAAGGTCCCGCCATCCTCGAATGCACGCGCTACTTTGTCGTCAAGGAACGGCGTACCGGCCGCACGGATTGCCGCCTCTTGGCAGCTTTCCAGCAATTTTGTCTTGAGCAGGACATCACGGAAGTCACGGCAATTGTCGAGATGTGGTGGCTGCCACGCTGGCAGCAGACTGGATTTAAGGTCCGGCCGCTCGGCTTGCCGACCATGATTGAGGGTCAGCCCTGCATTGCAGCGGCCATTCGCGTCTCTGAGGAAACTCTGGAGCACGTTAGCAGGCTGGCGGGCCTACGCGGCTCCCACCTCTCACGAGCTTCCGATATCTCCTCCTACAATGATCGGGTGCCGCATGTCGCTGCCTGAGGAGAACCCTCCCCTCTCGTCCTTCGTCCAGGAGGAGATGATCGATCGCGCATCTCAGAACCTGGCGCATTGTCTTGCTCAGTTTCCTCCCATCGTACGCTTGAGGCTTCTCGCCTTCATGCATCTGGTGGAAGCCCCCGATACGATGAAAGCCGCGCTCGAGATCACCCCGTCAGGCTCCATGCGCCTGATCTTGGACACGCAGATCGCCCCGGGCTTGGCCCATCGGCATTGAGGCTGGTCTTCTGGAACGGTCGCAAAAGCCCCGCGCTCTCTACGAGCGCGGGGCTTGTCTTTGGACATTGATTGTTCGTCAGGCCGCCTTCATGTTCACGCGGGCCTCCGCGAGGTCGGTCAGCAGCTTGTCGGTCTTCTTCTCTTCCTGAAGGTTCTGATCAAGGAGCTTCGCAGCGTCGTCCATGCCCAGCTCCTGAGCCCAGGTCTTCAGGGAGCCGTAGCGGGTGATCTCGTAATGCTCGACAGCCTGCGCGGCGGCGAGAATGCCGGCATCCAGAGCCTCGCTGTCCGCGAAGTCTTCCATGACTTCCTTGCCTTCCTCGATGATGCCGTTGATGGCCTCGCACTGCACGCCGCGAGCGGGCTTGCCGAGTATTTCGAAGACCTTCTCAAGGCGCTCGATCTGGCCTTCCGTTTCTTCGCGGTGCGTTTCGAAGGCCTGGCGCAGTTCCTCGGATTCGGCGTTCTTGGCCATCCGCGGAAGGGATTTCAGGATCTGCTTCTCGGCGTAGTAGATGTCCTTCAGGGTGTGAAGGAACAGGTCGTTCAGGGTCTTTTCCTTGGTTGCCATGGTAACAACTCCTTCGTTGAGCGTGGACTCAACGAAGGTCAAGCTTTGGGGTTCCTCGATGCTATTCAGCTTCTGCTCCGAGAAACCGATTCAATCCATCGCATTGTT
Source organism: Microvirga sp. CF3016 (assembly GCF_036314085.1). NCBI lineage: Bacteria > Pseudomonadati > Pseudomonadota > Alphaproteobacteria > Hyphomicrobiales > Methylobacteriaceae > Microvirga > Microvirga sp. CF3016. The sequence continues at coordinate 74,802 of NZ_JAYGGM010000006.1, forward strand.
TGGACGAAGGCACCGGTCTGCTTTTTGGCTGCAGCGGAGCCCCAGTTCCGCACGGTTGTTCGCCGGGAACAACACCGCTTCACGTCGCGTTCGGGCAAGGTGAAACAAGGAGAACCGATGTGACCAACATGATCTCGGCCAGGACCGGATCGCTGATGAACGGAGAGCCCAACCTCAGCACGCCCGAGCGCGGCGCCTATATGCTGGCCGGTCTCGGCCTTGCGGCCGCGGCCGCCAAACCGCGCCCTAACCCCCTTTTGAACATCTTGGCGCTCCTGGGTGGCTCCTATTTGGCCTGGCGCGGCTATGTGGGCAATTGCCCCGTCAAGGCGGCTCTCACCGGCTCGCATGGGAGGGACCGCATCGCCCACCACAGCTGATGCAAAAAGGGCCACAGCTCTGCTGTGGCCCTTGCGTTTCGCTCTCGATCTCGGGACCGATCAATATGACGACGTCGAACGGCGTCCGGCGATCAGGCCATAGATGAAGAGCACGACGACGGCACCGACGATGGCGCCAATGAACCCCGCCCCCTCATCGGCCCGGTACCAGCCCAGGGCCTGACCGAGATAGGTCGCGACGACGGCACCCACGATGCCGAGAATGGTGGTCATGATGAAGCCCGAGGGCTCGTTCCGGCCAGGCATGATCCACTTTGCGATCAGACCGGCCACGAAGCCGATGATGATGGTCCAGATGATGCTCATGATGCGGTCCCTATGAGTGTTGCCTCCACAAGGAACGCACAGCTTCGGCTAAGGTTGCGGCGGACAGATTTCCCAAGCCTGAATTTTCATGATCTCGCCGCACTTGCGGCGGACGCTTGCGCCTCAAATGCATGGAGAGCCTGTCATGAATCCGGCTGGAGAGCCCTGGAACTATGAATCCGTCCAAGCGCTTCTGTCCCTCGCCAGGGAGGGCATTCCGGTATCGGTGATCAGCCTGAAATTGAAGAGGCCGGTCACGGAGGTTCGAGCCAAGCTCAACGACCTGGGCGTCACGCCGGCGGCCGAGGTCTGAACCCAGGCCTGGAGAGCAGGCACAAAGGGCTGCGGCACGCGTGGCCGCGGCCTTAAGCGTCTGTCTCGCCTGCATCGATGTAAGGAAGAAATGGCGCGCCCGAAAGGATTCGAACCTCTGACCCCCAGATTCGTAGTCTGGTGCTCTATCCAGCTGAGCTACGGGCGCTTGGTCGGCAGGTCGTTGCGGGAAGCAACGTTCGCCGAGGCCGGTGACATAGAGGGATCTGATCCGGTTGGCAAGCCTCTTCGTGCAGAAGATATGCGGAAAGCCTCAGTTTGCCCCTATCGCGGATGATCGGTCCGGGATCGCAATCTTGAAGCAGGTGTTGCCGTGGCTCTCGTCGAGGGTGATCGTCCCGCCGTGGAGTTGAACGAGTTCCGCGGCGATCGGCAAGCCCAAGCCTGTCCCTCCCTTCTGAGCTGAGCCCTGAAAGGGTGTGAACAGATTGGCCTTCGCCCGCTCGGGGATTCCGGGACCGTTGTCCTTGATCAGGATGCATACCGTGCCTCCCTCTCGGGAGGCCGTTACGTCGATCCGGGGCTGCCCCTCGGGCGATCCGGTCTGGCTCAGGGCCTGAACGGCATTGCGGACCACGTTCACCAGAACCCGGGAGAGCTGGTCCGGATCGGCATCGATCATCAGGTCTTCCGGCACCTGCGCCTCGAAGGCGATGCCGACTTCGGGTGCGAGATCGGTCAGATTCGACAATTCCGCGATCAGAGGTGCCAGGGGAATGAGCCGCCGCTGCGGCAGGGGCTCCGTCGCCCGGCCATAGGCCAGGGTGGTCTCGCAGAAGGCGATGGCTCGGTCGAGGGTATTGACGAGCCTGGGGGCGATGCGTTGGACGCTCTCGTCGCTGACGTGATCGAGGCGATCGGTGAGAAGCTGCGCCGTCGTCAGCATGTTGCGCAGCTCGTGGTTGATCTTGCTCACCGCCAGGCCCAGCTGCGCCAGGCGTCTCTTCTGGCGCAGCTCGTCGGCCAGGGTCGTCTCCATACGGGCGAGAGCCTGCTCGGCAAGGCCGATCTCGTCGACGCGGTCGGTCGGCCGGATGACCCGCGAGGCATCTTCCGGATTGCTGGAGAATTCCGCGATGTTGCCGGTGAGCCTGCGTACGGGCCGCACGATGACCCATTGCAGGGTGAGATAGACGAGGCCTGCGGTGATGATGGAGATGAAGAGCGACAGGAACAGGATGTTGCGCGAAAACTCGATCATGGCATGCCGCAGAGGCCCCTGATCGAGGATCATCTCGACGAATTCCACCCCCATGCCGGCCCCGATGACGCGAATTGGCTTGTCGGCAGGATTGAACAGGGCGTCGAAGGCATCCTGAACCAGGGTCACCCATTTCGCATCGCGCAGATCGACCGTCTTGCTCACTTCCGGCGGCACGTCGCCCGTGGCCAGCAAGCTCCGGCGCCCCCCTCCCTTCAGGGCGATGGCCTTGGCGCCGACACCGTGCAGGAGGCGCATCTCCAGCTCTTCCGACAGGCTTTCCTCGGGCGCGGCATCGAGGACCATGGCGGCAATCTGCGCCGCCGCCAGGCGGTCGTTCAGCCAGGTCAGCCGGAAATTGGCCACGGAGGGCACATAGATGAGCACCTCCGCGATCATCACGAAGAGCACCGTCAGCAGGAGCAGGCGCGCGGAGAGCCCGAACTGGCTCAAAAACCGTCCCGCCAAAGTGGTCTGCTCGCGGCTCATGCCAATTTCATTCCAGGCGGCGAACCACGAGAACCAGTCGCCGCGATCAGGGATTCTGGGCCGCCGACACGAGAAACTCCACCGCCATGCCCGACTTTACCCGGGATAAAAGTAGGGAGGGATGACTTAACCCTGCCGGTCCTCTCCACCTGCTTGATCATTGCCCCTCATCGACGGCCTGCCGGCGCCAATGCCTCAGCACGACCGGCACCAGCGCCAAAATTCCTAGGATAGCTAGAGCGATCATCAACTCTGGCGTCAACAGGCTTCCGGCATCGAAACCGGCGGTGCATTCACTTTGACCCGCCGCAAGGCAATCGGCGCGACGCTGCTCATGCCGTGAGATCACCTCGTCGAGCCCTGATCCGGCGAAAGCGAAGGCGAAAGAGACGGGAAGCATGCCCAATTGGGTCGCCAGCACGAAGGGCCTCACGCGCATGCCGAAGAAGGCGGCGGAGAGATTCGTCAGCCAGAAGGGCACCACGGGCATCAGGCGCAGGGAGAGAAGATAGAGAAAAGCCTGCCTTCGGAAGCCTGCTGCGAGGCCCTGGATCCGGCTCCCGGCCTTCTTCAGGAGAGGCCTCCCCACGGAGGTGCGGGCAATCAGGAAGATGTTGGTTGCCCCAAGGGTGGCTGCCATGGAAGCCACCACTCCGCCGAGCGCCCAGCCGAAGAGGTAGCCGCCGATGGTTGTCAGAAAAGCCGAAACCGGCAGGGACAGGGTCACAGCCACCACATAGATCAGGCAGAATGCCCCCAGCATCGTCCAGGGACGGGCGGCGACGAGATCCCGAATCCACGCCTGATAGCGGATGAAGGTCTCGAAGCTCAAGGAGCGGTGCAGGCCCGTTGCAAAGACGGCTCCTACGGCCAGGACAAGCAGTACAAGAGGCAAAGTGCGCCAGAGACGACTAGGCCCTTTTGAGCTATGAGGCTTTGGCTGCGCGTCGGCCATGGACCCTCCTGATTCAGTGCCATATGTAGGGCTTTGTGCGGCCAAGCGCATGGGCCCGCTACGGTCGCGAAGACGCCGGGCCGATTGCCGCATAAAGGCCAGAGCGGCGTTGACTTTGCCCCTCCATTCCGTCATAAGCCCGCAAGCTGACAGCGCTCTTCTGGGGCGCTGATCGTTTTTTCGAGACAGTTTCGGGGGCAACCCCATCTTAAACCAGACGGGCGCGAGCCATCGAGCACCGCTGCCCCATTCGACCGGAGATGTGCCGTGAAGAGGACGTATCAACCGAGCAAGCTGGTTCGCAAGCGCCGCCACGGCTTCCGTGCGCGCATGGCGACCAAGGGTGGCCGCAAGGTCATTGCCGCTCGCCGCGCCCATGGCCGCAAGCGCCTGTCGGCGTAAGCAGCTTAGGATAGCCCGATGCGCGAGCCTCGCGCAGAGCTAAGCCTCGGGCGTCTGACGAAAAGACCTGACTTCGTCGCGGCGGCCTCTGGCCGCCGCTTTCATACCGAGCGGATGTCGGTCCAGGCTCGATTGCGCGCGGGTTCCGGTCTTGGCCTGCGTTTCGGCCTCACGGTCACGAAACGGGTCGGCCATGCCACCGAGCGCAACCGGATCAAGCGCCGACTCCGGGCTGCCATTCCCACGGCGGGCCGGGATTACGCGAATATCGATGCGGATGTGGTCGTCATCGGACGCCGCGATATCTTGACCGCCGATTTCGACCTGCTCATCGACGATCTTCGGCGCGCGCTGCGGGCAGTCACCAGGCCGAAAAGCGCCCAGCCGGCAGAGCGTCGCCACCCCTCCTCACCTCCCCCCAACGGCGAGCGTCGCGGACATTCCCATGCGTGAAGACAACAGAAACCTTATCGTCGCCATCGCGCTGTCGCTGGCGATCTTGCTAGGCTGGCAATATTTCTTTGCAGCTCCGCAGGCCGAAAGACAGCGGCAGGCCGCCCAGCAGGCGCAATCCACGCAGGTTAATCCCACAGCGCCGAACCCGCCCGCCAGCCCAAGCCAGGCCGGCGGGGCCTCGCCGACCGTGCCCGGAACCGTTCCGAACACCCCGGCCGTTCCGACGGTTCAGACCCGCGAGGCTGCCCTCGCCAGCTCGCCGCGCGTCGGCATCGATACGCCTGCCCTCGCCGGCTCCATCAACCTGCGCGGCGGCCGCATCGACGACGTGGCTCTGAAGAACTATCGCGAGACCGTTGATCCCAGGAGCCCGAACATCGTCCTCCTGTCGCCTACCGGCACCCAGAATCCCTATTACGCTGAATTCGGCTGGGTCGGCGCCCAGGCCGGCAGCCTGCCGAACCAGAATACCGTCTGGACGGCCGACAAGACCTCGCTGACTCCCGGCAGCCCGGTCACCCTGACGTGGCAGAACGAGCAGGGTCTGGTCTTCCGCCGCACGGTCTCGGTCGACGACAAGTACATGTTCACGGTCAAGGACGCGGTCGAGAACCGCGGCTCGGCTCCCGTGACCCTGCAATCCTACAGTCTCGTGTCCCGGCACGGCCGTCCGGTCACCCTCGGCTATTATGTGCTGCACGAGGGCATGATCGGCGTCCTCGGGGATGAGGGCCTGCAGGAGATCACCTACGCCAATCTCGACAAGGCGGACCCGATTTCCGGCTCGAACACCGTCGGAGAACTCTGGAACTCCGTTACCGGCGGCTTCCTCGGCATCACGGACAAGTACTGGGCCGCGGCGGTCATTCCCGATCAGACGCAGCCGTTCCAGGGCTCCTTCACCTCGCAGCAGGGCCAGACGGCGGATCGCACTTATCAGGCCACCGTGGCCGGCACGCCGCAGACTCTTCAGCCCGGCGCCACCACGGAAGTGACCCAGCGCCTCTTCGCCGGCGCCAAGGAGGTCGCGACCGTCGACGCCTATCATAGCACCCTGAACATCAAGAACTTCGATCTCCTGATCGATTGGGGCTGGTTCTACTTCATCACCAAGCCGCTCTTTAAGGTGCTCGACTTCTTCTTCCACCTGTTCGGCAACTTCGGGGTCGCGATCCTGCTCGTGACGGTGCTGCTGAAGATCCTGTTCTTCCCGCTCGCCAACAAGTCCTACGCCTCCATGGCGAAGATGAAGGCGGTGCAGCCGGAGATGACCTCGATCCGCGAGCGCTATGCCGACGACAAGATGAAGCAGCAGCAGGCGCTGATGGAGCTCTACCGCAAGGAGAAGATCAACCCGGTCGCCGGCTGCTGGCCGGTGCTGATCCAGATCCCGGTGTTCTTCGCGCTCTACAAGGTGCTCTTCGTCACCATCGAGATGCGCCACGCGCCCTTCTTCGGCTGGATCCGCGATCTTGCCGCGCCCGATCCGACCTCGATCTTCAACCTGTTCGGTCTCCTGCCCTACAACCCGGGTGCGGTGCCGGTGATCGGCCACTTCCTGCTGCTCGGCGTCTGGCCGATCCTCATGGGCATCACCATGTGGCTGCAGATGAAGATGAACCCGGAGCCGCCGGACCCGGTTCAGAAGCAGGTCTTCGCCTGGATGCCGGTGATCTTCACCTTCATGCTCGGCTCGTTCCCCGCCGGCCTCGTGATCTACTGGGCCTGGAACAACCTGCTCTCGGTGTCCCAGCAGGCCTTCATCATGCGCCGTAACGGCGTGAAGATCGAGCTCTGGGACAACCTGCGCAAGACCTTCAGCCGCAAGACCAGCCCGGCCAAAGGCTGAGCGGCCATCTAGCGACAATGATCATCCCCGGGCTTCGTCCCGGGGATTTTTCTTTAGGAATGCGGTGACAGACGGCGGCCTTCACAGTCGCTCCCAGAATTGTGCTGCCTTACCCCCGGCGGCATCATTCTCTCCGGAGGCTTCGCATCTATATGAATTACCATTGAGACATAGGGCGACATCTTATGAGCGATCCCAAAGGGCGGCGGAAACGGACATCGAGCCCGGCTGAACAGCCCCGCGAGGTCGAACTCAAGCTGGAGCTCGCCTCCGGCGGGCCCGATACGCTTCTCGAACATCGCATCCTCGCCGGGGCTCAATCTCTTCCCGATCAAAGCGGCCATCTGCACGCCGTCTACTTCGACACCGACGATCATGCCCTGCGCCGGGAGGGCATCAGCCTGCGCATCCGCCGTAGGAACGGCAAAGCCATCCAGACCATCAAGGCCGAGGACAATCACCGTGGAATCGCCATGGATCGCGGCGAGTGGGAAACTTCCGTGAACGGGGAACTCGATTTCGCAGCGGCGGCCGGCACGCCGCTCGAGGCACTGATCTCCGACAGGGAAGTGCGAGACAGCATCAAGCCGGTCTTTGAAGTAGAGACGGAGCGGAAGGCCTTCGAGGTCGAGTTCGACGACGCCCTCATCGAGGTGGCGCTCGACCGCGCCAAGGCGTCCGGCGAGAAGGATGCGATCATGTTCTCAGAGATGGAACTCGAGCTGCGGCGGGGCAGCGCGACAAGCCTTTTCGCTCTCGCGAGAAGCTTGAACGAAGCGGCCCCGCTGCGCCTCTCCACTGTGGCGAAATCCGAGCGTGGCTATCGCCTCCTGCAGAAGGAACCCGTTCGCCCGTTCAAGGCGGAAAAGGTAGAGCTTCGAAAGAAGGCGTCCTGTGCCGACGCATTCCAGGTCATTGCGCGATCGTGCCTGGCCCAGATGCTGCAAAACGAACCCCTTGTGCGGCAGGCTCAGGACCCCGCAGCCTTGCATCAGATGCGGGTCGGCCTCCGGCGGTTGAGGGCCGCCCTTTCGCTGTTCAGGACCCAATTGCTGAGCGACGCGGAAAGCGCCGCAATCAAGGAGGACCTCCGCTGGGCCGGCCAGGCGATGGGCACCGCGCGCGACCTCGACGTCTTTCTGGAGCGGCTCCGTTCCCTGGATTCCGAGCCTGATGGTTCACAGGTCGACGAGGTGGAGCGGCGGCGGGCGCAGGCCTATGAGGAACTGCTGGAAACTCTCGAATCCCGCCGCTTCATGGATGTGGTCCTGCAGGCTGCCGCCTGGATCGAATCCGGCGCCTGGATGACGGCCGATGATAAAGGCCGCAGACAGGCCCGGGAGCATCCCGCTCGCGACTTCGCATCGTCCGAGTTCACGCGGCGCTTCAAACGCATTCGCAAGCTCGGAAAGCTCCTGCGGGAGCTCAGCGACGAAGAGCGCCACGAATTGCGGATTCGCATCAAGAAGCTGCGCTATGGAGTCGAGTTCTTCGCTTCGCTCTTCCCCTCCGCCAAGGCGCAGAAGCGCCGTAAGACGCTTCTGGCCATCCTGGAGGATATCCAGGAAATGCTTGGTGAATTGAACGATCTCGCGGTGGGCGGATCCCTCGTCCCATCCTTGCAGGAGATTTCACCCGAGCGCTTGGAACGGCAGCGGGAGAAGCTTCTCGACAAGAGCGAGGCCGCCATGAAGTCACTCTCCAAGGCCGAACCGTTCTGGCTGTGAGCGGTCAGTTCCTCGGCATGAAATCCGCCGGGTGCCTTGAAGAATGCCGTCCAAGCGCCGATAAGGGCCTCATGACCGAGACAAGCTCCCCGAACCAGGACACCGACCCCTTCCTCGAGATCGGCCGCAAGCTCTTTGCCGGCGAGGCGGATTTCATCTGGGCTGCGAATTCCCTGAAGAACCTGCCGCCCATGAGCAAGGTGGAGATCGCCTTCGCGGGCCGCTCCAATGTCGGCAAGTCGAGCCTCGTCAACGCTCTGACCGGGCGCAACACCCTCGCCCGCACCTCGCACACGCCCGGACGCACCCAGCAGCTCAACTTCTTCAACATCAACGACCGCTTCCATTTGGTCGATATGCCGGGCTACGGCTACGCGGCCGTCGAGAAGCAGAAGGTCGAGGCCTGGACGCAGCTGATCCACGATTACCTGCGCGGCCGGGCGAGCCTTGCCCGCGTCTACGTGCTGATCGACGCCCGCCACGGCATCAAGCCGGTGGACGAGGCGGTTCTGGAGACCCTCGGCACGGCCGCCGTGTCCTACCAGATCGTCCTGACGAAGGCGGACGAGCTGAAGAAGGGCGAGCTCGACAAGCGCATGGCCGACACCCTGCAGAAGATCGAAAGGCGCGCCGCCGCCTATCCCGAGATCCTGCCCACATCGAGCCGGACGGGCCTCGGTATTCCGGAGCTGCGCGCCAAGATTGCCCAGCTTCTCAGCGAAAGAGGCGCGGGATGACCCTCGCGGCCCGCCTTCTCCTTGTTCTTGCTTCCCTCTCAGGCCTTCTCGGCGTCGGCCTCTCGGCCGCCGCCGCCCACATCACGGGCGGCAATCTTACGACTGCGGCGCAGTTCCTGCTCTTCCACGCCCCTGCCCTGCTCGCCCTCGTGGCCCTGATGGCAGCGGGCGCCGTGAACCCCCTGCTGGCCCAGATCGCCGGCTATGTGCTGGTGCTCGGCCTCGCCCTGTTCTGCGGCGACCTCTCCCGCCGGGCCTTTTCGGGCGTGGCGCTCTTCCCGAGAGCCGCACCCACTGGGGGCATTCTCCTCATGCTGGGATGGCTGCTGGTGGGCATCTCCGCCCTTCTTCGCCTGCGGGCTTGAAGTCTCTGTTTGCAGCGGCTCTTCATTCAGCTAGAAGGCAGGCCGTTTGATCCTGATCCCCGCGCCGGAGCCGTTCATGTCCGATCCGTCCACCCCCCTCCCCGACGTTCATGTGCAGGCTGAAGTGCTCGTGCAGGCCCTGCCGCACATGCAGCGCTACGACCAGCAGGTGGTGGTGATCAAGTATGGCGGCCATGCCATGGGCGACCGGGCGGCGGCCGAGGACTTCGCCGAGGACGTGGTTCTGCTCGAACAATCGGGCATTAAGCCCATTGTGGTTCACGGCGGCGGGCCGCAGATCGGCAGGATGCTCGAAAAGCTCGGCATCAAGTCCGAGTTCAAGGGCGGCCTTCGGGTGACGGACGCGGCCACCGTCGAGGTGGTCGAGATGGTGCTCGCGGGCTCCATCAACAAGCAGATCGTCGGCTGGATCGGCGCCGAGGGCGGCAAGGCCGTCGGTTTGTCCGGCAAGGACGGCAACATGGTCACCGCCCGGAAGGTGACCCGGACGGCCGTCGACCCTGATTCCAACATCGAGAAGGTGGTGGATCTCGGCTTCGTCGGCGAGCCCGAGCACGTGAACCGGGCGGTTCTGGACCAGGTGCTGCAGGCCGAGCTGATTCCGGTTCTCGCTCCGGTCGCGATCGGCCAGGACGGCCAGACTTACAACGTGAACGCCGACACCTTCGCCGGTGCCATCGCCGGTGCCCTGACCGCCAAGCGTCTCCTGCTCCTGACCGACGTCCCGGGTGTTCTCGACAAGAACAAGAACCTGATCCCGGAAATGACCATCGAGGATTGCCGCCGCCTGATTGCCGACGGCACCATCACGGACGGCATGATCCCGAAGATTGAAACCTGCATCTATGCTCTGGAAAAGGGCGTGGAAGCCGTGGTTATCCTCGACGGCAAGGTGCCCCATGCGGTGCTCCTGGAGCTGTTCACCGACCACGGCGCGGGCACCCTGATCCGGAGGGGGTAAGGGCTCGCCCTTCACGGATCGGCCGAAAACGCCTATATATTGATCAGTGGGGCCGCACGGCCCCATTGTCGTCTTTGGGATCCATGAACGCTAAGCCATCCGCCGAAAATCACCTGTCCGCTCCGGATTCCCGCCAATTCTCCCATGTGGAGACGTGGATCTTCGATCTGGACAACACCCTCTACCCGCACACCTCGCGGGTCTGGCCCCAGATCGACCAGCGCATCACGCTCTACATCACGGAGCTTTTCGGGCTCGACGGCCTATCCGCCCAGGCGCTGCAAAAGTATTTCTATCATAAATACGGCACGACCCTGCGGGCGCTGATCGACGAATACGACATCGATCCGCACGACTTTCTCGATTTCGCCCATGACATCGACCACACGGATATCGAGCTGAACGACCGTCTGGGGGAGGCCATCGAGAAGCTGCCCGGCCGCAAGCTCATCCTCACCAACGGCTCACGCAAGCACGCCGAGAACGTGGCGAGGAAGATCGGCATCCTCGATCACTTCGAGGACGTGTTCGACATCGCCGCTTCGAACTTCGTGCCCAAGCCCGATCGGCGCGCCTACGAGATCTTCCTCGAGAAGCACGGCGTGGAACCCGCCCGGGCTGCCATGTTCGAGGACATTGCCAAGAACCTGACCGTACCGCACGAATTGGGCATGACGACCACGCTCATCGTTCCCAAGACCTTCGATCCCTTCCGGGAAAGCTTTGAGCAGGAGGCGGTCCAGACGCCGGATATCGATTATATCACCAACGATCTGGCGGATTTCCTGCACGCCTACGCACTGCCGGCCAAGTAGCAGGTCCACCCACAAAAAATGGCCTCCTTGCGGAGGCCATTCTCGTTCTGAGCCATGGAAGGCTTACGCAGCCTTCGTGTTGATCTTGCTCTCGGCGATCCGATTGAGCTTCTGGTCCGTGGCCTTCTCCTGATCGAGGATCTGGTGCAGGACGCCGGCGCAATCGTCGCGACCCAGTTGCTTGGCCCAGGCGACGAGGGTGCCGTAGCGGGTGATCTCATAGTGCTCCACGGCCTGAGCGGCCGCCAGAAGAGCCGCATCGAGAACCTGCGGATCGTCGATGTCGCCGGCGATTTCCTGGGCTTCGTCGATGATGCCGTCGATGGCCGGGCAGGTCACGCCCTTGGGGTCATGGCCATGCATGCGGAACACCTGCTCGACCATCTGGATCTGCTGCTGGGTTTCGCCAAGATGGGTCTGGAACGCCTGCTTCAGCTGCGGGTCGCTCGCCTGCTCGATCATCTCCGGCAGCGCCTTCGTGATCTGCTGCTCGGCATAGTAGATGTCCTGAAGAGTATGGATGAAGAGATCATCCAACGACTTGATGTCCTTTGACAAAAGGCCCATAGCGCAATCCTTCCCGAGTTCTGAGATACGCCTACGTGCGAGCGCCATCGTTCGCTTGGCGCATCGTTCAGCCTGGGGAGAACGTTGCGAGACAAAGCCGGTTCCCGGCCTATTCGACAGCCCGGAGATTCCTGCCCTGGAGTCGCAGCCACTCGGCCCGGGCATCGGCCTCGCCCTCATCGAATTCAAGGGTTTCGATCTTCTGTCCGCGCTTGACGATCTTGTCGGCCGAGACCCGGATCTGGGAGACGTCGTCCTGGGCCTGCCGGAAATGGCTATCGAGCTTCGCCACCCGGGCATCGAGGCGCTCCACATCCTCGAGCAGTTTCTGGACCTCGACCTGGATCACCCTTGCCTCCTCGCGAATGCGGGCATCGCGGACCAGCGCCTGCATCACCTGGATGGCGAGCGTCAGAAGCGAAGGCGAGACAATGACGATACGGGCGCGATGGGCCTTCTGGACCACGTCGTCGAAATGCTCGGCCAGGTCGGCATAGATCGACTCCGCCGGGACGAACAGCATCGCAATGTCCTGGGTCTCGCCCGGGATCAGGTACTTCTCCGCGATATCCTTCACATGCACGAGCATGTCGCTGCGGACCTTGGCCGCCGCGCGGCTGCGGGCGTCATCGCCCTTGGCCTCCCGGAAAAGGGTAAAGCCCTCCAGGGGGAACTTGGCATCGATCACGAGCCCGCGTTCATCGCCGGGCAGGCGCACGAGGCAATCGGGTCTCGTGCGGTTGGACAGGGTCGCCTGAAACTCGAAGGCATTGGCCGGCAGCCCGTCGCGGACGATCGCCTCCATCCGCCCCTGCCCATAGGCCCCGCGGGTCTGCTTGTTGGACAGGATATCCTTCAGGCCGACGATCTCGCCGGTGAGATTCGTCAGGTTCTGCTGGGCCGCATCGATCACGGCCAGACGCTCGTTCAGCTTGGAGAGATTTTCCGTCTGGTGACGGGTGGAAGCCTCCAGCCCCTGCCCGACCCGGTGCTGCAATCCGTCGATCCGTTCCGAGATCATGCGGACGAAATCGCTCTGTCGCGTCCCGAAGACCTCGGCGATGGTCCGCATCCGCCCGGTCATTTCCGACTGCACCCGGGTGAGCTCCGCCACCTTGTCGTCCATCTCCCGCGCCCGCTCGGCCGCGATGGCAGCCTCCAGCGCCCGCTCCCGCCGGGTGCGTAGGAGCAGCATCGTCACGAGCAGCAGCAGAACAAGGCTCAACCCGGCCATCCCCATGATGATCTGCCCCCAGGTCAGGGATGTCTTGCCGAGGATCAGGACGACGTCGTTCATGGAGCCCACAGTTCCGGTTGACGGGCGCATCCGAACATAAGACGAACGATTTGACCATCCTCATCGAAGCCCTTATCTCCCGCGATCATGAGCATCAGACCCCTCGTCATCATTCCCGATTCCAAGCTCCGCCTGGTTTCCGAGCCCATCAAGGAAATCACGAGCGAGATCCGCCAATTGGCCGACGACATGCTGGAGACCATGTATGACGCCCCCGGCGTCGGCCTTGCCGCCATCCAGATCGGCGTGCCGGTGCGCATGGTAACCATGGACGTGTCGAAGTCCGAGGACGAACGCCAGCCGATGGTGCTCATCAATCCCGAGATCCTCTGGGCTTCCGAGGAAAAGCGCGTTTACGAGGAAGGCTGCCTGTCGATCCCCGAATATTACGAGGAGGTCGAGCGGCCGGACCGAGTGCGTTTCCGCTACATGAACCTGCAGGGCGAGACGATCGAGCAGGATGCGGACGGGCTCCTGGCTACCTGCGTGCAGCACGAGATCGATCACCTGAACGGGGTCCTGTTCATCGACTATCTGTCGAAGCTCAAGCGCGACCGGGTGATTACCAAGTTCAAGAAGGCCGCCAAGCGCGAGGCTGGGGCATGAGCCTGCGCATTGTCTTCATGGGCACGCCCGATTTCGCGGTGCCCACCCTGTCCGAGATCGTCGGCCAGGGTCATGACGTGGTCGCCGTCTATACCCGCCCGCCCGCGGCGGCGGGACGCGGCATGGAGCTGAAACCCTCCCCCGTCCACACGATGGCGGACCGGTTCGGCATTCCCGTGCTGACGCCGAAAACCCTGCGTACGGAGGAGGCCGCCGAGATCGTCCGCAGCCACAATGCCGACGTGGCGGTGGTGGTGGCCTATGGCATGCTGCTGCCGAAGGCCGTTCTGGACGCGCCGGAACTCGGCTGCCTCAACCTTCATGCCTCCCTCCTGCCCCGCTGGCGCGGCGCGGCCCCGATCCAGCGCGCGATCATGGCTGGCGACAGGGAGACCGGCGTTGCCGTCATGAAGATGGAAGAGGGCCTGGACACAGGCCCCGTCGCCATGGTCGAGCGGGTCGCGATCACGCCGGACATGAATGCGGGCGAACTGCACGACCGGCTCATGGTGCTCGGCGCCGATCTCATGGTGCGGGCCCTGGCCGCCCTGTCCCGCGGGGGCTTAGGCTTCACGCCCCAACCTGAGGAAGGCGTGACCTATGCGCATAAGCTCAAGAACGAGGAAGCGCTGATCGACTGGTCGAAGCCCGCGCAGGCGATTCACGACCACATCCGTGGGCTCTCACCCTTTCCGGGCGCCTATTTCACAGCCGATTTCGGCAAGGGCCGTGAGCGCGTGAAAGTTCTGCGGGCAACCCGGGCAGAAGGCTCAGGTTCACCCGCGACACTGATCGACAATAATGGTACGATATCATGTGGCGAAGGGGCGATCCGCCTGATCCAGGTGCAGCGCGCCGGCAAGGGACCCATTGCCTTTGAGGAATTCCTGCGCGGCGTGAGGCTTGGTCCAGGCGCACAATTTGCATGAGGTGCGGCATGGGGATCCGTCTGGACGAATCCGTCAATTGGCCTGCGCTCTACGCCATCTATTCCGCCACGTTCGGGCAATTGGCGGAAGCTGATATCGTTCAGCATATGCACGAGGATGGCGATCTGATCCTTTCCCTCATGGCCTATGACGACGTGCCGGTCGGACATGTCGCCTATTCCCGCCTGACCCTGCACGAAACTCCTTCGCTCAAAGCAGCCGTCCTGGCTCCGTTGGCCGTCGCTCCTTCCTTTCAAAAGCAGGGTATTGGGGCGTCCCTTATCCAGGACAGCCTGAAGCGCCTGGCCAATACAGGCTACGATCTGGTCTTGGTCCTCGGCGAGCCGCACTATTACGGCCGCTTCGGTTTCAGTCCACGGCTGGCGGAGAAGCTGAAAACACCTTATGACGGGCCCTATCTCCAGGCCCTCGCTCTTTCCGACAAGGGGAAAGACGCCCATGGCTCGGTATCCTATGCCCAGGCCTTCGTAGAGCTGGAATAACATGCCTCGCTACAAGCTTGTCGTCGAATATGACGGCACGCCCTTCACCGGCTGGCAGCATCAGACGAACGGCCTCTCCGTGCAGCAGGCCGTGGAGGATGCGATTGCGCGCTTTACGGGTTCGGCCGTACGCGTTCATTGCGCCGGACGCACCGATTCCGGCGTTCATGCCACCCATCAGGTCGTCCACGTCGACTTGGACAAGGAATGGCGGCCGGATACGGTCCGCGACGCCACCAATTCCCATCTGAGGCCCGCGCCCGTCGCGATCCTCTCGGCCCAGGTCGTGCCCGAGACGTTCAATGCCCGGCTCTCCGCCGTCAAGCGCCATTACGTCTATCGCATCCTCAACCGCCGCGCCCCGCCGACGCTGGAGGTCAGCCGGGTCTGGCACGTGGCCTGGACGCTCGATGCCGATGCAATGCACGAAGCCGCGCAACTGCTGATCGGCAGGCACGATTTCACCACTTTCCGCGCTGCCGAATGCCAAGCCAACAGCCCGATCCGGACCCTCGACCGGCTCGACGTCGAGCGGATCGGCGACGAGATCCGCATCTATGCCTCCGCCCGCTCGTTCCTGCATCATCAGGTGCGCTCGATGACGGGTACCCTGGAGCGGGCCGGCGCGGGACGCTGGTCCGTGGAGGATGTGCGCGCGGCCCTCGACGCACGGGACCGCAAGCGCTGCGGGCCGATGGCGCCGCCGACGGGCCTCTACCTGATCGGCGTCGATTATCAGGATCTAGCCTAACAGGCCCCGCATCGCCGTTCCGACGAAGGCGTTGAGCACGATGCCGAGCACGACGATCCCCAGCGCCGGCACGCTTGCGAGCTTCAGCGTCGTCTTGGTAGCGAACCATTGCAGTCTCACGATGATGATCGCGAAGGCGAGGCTGAACAGGCTCGCGAGCCCGGGAGGCGCCCAGCCGAGAAGCATGAGCATGGCCGGCACCGAGAGCACCAGCATGCCGATGACGGAGATCCAGTTCGTCACGATCACGAAGGGCACATACGCCTTCTCGAGCCGAAACCACCGGGCGATCCATATCATCGCGACAGGCAGGGCGATGAACCCCGCCACATGCCCGAGGGCCACCACGATATCGACCCAAAGATTGTCGAGAAGCGACCGGTCCGGCTGAAGAAGCCCGAGGCGAAGGCGCTCGAAGGCCAGAGACACGATGAAGGCCGGAAGGGTGAGCCAGATCGCCATGAAGGAGCGCCAGAAGCCGCGCTCGCTCATGTCGAAGGATTTCAGCCCCTCGGACCTGCTGTTGAGAAGGTCGAGGGTTCCCTTGAACGAGCGGTTGACCTCATCAGCCGTGACGATCATGAGCGCCTCTTTTCTGAAGACGATTGCCCTCGGAAATGGACGGAGCTTGCAAAACGTTCCGGCTATTCTTCGACTTTAGTCTAAATAGTCAAGTTTTCCGTTTCCGGCTCACACGGCGAAGTAGGCGTCCAGCACCTTGCGGTAAATCACTGCCAGCCGGTCCAAATCGCCAACGGCCACCCGCTCGTCGATCTGGTGCATGGTCTGTCCGACCAAGCCGAATTCGACGACCGGGCAATACTTCACAATGAAGCGAGCATCCGATGTGCCGCCCGTGGTGGACAGCTTCGGCTGCGAACCGGTCTCGGCCTTGATGGCATCGGCAATGAAGCCCACGAACTCGTTCGGCGGCGTGAGAAAGGCCACCGCATTGGTTGGCTCCACATTCAGGGTGTAGCGCACAGTATTGCCGGCAGCCTCGCGCAGGCGGCGCTCGATCTCCGCCTCCAGGCTCTGCGGCGTCCAGAGATCGTTGAAGCGGATGTTGAAGGTCGCCCGCGCCTCGGCAGGGATCACGTTGGCGGCGGGATTGCCCACATCGACAGTGGTCACCTCAAGGTTCGAAGCGTCGAAATGATCGGTGCCCCGATCGAGCGGCTCCTTCAGGAGCCCGTCAAGCAGGCGCATCAGGCCTGGGATGGGATTATCCGCCAGATGCGGATAGGCCACGTGTCCCTGCTTGCCCTCGACGACGATCCTGCCCGTGAGCGACCCGCGCCGCCCGATCTTGATCATGTCGCCGAGCTGGTTCGGGTTGGTCGGCTCGCCCAAGATGCAATGGCTGAAGCGCTCGCCGCGGCCCTTGGCCCATTCGAGGAGCTTCACCGTGCCGTTGACGGCCGGTCCCTCCTCGTCTCCCGTGATCACGAAGCCGATGGAGCCTTCGAAGTCCGGGTTGTCGCGGATGAAGGCGAGCGCCGCCGCCATCATGCAGGCGATGCCGCCCTTCATGTCAACCGCGCCGCGCCCATAGAGCTCGCCGCTATGAATCTCGCCGCCGAACGGATCGTATCGCCACCGGCTCGCATCGCCCGGCGGCACCACATCCGTATGCCCGGCGAAGAGCAGATAGGGCTCGCCCGTGCCGTAGCGGGCATAGAGGTTCTCCACATCCGGCGTCCCGGGCTCGGAAAAGACCGGGCGGTGGACCTCGAAGCCCGCCTCCATCAGCACGCCCTCGATAAAGGCGAGCGCCCCGCCCTCCTCCGGTGTCACGGAGGGGCAGCGCAGGAGGGATTGGGCGAGAGCGAGGGGAGAGATGTCGTGCATCATGTCCTCATGATGCATGAAGGGTTCGGAAATCAATACCCTTGGTCACTCCTAATTGCGAGTTGTGCCTCTCGCTCGAGGGGATCAGGTCCGAAGCGGTTGGGGCCGATAGTTCCTCGCAGGCAACCAAGTTCAACAAAAAGCGAGATCGCTACTGTGATCCCAAAAGCAGTTCCTAATAAAATCAGAAAGGCATTGTTTATGAAAATTGCCGGGACGATGATGAGAACCGGAATATACTGAAACAGAAGCAACCAGCTACTTCTGTCTCGGTCATGAAGCCTCTTAGCTCCCAAAGCAAACCCTGAGAGCATCATGACCACGAACACAATGCAGCCAAAGACGGCAGCAACGATCTCGCCTGCGGCGACCGTGAGGCCGTACTGCAACAATGCAAGGACTAGCATTAAAATGAGAAGCGCTGCGTTGGCCATCCAATAGCGCGCCCGATTGATACACCCCTTGAATCCGAAGAAAAGTTGAAGAACATCCATGACCGATCCGTGCGTTATGTTTCGTTATAACGCACAGATTGGTAAGGCTCCTTTCTCAATCCCGCAACAGCTCGTTGATCCCCGTCTTGGCCCGGGTCTGCGCATCGACGCGCTTCACGATGACCGCGCAGTAGAGGGACGGACCGGGGGTGCCGTCGGGGAGCGGCTTGCCGGGGAGCGAGCCGGGGACGACCACGGAGTAAGGCGGCACGCGGCCGATGAAGACCTCGCCGGTGTTGCGGTCGATGATCTTGGTCGAGGCCGAGATGAACACGCCCATGGAGAGCACCGAGCCCTCGCCCACGACGACGCCTTCGACCACCTCGGAGCGGGCGCCGATGAAGCAATTGTCCTCGATGATGGTAGGATTGGCCTGGAGCGGCTCCAGCACACCGCCGATGCCGACGCCGCCGGAGAGGTGCACGTTCTTGCCGATCTGGGCGCAGGAGCCCACTGTGGCCCAGGTGTCGACCATGGTGTTCTTGTCTACATAGGCGCCGAGATTGACGAAGGATGGCATCAGCACGACGCCGGGCGCGACATAGGCGCCGCGGCGCACGGTGCAATTCGGGACGGCGCGGAAGCCCGCGGCCCGGAAGCGGTTCTCGCCCCAGCCGGCGAACTTGGACGGGACCTTGTCCCACCAGGTCGCCTCGCCCGGCCCGCCGCCGATGACTTCCATGTCGTTGAGGCGGAAGGACAGCAGCACTGCCTTCTTCAGCCATTGATGCACCTGCCATTCGCCGCCGGTCTTCTCGGCCACGCGGGCCTTGCCGGAATCGAGAAGGTTCATCGCCTCCTCGACGGCCTCACGCACGGCGCCGGTGGTGGACGGGCTCACATTGGCCCGGTCTTCCCAGGCGGCGTCGATGGTGCGGGCGAGATCGGTGGTGGACATGGGCAACTCGGGGCAAGGGGTTTCGTTGCCGCCTGATTAGCAACGGCGCCAAGGCCTGTCACGTCTTCATCTGTCCTTTGACGTCATGGCCGGGCTTGTCTCGGCCATCCCAATACGGGTGAGGCGCCGCGCTCTCAATCGGGATTACCGGCACGAGGCCGGTGACGACAGCGGAGAACACGAATTCGATTCAGAACGACGTGCGCTGCCGGATTGCCGCCGAGAGCGTGCCCTCGTCGAGATAGTCGAGCTCGCCGCCGACGGGCACGCCGTGAGCGAGCTTCGTCACCTTCACGGAAAGATGCGCGAGAAGCTCGGTGATGTAATGGGCCGTGGTCTGACCGTCGACCGTGGCGTTGAGCGCCAGGATCACTTCCGTGACGCCGGGTTCGGACGCACGGGCGACGAGGCGCTCCAGGTTCAGGTGCTCGGGCCGCACGCCGTCGAGGGGGGAGAGCACGCCGCCGAGCACATGGTACTTGGCGTTGACGGCGCCCGAGCGCTCCAGCGCCCAGAGGTCAGACACGTCCTCCACAATCACGAGAATCGAGGGGTCTCGCTTCGCATCCCGGCAGATTGTGCAGGGATCCGACGTATCGACATTGCCGCAGGACGAGCACACGACGATGCGCTCGTTGGCGATGCGCATGGCATCGCTCAACGGGTTGAGCAGCGTCTCGCGCTTCTTGATGAGATGGAGCGCCGCGCGCCTGGCCGAACGCGGCCCCAGACCCGGCAGGCGGGCGAGGAGCTGGATCAGGCGCTCGATCTCGGGGCCGGCGACGTGCTGAGCCATGAGGTTCTCAGAACAGCTTGAGACCCGGAGGCAGCGGCAGGCCCTTGGTGAGGCTTTCCATGCGCTCCTGAGCGGCGCGCTCGGCCTTGCCGCGGGCGTCGTTCATGGCCGCGACGATGAGATCCTCGAGGATCTCCTTCTCGTCCGGGTTCATGAGCGAGGGGTCGATGTTGATGGATTTGAGGCTGCCCTTGCCGGTCACCTTCACGGTCACGACGCCGCCGCCGGCGGTGCCGTCGACCTCCAGGGTATCGAGCTCGGCCTGGGCGTCCTGCAGCTTCTGCTGCATGGCCTGAGCCTGCTTCATCAATCCCATGATGTCCTTCATGACCGTATCCTTGAATTAAAACAGATCGTCGTCTTCTTCCGTTTCATGCGCGGCCAGCGCATCGGCCTCGCCGAGGATCTCCGTTTCCGCGTCCTCGCCGGCCTTCTCCGCGCGCTCGACCACGTTCACGATCTGCGCGCCGGGAAACTTCGACAGCACCGCCTGCACGAGGGGATGGTTGGCGGCGCCTTCCCGGCGCTCGCGCTCGGCGGCGGCGGCCTTCTCATGCAGGGTCTGCCCACCATCCTCCGACGACAGGGCTACCATCCAGCGCTCGCCGGTCCATTGCTGGAGCGCACGGGTGAGATCGTTGGCGATGGTGCGGCTGCCGCTCTCGGTGAGGCTGAGCTCGATGCGCCCCTCCTCGAAGCGCACGAGGCGCACGTCCCGTTCGAGCTGGGATTTGAGCACGATCTCGCGCTTCTCGCCGGCGAGCGCCACCACGTCCTCGAAGCGGCGAAGCCGCATGGTCGGCTCGGGCTGCGCGGCCTGCGGGCGCGGCTGCGGATGGGCCTGGGAGGTCGCAAGCGCCATGGTGCCGGAGGTGGCGGGACCGGACGGCCGGGGGGCCGGCGCGGACGGACCGCCCACGGGAGCCGATGCGCCGTCCTTGAGGGCACGCAGGGCCTCGTCCGGCGTCGGCAGGTCGGCCGCGTAGGCGAGGCGCACGATCACCATCTCGGCCGCCGCGATCGGGCGGTTCGAGGATTGCACCTCGGGAATGCCCTTCAAGAGGATCTGCCAGGCACGCGACAGGGTGCGCACCGAGAGCTTCTGGGCATAATCCGCGCCGCGGGTGCGCTCGATCTCGGAGAGAGCGGGATCCCTGGCGGCTTCGGGAATGAGCTTGAGGCGGGTGACCACGTGCGAGAAGGCCGCGAGATCGGACAGGATCACGGCCGGATCCGCGCCGGCATCGTATTGCGAACGCAAGCCTGCGAAGGCCGCCGGCACGTCGCCGCGCATCACCGCCTCGAAGAGGTCGATGACCTGGGTGCGATCGGCCAAGCCCAGCATGTCGCGCACGGTGTCGGGCGTCACCACGCCGGCACCGTGCGCGATCGCCTGGTCCATCAGTGACAGGGAATCGCGGGCCGAGCCTTCCGCCGCGCGGGCGATGGCGGCGAGCGCCTCCTGGTCCGCCTGCACGCCCTCGGCGCTGCAGATGCGGCTCAGGTGAGCCACGAGCTTGTCCGCCTCGATGCGGCGCAGGTCGAAGCGCTGGCAGCGGGACAGGATCGTGACCGGCACTTTGCGGATCTCGGTCGTGGCGAAGATGAACTTCGCGTGCGGCGGCGGCTCCTCCAGGGTCTTCAGGAAGGCGTTGAACGCCTTCTCCGAGAGCATGTGAACCTCGTCGATGATGTAGACCTTGTAGCGGGCCGAGACCGGCGAGTAGCGGATACCATCGATGATCTGGCGGACGTCGTCGATGCCGGTATGCGAGGCGGCGTCCATCTCCAGCACGTCCACGTGCCG
Organism: Microvirga sp. CF3016; assembly: GCF_036314085.1. Classification (NCBI taxonomy): domain Bacteria; kingdom Pseudomonadati; phylum Pseudomonadota; class Alphaproteobacteria; order Hyphomicrobiales; family Methylobacteriaceae; genus Microvirga; species Microvirga sp. CF3016. The sequence goes on from NZ_JAYGGM010000006.1 coordinate 96,319, forward strand.
CGATTCCATGATCGCCTGGCAGTGCACGCCTAGTTCCGGCATGTGGATAGTGGGAGCGCCTGACCCGTCGGACTTCTGGTAGTTCAGGCCGCGGGCGAGGATGCGGGCCGTGGTGGTCTTGCCGACGCCGCGGACGCCGGTGAGCATCCAGGCCTGAGGGATGCGGCCCGTCTCGAAGGCGTTCGAGAGGGTGCGCACCATCGCCTCCTGGCCGATCAGGTCGTCGAAGGTTTTCGGGCGATATTTGCGGGCGAGAACGCGGTAGGGCGAGGCCGGCGCTGCGGCAGCAGCCGCGGAAACTGGCGCGGCGGGGAAGCCCGGCAGGGCCGGCTCGTCATTCAGGGGCGTGCCGGCTGTGGTATCGTCCATCGACTGCAAGGCTTCGGAGAAACTCATAAGGTGGGAGGCTGGACGAAGACCCGTTCGGTCTCGTTAGGGCTGCTTCCTTCCGGACCTGACCCGGTTGGCGAGTGAGACGTCCCTCGCCAACCTCCCACCGGCTATATGGGCGTATCGGCTGGGAAACGCAAGTTGGAAACGAGCCTCCTCCCCGGTCATCCCCGCTCTCCACCGGGCTCAGCGTGTCCTCCCCGGCGGTCCGCAGGACCGGGAAGGGGATCCATGGCGATGAGGGTGTGAGCGGATTCCCTTCCCCTCCGCTGACGCTCCGGCCGGGAATGACAAAAGCAGGGGTCCGGGATGACGAAGGTAAGGCTGACACGAAGCCGCAGGCTCGGTTACATAGCTTCATGACATTCAAGCTCGATTCCCGTCTCGAAGCCGACACGCTTCCCGTCGGCGACCTCGCCCTCTCGTCCGTCCTGCTTCTGAACGACGCACGCTTTCCCTGGTTCGTGCTGGTGCCGCGCATCGCTGGAGTGAGCGAGCTCACGGATCTGTCGGAGGAGCAATCCGCCCAGCTGATGCAGGAGATCCGCATCGCCACCAAGGTGATGCTGGAGCTCTCGAAGCCCGACAAGGTGAACGTGGGAGCGCTGGGCAACATCGTGGCGCAGCTTCATGTGCACGTGATCGGGCGCTTCCGCTCCGACCCGGCCTGGCCCGGCCCGGTCTGGGGGCACGGCACCCGAACATCCTATCCCGACCATGCGGCGACCGCCCTGATTGAGCGTGCCGCCACCCTTTTCGCGGCGGCCTGACCCATGACCCGACCCATCGCCTACATCACGAACCCGCTCGTCCGCCACAGCGCGGAACGGGACCCAGAGGCGATCGCCAACGCCGTGGTCAATCCCTGGACCGCCATGGTGGTCCTGGCCGGCGACCTGCCGATCCTTCAGACCGGCGAACCGGGAACGAGTCTCCTGCCCGCCACGATCCTGGGGCGACTTCCGGCCCATCAGGAACAGATATTCCTGGGCACCTTGAATGATCGCCCGGTGGTCGCGACCTTGGCGCCTTCCGAGGCGGCGGAACTGTTTCAAGACGATACGGTCTTCACCACCGTCGACCTGAGGTCCATCGCAGTGCGCGGCCTCGTTCCCGCAGAGGAGCTCGGCATGCTTGCCATGGCGAAATCCCTGCTCGACTGGCATCGACGCCATCGCTTCTGCGCCAATTGCGGTGCGCCGACGCAACCCGCACAGGCCGGCTTCCGGCGCGATTGTTCGGCCTGCGGCGCCCAGCACTTTCCCCGCACCGACCCGGTGGTGATCATGCTGATCACGCGAGGCGACAAATGCCTCATGGGCCGCCAGCCGCGCTTTGCCGAGAAGATGTATTCCTGCCTCGCCGGCTTCCTGGAACCCGGCGAGACCATCGAGGACGCAGTCCGGCGGGAGACTTTCGAGGAATCCGGCATCCGGGTGGGCGCGGTCCGCTACATGACCTCCCAGCCGTGGCCCTTCCCGTCCAACATCATGATCGGCTGCATTGGCGAAGCACTCACCGACGACATCACCTTCGACGGAGAGGAGCTCGAGGACGCCCGCTGGTTCACCAAGGGCGACGTACGGCGGATGCTGGAGGGCACCCACGAGCACTACGCCGCCCCCGCCCCGATCGCGATCGCAAACCACCTCATCCGGGAATGGGTGAAGGAATGAGAAGCATCTCCCGGCGGATCGGGGGCCAACCGGGTAGGCATAGCCGCTCGTCGTCACCAATCCTCTGCCAGTGATCCCGCGTGTGTGAGGCACGGCGTTCGTCCGACGAGGAAGGACAGGACTAGCCCTGACACTCTCCGCCGTCATCACCGGGCTTGTCCCGGTGATCCCGCTTACGTGAAGCGCGGTGCTTTTCCGATCGGGATGGCCGGCCCAGGGCCGGCCATGACGAGGTGGGTGTCCTCCCCGGCGGTCCGCAGGACCGGGAAGGGGATCCATGCCGGTGTGCGTGCGGGTGGCTTCCCTTCCCCTCCGCTGACGCTCCGGCCGGGAATGACACGGGGGCATCGCCGGCAGACCGTGCTTGTGGGTTGATGGGGGATGTCAAAGAGCAATCCCTTGGAGCCAGCACCTTCAGGCCCAGGGCTGGTGAGCCCTGAGCCGGAAGGATGATCGAGGGTGGCGCGAGTGGCAGTCCGGCTCGATGATGATGGTGGGAGATGGAAGAGCCGGACGGCACCTCGCGCACGGTTCTTTTCAGGCGGACCAGCTGGGACGACACCCAAGGTCGGCCTCCTGCGCTCCCAGGCGTGCGAGGCCTGCCGCAGGACCGTGCCGGCTCCCGTCACTGCGACGCCTCGCGAGCGCGCCCCTCGCAGGAACCGATCTGCACAAGGGTATAGCTCAGGTGTAACCCTGTGTCAAGAACAAAGCGAGAACATAACATCACGAGCCTTGACCATACCCTCCCACGTCATCACCGGGCTCCTCCCGGTGATCCCGATCAAGAAAAGCGCCGAACCACAAACAATCGAGATGGCCGGAACAAGCCCGGCCATGACGGCGGAGGGCGGCGACAGGGCTCACGTTCTAGGACTGTGGCGTCAGCTCGAACCGATAGGCGATCTCGACGACGGTCTGGCCGCGCAGGTCGAAGGTTTGCTCAGCTCCCCGCACCCCGCCCAACGATTCGTAGAAGCGGCGCGCTGAATGGTTCTCCTTCAACACCCATAGGCCTGCCGAGCGGAAACCCTGATAAGCGAGGTGATCAAGAATTCCACCCATGAGCCCGCGGCCGATCCCTTGCCGCTTCACCTTGTCGAGCAGGTAGATAGCAAAGATCTCGGCCTCGGCATCGAGGATTTCGGCACTCTCCGGGCGAACGGGACCGCCGCACGCGAAGCCGACGATCTCGCCGTCATCCGTTTCCGCGACGAGAAGCCTGGCCCGAGGGCTTGGGCGTGCGAAAGTACCCTGCCACATCCGCATCCGCTCATCGACGGACAGGCCGGCCAGCGCCTCGGGCGATAGGAAGTCCTTGTAGGATTCGCGCCAGCCCTGAACGTGGACCCTTGCGATGCCTTCCACATCGCCTTCGACCGCCTCGCGGATGAGGATGGTCACTCGGCTGCTTCCTTGATCTTGTCCCGAAACGGATCGGCCGAATAGACCCCGAGGATGCGCAGCTCGCGGGAGAAGAACTCCAGCTCCTCTAGGGCCCGCTTGAGGTTAGCGTCCTCGGGATGGCCGTCGACCTCGGCATAGAACTGGGTCGCCAGGAACTCGCCTTCGAGCATGTAGCTCTCGAGCTTCGTCATGTTGATGCCGTTGGTCGCGAAGCCGCCCAGCGCCTTGTAGAGCGCAGCCGGCAGGTTGCGGACCCGGAACACGAAAGAGGTGACGGTCGGGCCCTGCCCGGCCGGGGCCCAGTGCGGCGTCTTCGACAGGATGACGAAGCGGGTGGTGTTGTGGGCCTCGTCCTCCACATTCTCGGCCAGGATCTTCAGGCCGTAGATGTCGGCCGCCATGCGGGGCGAGAGCGAGGCCCGGGTCGGATCCTTCCACTCGGACACTTCGCGGGCAGAGCCTGCCGTGTCGCCGGCCACATGCGCCTTGAGCCCGAGCTTGCGGATGATCTTGCGGCACTGACCGAGCGCATGGACGTGGCTGTAGACGTCCTTGACGGTGCCGAGATCAGCCTCCGGGATTGCCATCAGGTGAAAGTGGATCGGCAGGAAATGCTCGCCGACGATGTGCAGCCCGGAGGTCGGCAGCAGGTGGTGGATGTCGGCCACGCGACCCGCGATCGAATTCTCGATCGGGATCATGGCGAGGCCCGCCGGTCCCTCGTTCACGGCGGCAAAAGCATCCTCGAAGGTCGGACAGGGCAGTGCCTCCCAATCAGGACGCGCCTCCGAGCAAGCCGTGTGGGAATTGGCCCCCAGCTCGCCTTGGAAAGAAATAAGCTTGCTCATGATGTCCTCCGAGCCGCGATAATTTTGGCCGCGAGGATCTCGCGCGCCCTGTCCAGATCGTGAGGGGTATCGACGCCGAGCGGCACGTCGTCGACCACGACCGCGTCGATGCGCATGCCGGCCTCCAGCGCCCGCAACTGCTCCAGCTTCTCGCGCATCTCCAGCGGCGACGGTTCGAGGCCGACGAAACGCTGCAGCGCCCTGCGGCGATAGGCATAAAGGCCGATGTGATGGTAGAGCGGGCCATCGCCGTAAGGCGCAGTCGCACGGGTGAAGTAGAGCGCGCGGAACCGGCCGGAAGAAATCGGGCTCCCAACCATCTTCACCACGTTGGGATTGGTCCTCTCCTCCTCCCGGGCGATGACGGCCACGAGGGTGGCGATGTCGACCGCTGGATCCGCGAGCGGCATGATGGACGCCGCGATCGCCGCCGGGTCGATGGTCGGCAGGTCGCCCTGGACGTTCACGACCAGGTCGTGCCGGCCTTGAGGGTCGAGCTTTTCCACAGCCTCGAAGATGCGGTCGGAGCCGGAGGCGTGATCGGACCGGGTCATCACCGCCTGCCCGCCTGCCCTGGCGACCGCCTCGGCGATCTCGGACGCGTCCGTCGCCACGGCCACCGGCCCGATTCCCGCTTCCACGGCCCGGCGCCATACATGGACGATCATCGGCTCCCCGGCGATCTCGGCCAGGGGCTTGTTCGGCAGCCGGGTTGCTGCCAGACGGGCGGGGATGAGGACAAGAGGATCGGACATGGCACGGTTTGGTCTAGAAGGTGCCGGTCCTTAGCAAGGCGGTGTGCATTTGTCATGGCCTGGATCCGGACCTTCGGACGCCCTTCTGCGTTGCAGAGCCGTGCTGCGACCACGAGAACGGCGAAAACTCAGGGAAACCCCATTGTCAAAACCCCATCACTACGGCTAAGCAACGGCGCTGTCGCGGGCACCCGCCTGCGGATCCGTTCTGCTGCGCTGATTTCGCCGGGTACGAGGGCGAGGAGAGCCTAACTGATGAATATCGAGACCAATAAGATCGCGGGCGCCGTTTTCGGTTCGCTTCTCTTCGTGGTCGGCGTCAACGTTATCGCCGGCGGCCTGTTTGCTCCCCATAAGCCCGCCGTTCCCGGTTACGACCTCCCGGCTCCCGAGGAAGGCGCTGCCGCCGATGCAGGCGCCGCCGCCCCGGCCGAGCCGCTTCCGGTTCTTCTCGCCAGCGCCGACGTGGCCAAGGGCCAGGCTGCGGCCAAGAAGTGCGCCTCCTGCCACACCTTCGAGGATGGCGGCCCCAACAAGGTCGGCCCCAATCTCCACGGCGTCGTCGGACGTCCTCTCGCCTCCCACGCCGGCTTCAACTACTCGGCGGCCCTCAAGGGCAAGGGTGGCGATTGGAATTACGAGGCTCTGAACGCCTTCATCCAGAACCCCAAGCAGGCCGTTCCCGGCACCATCATGGCCTTCGCCGGCATCGCCCAGGCCAAGGAGCGGGCAGATCTCATCGCCTATTTGAAGTCGGTCTCCCCCAGCGCTCCTCCCCTTCCCGAGGCGTCTGCCGCGGCTCCGGCCAATGGTGCCGCTCCCGCGGCGCCTGCCGCTCCCGCCGCTCCTGCGGCCCAGTAAAGAGCGTCATACTCACATTTCGGAAAGCCGGGCCCCAAAGCCCGGCTTTTCCTTTTGGTCTTTCCAGCCTTTGGCGCATTGTCCCTTGCGCTCGCGGGCTTGCGCCCAAAAATGTAGCTAACGACAGACGCCTCGCCGTTTCAGGAGACGCTTTGTGATCCGTACCTTTCTGCCGAGCTTCCTGGCCGCCTGCCTCGCCGTCTCGCCCCTCGCAGCCCAGGAAGCCCCATGGCGGCACGGTTCGGCGCTGCTCGACGAGCCCAGATACCCGCAAGGCTTCCCGCATTTCAATTACGTCAACCCGAATGCCCCGAAGGGTGGCCTCGTCCGGCTGGGCGCTCTGGGCACCTTCGACAGCTTCAACGTCGTCGTGGCTGGCGTGAAAGGCTCGCCCGAGCAGGGGCTCGGCCTCATCTACGAAACCCTGACCACCTCCGCCCTCGACGAGGCGAACGCCTCCTACGGGCTGCTCGCCGAATCCTTCGCCTACCCGGAGGATTATTCCTCCGTCAGCTTCCGCCTGCGACCGGAAGCGCGCTGGCACGACGGCAAGCCGGTGACGGCGGACGACGTGATCTTCTCGTTCGAGACCCTGAAGGCCAACTCTCCGACCTATGCCTTCTACTATGCCAACGTCACCAAAGCCGAGAAGGTGAGCGAGCGCGAGGTCAAGTTCACGTTCGACGAGAAGGGCAACCGCGAATTGCCGCAGATCATGGGGCAGCTGATGGTCCTGCCGAAGCACTGGTGGGAAGGCACGGCTCCCGATGGGCGCAAGCGCGACGTGACGCAGACCACCCTCGAGCCGCCGCTCGGCTCCGGCCCCTATCGCCTCAAGACTTTCGACGCGGGCCGCAACGCGTCCTACGAGCGGGTGAAGGATTACTGGGGCGAGACGATCAACGTGAATGTCGGGCAGAACAACTTCGACGAGATCCGCTACGAGTATTACCGCGACGCGACGGTGCTGCTCGAAGCCTTCAAGGCGGACCGCCTCGACTTCCGCACAGAGAACAGCGCCCGCAACTGGGCGACCGGATACGACTTCCCGGCGAAGCAGGAAGGCCGCGTGATCCTCGAAGAGTTTCCGTTCCGCGCCACGGGCGTGATGCAGGCCTTCACGCTCAACCTGCGACGCGACAAGTTCAAGGACCAGCGCGTGCGCCGGGCCTTCAATCTCGCCTTCCCATTTGAGGAGTTGAACAAGACGATCTTCTACGGCCTCTACGAGCGCCCTTCGAGCTACTTCTACGGACTCGATCTCGCGTCCTCGGGACTGCCCGAGGGCAAGGAACGGGAGATCCTCGAGAGCGTCCGCGACAAGGTCCCGGCCTCGGTCTTCACGACGCCGTACAAGAACCCGGTCAACGACTCGCCCGAGGCGATCCGCAACAACCTGCGCGAGGCCGACCGCCTGCTCAAGGAGGCCGGGTGGGAGATCAAGAACGGCCGCCGGGTCAATGCCAAGGGCGAGTTCCTGAGCGTGGAGCTGCTCAGCAGCAGCCCCAACGAAGAGCGCGTGTTCCTGCCCTACAAGTCCTCCCTGGATCGCCTTGGCATCGTCGCGTCGGTGCGCACCATCGATGACGTGCAATACACGAACCGCACCCGCTCCTTCGACTTCGACATCGCCACCGGCCTCTGGCCCCAATCGCTCTCGCCCGGCAACGAGCAGCGCGAGTTCTGGGGCTCGCAGTCCGCTGCGCGCGAAGGCTCCCGCAACCTTGCCGGCATCGCGGACCCCGGCGTCGATGCGCTCATCGACAAAGTGATCTTCGCCAAGGACCGCGACGAGCTTGTCGCCGCCACGAAAGCCCTCGACCGCGTTCTGCTCGCTCACGATTACGTGGTCCCGCAATGGACCTCGCTGAAGCAGCGCACGGCGCGCTGGAACCGCTACAGCCATCCCGAGACCATGCCGCGTTATGGCGGCGCGGCGTTTCCGACCATCTGGTGGCACGACGAAGCCGAGGCGGCCAAGACGGGAGCACCGCGATGAACGACATCAACCGCCGCATCATCCTCAAGACGGGAGCGGCTGGGGCCGCTCTTTCCTTGCTGCCCCGCATCGGCCTGGCGCAGGAAGGCGAGACGGAAACGCACGGCCTCTCCAGTTTCGGCGAGCTGAAGCTGGCGCCGGACTTCAAGCATTTCGACTATGTGAACCCCGCCGCGCCGAAAGGCGGTACGCTGGCAATCCAGATCAGACAGACCCTCGGCAACCAGAACTTCGACACCTTCAACACCCTCAACGTCTTCGTGCTGCGGGGCGACGGCGCGGCCGGAATGCTCGGCACCTTCGACACCCTGATGGCGGGATCGGCCGACGAGCCCGATGCGTTGTATGGGCTCGTTGCGAAGAGCGTGCGGATTTCCGGCGACAAGCTCACCTATCGCTTCGCCTTACGCCCGGAAGCGCGCTTTCACGACGGCTCGAAGCTGACCGCGAAGGATGCGGCCTTCTCGCTCAACATCCTGAAGACCAAGGGCCACCCGATCTTCTCCCAGCTCCTGACTCAGTTGGCCTCGGCGGAAGCGGAATCCGACGAGATCCTGCGCGTCCAGTTCACGCCGGAGCGCCCCCGCGACCTTCATCTTACGGTCGCCGGACTGCCGATTTTCTCCGAGCGCTACTGGCAGGGGAAGGACTTCCAAGCCTCGACGCTCGAAGCGCCGCTCGGCTCCGGCCCCTACAAGGTCGGCCGTTTCGAGGTCGGACGCTTCATCGAATTCGATCGCGTGCCGGATTACTGGGCCAAGGACCTGCCGGTGAATGTGGGCCAGAACAATTTCGACCGCATCCGCTACGAATATTTCCGCGACCGCACCGTGGCCTTCGAGGCCTTCAAGAACGGCACGCTCAACTATCACGAGGAGTTCACCTCCCGCACCTGGACGACCGGATACGACTTTCCAGCCGTGCGCGAAGGCAGGGTGAAGAAGGAAGAAATCTCGAACGACGCGCCTTCCCCTATCCAGGGCTGGTACTTCAACACGCGCCGCGAGGCCTTCAAGGACCCGCGCATCCGTGAGGCCATCGGCCTCGCCTTCGACTTCGAATGGACGAACGCAAATATCATGTTCGGCCTCTACAAGCGCACAGCGTCGTTCTTTGAGAACAGCGACATGAAAGCTGTAGGAAAGCCGTCGGCGGAGGAGATTGCGCTGCTCGAGCCGTTCCGCGACAGGCTTCCCGCTTCGGTGTTCGCAGATCCCGTGGTTCCTCCGGTCTCCGACGGCTCGGGGCAGGACCGACAGCTGCTGCGCCGCGCGGACGAACTCCTGCGCCAAGCCGGCTGCAAGCGCGACGGCGGCGTGCTGAAGCTGCCGAACGGCCAGCCTTTCGCCATCGAGTCCCTGGATTTTCAACCCTCGCTCCAGCCCCACACCCAGCCGTTCCAGAACAACCTAAAGCGCCTCGGCATCGACGCGCGATCACGCATCGTGGATGCGGCCCAGTATCAGCAGCGCCTGAACGAATACGATTTTGACATGACGAGCCGCGCTCTCGTCGGTGTGTCGACCCCGGGCGACAGCCTCCGGACCGTCTATGGCTCCCAGGCGGCCCGGACGCCCGGCGCGCAGAATCTCGCCGGCATCGCCGATCCGGCCGTGGACGCCTTGATCGAGCGGATCGGCAACGCCAAGTCGCGTCAGGAGCTGAACATCGCATGCCGCGCCCTGGACCGGGTTCTCCGTTCGGGCCATTATTGGGTGCCCATGTGGTACCGGGCCAGCGAGTGGCTGGCCTATTGGGACCAGTTCTCGCGCCCGCAGACCAAGCCCCGCTTCGCCTCGGGGGCGCCGGGAACCTGGTGGTACGATGCCGAGAAGGCAAAGCGGATTGGGAGAGGATAGGGCTTGGACAGGATTCTGATGCTACGCTGCGAGGCGCGTATCGGCTTCGACCGCATGCTGGACCATGGCATGAAGGATAGATCAGGCTTCAACGACACTCACCTTGGCCGCATCGGCCTTCAATCCGCAGGCGCTTGATGCTGGCCTATATCGCACGCCGCATTCTCCTCATGATCCCCACTATCCTCGGGATCATGCTCATCTCCTTCGTCCTGGTGCAGTTCGCTCCCGGCGGGCCCGTGGAGCGCATCATTGCGCAGCTGCAGGGCCAGGATTCAGGCGCCTCCTCGCGCATCTCCGGCGGAGGGAGCGATTTCGGGGCGCAGAGCCCCGGCGGCGCAGGCGCGGGCGATGCCTCCTCGTCCCGCTATCGCGGCGCGCAGGGGCTCGATCCGCAGTTCATCAAGCAGTTGGAGGCGCAGTTCGGCTTCGACAAGCCGGCGCATGAGCGCTTCCTGAAGATGCTGTGGGATTATGCCCGCTTCGACTTCGGCAAGAGCTACTTCCGCGACATCTCGGTCCTGGAGCTGATCAAGGAAAAGCTGCCGGTCTCGATCAGCCTGGGCCTATGGATGACGCTTCTCTCCTACGCCATCTCGATTCCGCTCGGCATCAAGAAGGCGGTCCAGGACGGCTCCTCGTTCGACATCTGGACGTCGGCGATCGTCATCATCGGCTATGCCATTCCGGGATTTCTCTTCGCGATCCTGCTGATTGTGCTCTTTGCCGGCGGCTCATTCTGGCAGGTCTTTCCCCTGCGCGGGCTCACCTCCGAGAACTGGGCCTTCATGCCCTGGTACATGCAGATCGCCGATTACTTCTGGCATCTGGTGCTGCCGATCACCGCCATGGCGCTCGGGGCATTTGCCACCTCGACCCTGCTCACGAAGAACTCGTTCCTCGACGAGATCCGCAAGCAGTATGTGCTCACTGCGCGCATGAAGGGCTTGTCCGAGCGCCAGGTGCTCTACGGCCACGTCTTCCGCAATGCGATGCTGATCGTGATCGCGGGCTTCCCGGGCGCCTTCATCGGTGCATTCTTCGCCGGCGCGCTCCTCATCGAGACGATCTTCTCTCTCGATGGTCTCGGGCTTCTGTCCTTCGAGTCCATCGTGAACCGCGACTATCCGGTGGTCTTTGCCAATCTCTACATCTTCTCCCTGGTGGGCCTGGCGGTGAACCTGCTCTCTGACCTCACCTATACCTGGATCGATCCGCGGATCGATTTCGAGACCAGGGAGGCGTGAGATGAACGAGAACGTTCCGGTCGCCTCTCCGGCCGCTGCGCCCGTCGCGCCTCCCCTGCCGAAAGAGGGCTTCATCAAGCTCTCGCCCCTCAACCGGCGGCGGCTTCAGAACTTCAAGGCCAACCGGCGCGGCTACTGGTCGTTCTGGTTCTTCATGATCCTGTTCGTCCTAAGCCTGTTCGCGGAGCTGATCGCCAACGACAAACCGATCCTCGCCTCCTACAAGGGCGAGCTGCTTTACCCGGCCTTCGTGAACTATCCGGAGGAGAAGTTCGGCGGCTTCCTGGCGCAGACCGATTACCGCGACCCAGTCATTACCAAGGAGATCCAGGACAACGGCTGGCTGCTCTGGGCGCCGATCCGCTTCTCCTACACCACGCACAATCTCGACCTGCCCGTTCCGGCGCCAGCGCCGCCCACCTGGATGCTCACCGACGAGCAGTGCCGCCCGATCGCGGAGCGCACCGGGGGCACGGGCTGCCGGGATATCGAGTGGAACTGGCTCGGCACCGACGACCAGGGCCGCGACGTGGTCGCGCGCCTGATCTACGGCTTTCGCATCTCTGTGCTGTTCGGCCTCACGCTTGCCGGCATTTCATCCATCGTCGGCATCCTCGCGGGAGCCGTGCAGGGCTACTACGGCGGCTGGACCGACCTGCTGTTCCAGCGCTTCATCGAGATCTGGACCGCCATTCCCTCGCTCTATCTCCTCATCATCATCTCGGCGGTGATCACGCCGAGCTTCTTCGTGCTGCTCGGCATCCTGCTGCTGTTCTCCTGGGTGTCGCTGGTGGGCGTGGTCCGCGCCGAATTCCTGCGCGCCCGAAACTTCGAATATGTGCGCGCCGCAACGGCCCTGGGCCTCTCGAACAGCACCATCATGTTCAAGCACCTGTTGCCGAACGCCATGGTGGCGACGCTCACCTTCATGCCTTTCATCATCAACGGCTCGATCACGACGCTGACCTCCCTCGACTTCCTCGGCTTCGGCCTGCCGCCGGGCTCGCCGTCGCTCGGCGAATTGCTGGCGCAAGGAAAGGCCAACCTTCAGGCGCCCTGGCTCGGCCTCGCGGGCTTTTTCGTGATCGCCATCATGCTCAGCCTCCTCATCTTCATCGGCGAAGCGGTGCGCGACGCCTTCGACCCGCGGAAGACGTTCCGATGACCGAGCCCCTTCTGTCCGTTCAGGATCTCTCCGTCGCCTTCCGCCAAGGCGGAGGCGACATGCTGGCAGTGGACCGTGTGTCCTTCGACGTGATGGCGGGAGAGACGGTGGCACTCGTGGGCGAGTCGGGCTCGGGCAAGTCCGTCACCGCATTGTCGGCCCTCAAACTCCTGCCCTACCCGTCCGCGTTTCATCCCTCCGGCCGCATCCTGTTCAAGGGCAAGGACCTGATCGCCGCCGACGAGGACGAGATGCGCAAGGTCCGCGGCGACGACATCACCATGGTGTTCCAGGAGCCGATGACCTCGCTCAACCCGCTCCACACCATCGAGCGGCAGGTCGGCGAGATCCTCAAGCTCCACCGCGGTCTCTCGGACCGTCAGGCGCGCACCCGCACGCTCGAGCTCTTTCATCTCGTCGGTATCCGCGATGCCGAAAGCCGCTTGAGCGCCTATCCGCATCAGCTCTCCGGCGGTCAGCGTCAGCGCGTGATGATCGCCATGGCGCTCGCCAACGAGCCCGACCTCTTCATCGCCGACGAGCCGACCACCGCCCTCGACGTGACGGTGCAGGCGCAGATCCTGAAGCTCCTCGCCGAGCTGAAGAGCAGGCTCAACATGTCGATGCTCTTCATCACCCACGATCTCGGCATCGTGCGCAAGATCGCGGATCGCGTCTGCGTGATGCTCAAGGGCAAGATCGTCGAGCAGGGAACGGTCGCCGAGGTGTTCGGCAATCCGCAGCATCCCTACACGCAAAGGCTTCTGGCCGCAGAACCGAAGGGCCGCGCCAATCCGGTCGCGAAGGACGCACCGGTCATCGTCGATGCCGGGCCGATCAAGGTCTGGTTTCCGATCAAGCGCGGCTTCTTCCAGAAAACCGTCGGCCATGTGAAGGCCGTAGACGGCGTCTCCGTGCGGGTGCGCCGGGGCGAGACCGTCGGCGTGGTGGGCGAATCCGGTTCCGGCAAGACGACGCTCGGCCTTGCCATCCTGCGACTCGTGCAGTCGGAAGGCCCCATCGTCTTCCTCGGCAACCGCATCGACGGCATGCGCTCGAACGAGATCCGCCCGATGCGCAAGGATCTGCAGGTGGTGTTCCAGGACCCCTACGGCTCCCTCTCGCCACGCATGTCGATCGCCGAGATCGTCGAGGAGGGCCTGCTCGTCCAGCACAAGGGCCTCTCTTACGCCCAGCGCCGCGAGATCGTCGCTAAGGCCCTGCAGGACGTGGGCCTCGATCCGTCCACCATGGACCGCTACCCGCACGAATTCTCCGGCGGACAGCGCCAGCGCATCGCCATCGCCCGCGCCATGGCGCTCGAGCCGCAATTCATCATGCTCGACGAGCCGACCTCGGCGCTGGACATGTCCGTGCAAGCGCAGATCGTGGAGCTGTTGCGCGATCTTCAGAAGCGGCGCAATCTTGCCTATATGTTCATCAGCCACGATCTCAAGGTGGTGCGGGCGCTCGCGAACCACGTGGTGGTGATGCAGAACGGCAGGATCGTCGAGGAAGGATCCGCCGAGAACATCTTCGCCGCGCCGCGGACCGATTACACCAGGGCGCTTTTCGCCGCCGCCTTCAACCTCGAAACGGCGGCATCGAACGCCGTTCGAGAATAAGGCTCAACCGCTTTCCATCATGCATGCGCACCATCACCCGGCCGGCGATCACCATCACGGGCACTCCCACGCTCCGCAGGCCGGCCACGGACGCGCCTTTGCCATCGGCATCACGCTCAATCTCGCCTTCGTGGCCATCGAGGCCGGATACGGGTTCTGGGCCGGTTCCATGGCCCTGCTCTCGGATGCCGGACACAATTTAAGCGACGTGCTCGGCCTCGCCATCGCCTGGGGCGCGGCCGTGCTCGCCCGGCGCGGGCCCACGGAGCGATTCACCTACGGGCTGCGTCCGAGCTCGATCCTGGCCGCGCTCTTCAATGCCCTGCTCCTTCTCGTAGCGGTGGGCGGGATCGTCTGGGAATCCGTCGAGCGGCTGATCGAGCCGACACCCGTTGCGGCGGGCACCATGATGATCGTGGCGGCCATCGGCATTCTCGTGAACGGTTTCACGGCATTCCTTTTCATGAGCGGCCAGCACGATCTCAACATCCGGGGCGCTTTCCTGCACATGGTGGCCGATGCCGCAGTGTCCCTCGGGGTGGTTCTCGGCGGTCTCGCCATTCTCTGGACCGGGGCCACCTGGATCGACCCGGTACTGAGCCTCGTCATCGCGGCTGTCATCGTCTGGGGCACCTGGGGCTTGCTGAAGCAGTCCTTGGCGCTTTCCCTGCACGGCGTGCCGCGTGGCATTGCTCTCCCCGAGGTCCGGAAGGCTCTCGAGGCGATGCCGGGCGTCGCCCGCGTTCATCACCTGCATGTCTGGGCGGTGAGCACCACCGAGACGGCGCTGACGGCCCATCTCGTCATGCCCGAAGGGCACCCGGGCGACCGGTTTCTGGCGCAGGCGCAGCGGGAGCTGAAGGCCCGTTTCGGCATCAGGCATTCAACCCTGCAGATCGAGATCCACCGGCCAGGCTCTCATGAACACGGCCCAGAATGCCCCCTGGATCACCAAGACCATGCCCATGACATGCACGATCATGAGGGGCACTCCCATGATCACGAGCCATCGCATCTTTCGCCGCGATGACGTATCAGTCATGATTCCCGCGACTTGAAGGACTTGTGTTGATGCCCCGTGCTCTTCTCATCGTGCTCGATTCCGTCGGTATCGGCGGAGCGGAGGATGCGGCCGCCTACGGCGATGCCGGAGCCGATACACTCGGGCATATCGCCGAAGCCTGCGCGGCCGGCCGGGGCGATCAGGCGGGCTTGCGCGAGGGCCCGCTTCGCCTGCCGCACCTGACGGCGCTCGGCCTCGGCTTGGCCTGTAAAGCCTCCACGGGACGCATGCCGCCGAACCTCGCGCCGCAGGGTCCGCTGAAAGGCGCCTGGGGCTATGGTGTCGAGACCTCCAAGGGCAAGGACACGCCTTCGGGCCATTGGGAGATCGCGGGCGTTCCCGTCACCTTCGACTGGGGCTATTTCCCCAATACTGTTCCGACATTTCCGGAGGAGCTGACGGCTGCGCTCGTCGAGCGCGGCAATCTTCCCGGCATTCTCGGCAACAAGCATGCCTCCGGCACGGCCGTCATCGACGAGTTCGGTGCCGAGCACATGCGCACGGGCGAACCGATCTTCTACACCTCCGTCGACAGCGTGCTGCAGATCGCGGCGCACGAGGAAACCTTCGGGCTGGAGCGGCTCTACGACCTCTGCCGGATCGGGCGGGAGCTCTGCGACGCCTACAAGATTGGACGCGTGATCGCCCGCCCCTTCGTCGGCTCGCCCGAGGCGGGCTTCAAGCGCACCGGCAACCGCAAGGATTTCGCCACGCCGCCGCCGGCCGACACCATCCTCGACAGGTTGACGAAGGCGGGTCGTTCCGTGGTCACCGTCGGCAAGATCGGCGACATCTTCGCCCATCGCTCGACAGGCCGGGAGATCAAGCCCAACGGCAACGACGCCTGCCTGTCGGCCGCCATCGAGGCCATGCGGGACTTAGCCGACGGCGGCTTCGTCTTCGCCAACCTGGTCGATTTCGACAGCGAGTTCGGCCATCGCCGCGACATTCCGGGCTATGCCGCAGCACTCGAGGCCTTCGACCGGCGCATCCCGGAGATCGAGGCGGCCCTCAAGGACGGCGACCTCGTCGTCATCACGGCCGATCACGGCAACGATCCCTCCTGGCGCGGCTCCGATCACACCCGCGAGCACGTGCCGATCCTGAGCTTCGGATCGGGGGTCAGGCAGGGTGCTATCGGCCGGCGGGAGAGCTTTGCCGATATCGGGGCGAGCGTGCTGGTTCATCTGGGCGTCCGGCACTCGGGCAAGGGGGCGTCCTGGCTCTAGCGCCCCAAGTCATCATCGGCCTTCTGCCGGCCATGACGTGAAAGGGCTGTGCTCAGGCCCCTTGAAGAAGCCAAGCTGCCGCACCTTTCCCCTAGTGCCATTGACGGCACCGAAACTTTGGATCAGTCTTCCAAAGATCGTATGGAGGCTCTCCGGCGATCGGTCGAGGGAGTCTTCCCGTTTTCGCGTGGAAGATCGTTCATGAGCTCGCCTAACCGCTCGACCCATATCCGGCTCACCTCCCATCCCGAGCCGAACGCAGGCACCATCAAGCATCCGATCAAATGGGGAGCCGAGGACCCGCAGGTCCGGGGCCCGATCGTCGGCACCGTGACCAATCCGGCCGACCGCAACGTGATCGGCGCCCATGGCGGCTCCTATTCCCTCTATCGGGCTCTGGCCATCTCGGCCCGGGCGCTCAACCCGCTCACCCGGCCCGACCTGCACAACACCCATCCGACCGCCGAGATCGGCCCGCATCCGCAATGGTTCGACCCTGGCAGGATCGTGTCCCTCGATCCTTGGGGTCATCTGGTCGGCGAGATCTACAAGGACGAGATCGCCGGCGGTCTCGACATCCGGCCCAGCATCGCGGTCACCAAGGCGCGTCTCAACATGCCTGAGATCCTTGGTGCCATGGGCGCGAAGCGCCTCAAGGCTGATGGCGGCTTCCTTCATGAATCGGGCGATATCTCGGTCACGAAGATCGCGGTCGATCCCGTCTGGTATCTGCCCGGCATCGCCCAGCGCTTCGGCTGCTCCGAGGGCGAGCTCCGCCGCACCCTGTTCGAGCAGACCGGCGGCATGTTCCCCGAGCTCGTTACCCGCCCCGACATGAGCGTGTTCCTGCCGCCCATCGGCAACACCACGGTCTATGTGGTCGGCGATGTCTCGCGCCTGAGCGATCCCAAGACCCGCATCGCCTGCCGCGTGCACGACGAATGCAACGGCTCCGACGTGTTCGGCTCCGACATCTGCACCTGCCGCCCCTACCTCGTGCACGGCATCGAGGAATGCGTCCGGGAAGCGCAAGAGGGCGGCGTCGGCGTCATCGCCTATAACCGCAAGGAGGGCCGGGCGCTTGGCGAGGTCACCAAGTTCCTGGTCTACAACGCCCGCAAGCGGCAGGAGGGCGGCGACCAGGCCTCCACCTATTTCGAGCGCACGGAATGCGTGGCCGGCGTGCAGGATGCCCGCTTCCAGCAGCTTATGCCCGATGTGCTGCACTGGCTCGGCATCCGCCGCATCGACCGGCTCATGTCCATGTCCAACATGAAATACGATGCCATCACCGGCTCGGGCATCGAGGTGGTGGAGCGGGTGCCGATCCCGGCCGAGTTGGTGCCGCCGGACGCGCAGGTGGAGCTGGAGGCCAAGAAGGCCGCCGGCTATTACACGCCCGACGGCGCGCCGGATGCGTCCGAACTCGACCGTGTGAAGGGCCGCGACCTGGAACGCTTTTGAAGCACTGCCACGGAAGCGGGTGCCGGCTTGCCGTCGGCATCCGCTTCGTTTTTAACCTTCTCGTCAAACGGCCGAACGTTGGGATGCTGCGCGGCCCTGAGACTATGCTATCGCTCCCGACCCGAGAGCACCGGAGCCCTGCGTGACGGACCAGCCTGTTTTGTCTCCCGAGACCCAAGCCGCGAAACGCCTGTTGTCCGCCGCAGCGGTGCGCGAGCGCTCGCATCAGCTCCTGCAGGCAGGACTTGAGGGCCGCCTCAAGCATTTCACGGTCACTCTCGACCGGCTCGAGCCCTGCGCCGACGAGGTCGTGAAGACGATCCGCGAGGCCTATCCGTCTTTGGACATTCCCTTCCATGCCCGCTGGCGCCATTTCGCTGCCGGAGACCATGAACGCTGGGGCGCGGTGATGCACGGTGCCTCGTGGGAGAGTGGCGCCGACATGGCCCGCTCCGCGTTCGATCTTGCCATCATGTCCGTCCTGCTCGATGCCGGCGCGGGCCCACAGTGGCGCTACGAGGAGGGCCGGACCGGCCAAACCTACATCCGCTCCGAAGGACTTGCGGTCGCAAGCTTCGACATGTTCGTGAGCGGCACCTTTTCGAGCAGACCGGAGGACCCCTTCCGCGTTGATGCGGATGTGCTGATGACCATCACGGCCGAGGATCTCGCGTCCGGCTTCCAAGTCTCGTCCGACAATCCGCTCGTGGGCCTCGAAGGCCGCGCCGCCCTGCTGAACCGCCTGGGCCGGGTGGTCGCGACGAATCCGGACATCTTCGGCCAGGAGGACGATCCGAGGCCTGGCGGCCTGTTCGACGTCATTGCCGCAACGGAAGAGAACGGCCGCATCAAGGCGACCTCGATCCTGGAGGCGCTGCTCACCCATCTCGGCCCCATATGGCCCGGCCGGATCACGCTCGGCGGCATCGATCTCGGTGATACCTGGCGCCATCCCCTGGTGGAGGTGCCGGATGCCACGAAGGGCCTGATCCCGTTCCACAAGCTGTCCCAGTGGCTCTCCTATTCGCTGATCGAGCCGCTCGAATGGGCGGGCTTCACCGTCGTCGACATCGATGGGCTCACGGGCCTGCCGGAGTACCGCAACGGCGGTCTTTTTCTCGACACGGGCGTGATCGCCCTGAAGGACCCGGCAGACGCCGCCCGTGCCCACGCGGTGGATTCCGAGCTCGTGGTTGAATGGCGGGCCTTGACCGTGGCCCTGCTCGACCGCATTGCCGAACCCATCCGGGCGAAGCTAGGATTTGCGGCAGAAGACTTTCCCCTGGCCAAGGTGCTGGAAGGCGGCACCTGGGCGACGGGGCGGAGATTGGCGAAGGAGAAGCGCGGCGACGGCTCGCCCCCTCTCAGCGTGATCAGTGACGGGACAGTGTTTTAGATGAATCAGCATACGACGATCAAAGAGGGAAAAGGCATGCAGGGCGTCACGGTGGTCGATCATCCGCTGGTTCAGCACAAGCTGACCCTGATGCGGGACAAGGAGCGCTCGACGAAGGGCTTCCGCCAGCTCCTCAACGAGATCGGCATGCTGCTCTGCTACGAGGTCACCCGCGACTTGCCCATGGAGCGCATCCAGATCGAGACGCCGCTCACCACCATGGAAGGCGCCCAGATCGCCGGCAAGAAGCTCGTTTTCGCCCCCATCCTGCGCGCCGGTGTCGGCTTCCTCGATGGCATGCTCACGCTGGTGCCTGCGGCCCGCGTCGCCCATATCGGCCTCTACCGCGATCCTGAATCGCTCCAGGCCGTGGAATATTACTTCAAGGCGCCGTCGGATCTCGCCGACCGCATGGTGCTGGTGCTCGACCCGATGCTGGCGACCGCGAACTCGGCCGTGGCCGCGATCGACCGGCTGAAGGAGCGCGGCGCCAAGGATCTGCGCTTCGTCTGCCTGCTTGCGGCTCCCGAGGGCATCGAGAAGCTGCGCGGCGCCCACCCGGATGTGCATATCTGGACCGCCTCCATCGACGAGCGCCTCAACGATCACGGCTATATCGTGCCGGGCCTCGGCGATGCCGGCGACCGGATGTACGGAACGCGCTGATCAAGGATCATCCACCTTGCGCTTCATCGTCGCCGATTGGGGAACGACCCGCTTCCGTGGCTATCTGATCGAGAACGAAACCATTCTCGATCAGGTCTCGTCGAACGAAGGGGTCTCGGCCCTGAAAAAGGGCCAGCACCGCGACGTGTTTCTGCGCCAATGCGGACACTGGCTCAAGGCCGAGCCCGATGCGCCGGTGCTGCTCGTCGGCATGGTGGGAAGCCGGGAAGGCTGGGTCGAGGCGCCCTACGCCACCTGCCCCGCAGGCCCCGCTGAGATCGCGAAAGCGGTTGTCCCGGTTGATCTGGAGAACGGCCGCAAGGGCTACATCATTCCCGGCTTGTTCTGCGAACCCGCTCCCGGCGCGGCCGACGTGATGCGCGGCGAGGAGACGCTGGTTCTCGGTGCCGGCATCGAGAACGGATTGATCTGCTCCGCTGGCACGCATCCGAAATGGATCGAGGTGAAGAACGGGCGCATTGAGCGCTTCGCCACCTACATGACCGGCGAGATGTATGCGCTGCTGCGCGAGCATTCCATGATCGGCCGCCCGGCCACCGAGCCTCAGGACCCGAAGGGCTTCGACCTCGGTCTGGAAGCGGCGGAACGCAACAGCGGCGAGAACAGAGTCGGCCTGCTGCATCTCCTGTTCAGCGCCCGCGCATCCGTGGTTTCGGGCAAGATGAACAGCAATCTGCTGGCGCCCTACCTGTCCGGTCTACTCACCGGCGACGAGATCAACGGGGCGCTGGCGCAGTTCGGTCGCCCGGCCTCCGTCACCATCCTGGCCGCACCGGAGCGCGCGGAACTCTACGTTCATGCGCTCAAGCACCACGGCATCAAGGCCGACATCAAAGACACGCAGCGAGCCCTGATCGCGGGCCTCTCCCGGATCGTGCGTCAGCACGCGCTGGGTTGACCATGCGTGTCACTCGTTAAGGCGTCGCGCCGATCCATCGTCCTCAATCGTCCAGGTTAAATTCCATGTCCCATCCCCTCCTCGCCTCCACGATCGACGCGTCAAAACCCATTTGGCTCGTGACCGAGCACACATGGGCGGATGTCGCCGGTCAGCTTCCGCCACTCGCGCAAGGCTTTGCGAAGGCGCAGGGCTTTGAAGGCAAGGCGGGAAGCCACTGCCTGCTGCCGAACACCGATGGCAGCCTCATGGGCGTCGTCTTCGGCCTCAACGGGGTGGATGCCAAGCACAACGATCCCTTTCTCGTCGGCAAGCTTCCGGGCCTGCTGCCGGACGGCGTCTACCGCTTCGAGACCGACGCGCCCAACCCGACGCTCGCCACCCTGGCCTGGCTTCTGGGCGGCTACAGCTTCGACCGCTACCGCAAGCGCAGCGAGAAATCTGTTCGCCTCGTGACGCCGAACGGCGTCGATGCCGAGGAGGTTTCGCACATTGCCAATGCGGTCTTCACGAGCCGCGATCTCGTCAACACGCCCACCAGCGATCTCGGCCCCGACGGCATCGAGGTGGCCGCACGCCAGCTCGCGGAGAAGCATGGCGCCTCCTTCACCAGCATCGTCGGCGACGATCTGCTGAAGCAGAACTTTCCGATGATCCATGCGGTCGGGCGCGCCTCCATCACGCCGCCGCGTCTCATCGATTTCACCTGGGGCAAGGCCGATGCGCCGCGCATCACGCTGGTCGGCAAGGGCGTCGCCTTCGATACGGGCGGCCTCGACATCAAGCCGGCCTCCTCCATGCTGCTCATGCGCAAGGACATGGGAGGCGCCGCCGCCACCCTGGCGCTCGCATCCATGATCATGGATGCCAAGCTGCCCGTGCGCCTGCGCGTGCTCATTCCCGCAGTCGAGAATTCGATTTCCGGCAACGCGTTCCGCCCCGGCGACATCCTGCCGAGCCGCAAGGGCATCACGGTCGAGATCGGCAACACGGATGCGGAGGGCCGGCTCATCCTGGCCGATGCCCTGGCGCTCGCCGACGAGGAAAGCCCCGACCTTCTCGTCGATTTCGCCACGCTCACGGGTGCAGCCCGCGTGGCGCTCGGGCCGGAACTGCCGCCCTTCTACACCGATGACGACGCACTCGCCACCGACATCGCCCGCCACGGCATGGCGGTGAACGATCCCGTCTGGCGCATGCCGCTCTGGGCGCCTTACCAGAGCCAGCTTGATTCCAAATTCGCCGACATGAACAACACCGGCGGACCGATGGGCGGCTCGATCACCGCCGCCCTGTTCCTGCGCCGCTTCGTGTCGGCCGCAAAGGCGCATGTACACTTCGACATCTTTGCCTGGAACAACTCGACCAGACCTGCCCGGCCCGAGGGCGGCGAGGTCCAGGCGGCACGCGCGATGTATGCACTCCTGAAGGAACGTTACGGACTTTAAGCATAGTATCAGATCCCGGTTGCCCCATCCGCGGCGAGCCCGAAGAATACGGGTCCGTAACCGATGGGGCAGCCATGGCTGTGGAGTTGCGCGCGATCCAATCTCTCAAGCTCTGGCACGACGTGCATCTCGGCCTCGTGCATCAGGGCGGCGACCTGTCGTCCCGGCAGATCGCCATTCTGCTGACGATCTACCTGGATGCGCCCCCTCACACCGTGCGGGGCTTGGCCAGGAAGCTTGGCGTCACCAAGCCGGTCGTCACCCGCGCCCTCGATACCCTGGGCAAGCTCGATTTCGTGGCCCGAAAGCGGGATGAGGCGGACCGCCGCAACGTGATCATCCAGCGCACGGTCGCTGGCGCTTTGGCCGTGGAACGGCTAGGAGACATGATCATCGCCCGTGCCAAGGAGCTGCCCCGATGAGTTTCGACCGCCGCATCACGCCCGTCCGAGCCGACTTGGCCGATGAGCGCCTGCGCGGGCAGGTCGAGGCCGAGCGCTTCACGACCGGCACGGTCAAGCGCGTCGTCACGACCTTCTCGCCCCTGCACCGTCACCCCTCCCGCGAGGCACCGGTCGACACGCAAGCGATCTTCGGGGAAAGCGTGACCGTCTACGACGAGCACGAGGGCTGGGCCTGGGTGCAGCTCCACGATGACGGTTATGTAGGCTATCTGCCGAGCGCTGTCCTAGGGGAAGATGGAGAGGCACCGACCCACAGGATCCAGGCGATCCGCACCTTCGTCTATCCGGGCCCCAACCTGAAACTCCCCTTTCAGGATTATCTGACGCTGAATTCCAAGATCGTCGTGACGGAGATTGAAGGAAGTTACGCGCGGCTTGCCACCGGCGGCTGGGTTTTTGCCGCACATCTGAGCGGGCTCGACGCCTTCGAGGCGGACTACGTGAGCGTGGCCGAACGCTTCCTGCACACGCCCTATCTCTGGGGCGGCAAGACGAGCCTCGGCATCGACTGCTCCGGCCTAGCACAGACCGTGCTGACGGCAGCGGGCATCAAGGCCCCGCGCGACAGCGACATGCAGGAGCAGCAACTGGGATTGCCGGTCGAGGTAAAGGCGGATCTGAGCGGCCTCAAGCGCGGCGATCTCGTGTTCTGGAAGGGCCATGTCGGCCTGATGATGGACGAAACCAACTTCATCCATGCTACGGGCCACAGCATGACCGTCATGATCGAGCCGCTCGCTGTCGCCGAGGAACGCATCCGACGGACGAGCTATGGGCCGATCAGCTCGATCAAGCGGCTGAGTTAATTCCGCGGTCATCCCAGGTTTCGCATCGCGGCCCCAGAATGACAGGGAGCGCCTATCAGGCTCAATAACCGCGCTTCCTGTCCACCACGTTCTCGAACGGTTCCCCTGCCTCATGGCGGCTGATCTGCTGCGCGATGTAACGCGCCGTCGCTTCGGGCTCGCTCGTCGCCGAGTTGTGCGGCGTGATCGTCACGCGCGGGTGTGTCCAGAGCGGTGAAGCCTCCTGCAGAGGCTCGGTCTCGAACACGTCGAGGGTTGCGGCTCGCAAGGTGCCGTCGTCGAGACAGGCGAGAATGTCCGCCTCCACCTGCAGCTTGCCGCGCCCGGCATTGATCAGGATCGGTCCGCCGAGCTTGCCGTCCCGCGCGAGCTTTTCGAACAAGGAGCGGTTCAGGATACCCTGCGTGTCGGACGTAAGCGGCATGAGGGCGATGAGGATGTCGGTGCGGTTGAGGAACGGTGTCAGGCCCTCTTCGCCCGCATAGACATCGAAGCCTTCCACGGCTTTCGGCGTGCGGCTCCAGCCGGCCACGTCGAAGCCCATCATCTTCAGCTTGCGGGCCGAATCCTGCCCCAGCACCCCAAAACCCATGATGCCCACGCGGATGTCGCCCGCAATCGGCGGCGCGCGATCGGGCTTCCAGCGCTTGGCCTTCTGGTCCTCGTCGAAACGGCGCTGATCGCGCAGATACATGAGGCAGTGCAGCACCATGTATTCGCTCATGCGATGGGTGAGATCCTCCTGCGCCACGCGCACGATGGGCACATCCGGAAGACCCGGATAGTTCATCAGGTGATCGACACCTGCCCCGAGCGAGAAGACCGCTTCAAGGTTCGGGAGATCGGACAGACTGCCTGGCTTGGGCCCCCAGGTCGCTACATAGCGAATCGCGCTTCGGTCGAAGTCTTCGCCCAGCACGACGATGTCACGATCAGGCAGATGCCGCCTGAAGCGCTCGACCCAGGGCTGCGTTTCCCAGGTGACGGCAACGAGCAGGCTCATGCGGTTGCTCCAATCCGCTCGAGAATGGTTGGACCTGAAGCAGCCTTCTCCCCGCCGATGACGTAAGCGGCGCGCACCGCGCGCGCGGCCGCTTCCGCCGCTTCTTCGCTGCGCGCATGCACGATGGCGAGCGGGCGCGCTGCATCGACAGTATCGCCGACGGCGGCAAGCTCGGTGAGCCCCACCGCATGATCGATGGGATCCTGCGGCCGCGTGCGCCCACCGCCGAGCGCGACGACGGCAACGCCGACAGCGCGCGCGGCAACCTTCTGCACAATCCCGGAACGCTCGGCATGGACGGCGCGGACGACCGGAGCTGTCTTCAGATGCGCCTTGTGGTTCTCCAGGAAATCGGCAGGACCGCCGAGGGCGCTCACCATGCGCTGGAACACCTCGGCAGCCTTGCCGGAGGAAATCGCCTGCTCGACCTTCGTACGCGCCTCCTCGATGGTGGCAGCGAGCTTGCCGAGCAGCAGCATCTCGGCGGACAGCTCTACCGTCACTGCATGGAAGCGCTTCTCACGGCGGCGGCCCGTGAGGTAATCGACCGCATAGGCCATCTCGACCGCATTGCCGGCGCTGGATGCCAGCGCCTCGTTCATGTCGGTAAGAAGCGCGCTTGTGGGAAGGCCTGCACCATTGGCGACGAGTACGAGGCTTTCGGCGAGCTTTCGCGCATCCTCGGCATTGTCCATGAAGGCGCCGGAGCCGAACTTCACGTCCATCACGAGGCCCTGGAGACCTGCAGCCAGCTTCTTCGAGAGGATCGAAGCCGTGATCAGGTCGATCGACTCCACCGTCGCCGTCACGTCGCGGATGGCGTAGAGGCGCTTGTCGGCCGGCGCGAGATCGGCCGTCTGGCCGATGATGGCGCAGCCGACCTCGCGCGTGACGCGCCTGAACGTGTCGATGTCGGGCTGCGTGACGTAGCCCGGTATGGAATCGAACTTGTCGAGGGTGCCGCCCGTGTGGCCGAGGCCACGTCCGGAGATCATCGGCACGTAGCCACCGCAGGCCGCCACGGCAGGACCGAGCGCGAGGCTCACCGTATCGCCCACGCCGCCCGTCGAGTGCTTGTCGAGGACTGGGCCCGGCAGGTCCCAGGCGAGCACCGTGCCGGAATTCATCATCGCGCGCGTTAGCGCCACGCGCTCCGGCACCGTGAGACCCTGGAAGAAGATCGCCATGGCGAAGGCCGCGGCCTGGCCCTCGGTGACGCGGCCGGCGGTGAGACCCCGGATGAAGTGCTCGATATGCTCCGGATCGAGCCTGCCGCCGTCGCGCTTGTGACGGATGATTTCCTGCGGAAGAAGCGTCATGTCAGTATGTTCCGGTGGCCGCCGTGCCGGCCCGTCCTTCGATGGCGGCGATCAACGCGTCGTAGACGCTGCTGGCGCCGATACGGAATGTCCGCGGCGTCGCCCAGGTAAGACCCATGATGCGATCAGCCAGATCGAGATAGATTTTCGCATCCGCAACGGTGCGGATCCCGCCGGAGGGCTTGAGACCGACGGGCCTGCCTGATGTCTTGATGGCGTTGAGCATGATCTCGGCGGCTTCAGGCGTCGCTGAAACCGGCGTCTTGCCCGTCGAGGTCTTGATGAAATCCGCTCCCGCGTCGATGGCAATGCGGCTTGCGGTCTCGATCAACTTCGGGTCCTTCAGCTCGCCCGTTTCCAGGATCACCTTCAGCAGACGTTCCTGATCGACGAGATCACGCACGGCTTCGACCATTTCGGTTGCAACCGCGAGATCACCCCTGCGTAGCGCTTCGTACGGCAATACAAGATCGATTTCGTTAGCGCCATCGGAGAGCGCTTCTTGCGTGTCGTCCGCGACGCGGCTCGCGTCCTCGCCGCCGGCCGGGAAGTTCACCACCGTGGCGATGCGCACGGGCGAGCCCTTGAGGTTCTCCCGCGCGCGCCTCACGAATTGCGGCCACACGCATACGGCGGCCACCGGCCCGCGCGGATCGAGCGCTCTCTTGCAGAGCGCATCGATGGCCTGGTCGGTGCAGGTCTCGTTAAGATCCGTGAGGTCGAGACTGCGCAGGGCACGCGTTGCAATGTGCGCATCAGACATGGGACAGCTCCGCAACGAAGGACCGGATGAGACGCTTGAACTTTTCTGAGGCTTCCGCCGCCGTATCCTTGGTTTCCTGATGCGAGGGAGAAGCGCCCTCGATCCCGGCAGCGAGGTTCGTCACGACGGAAATGGCCGCGACCTTCAGGCCGTAATAGCGCGCGAGGATCACCTCCGGCACCGTTGACATGCCGACGAGATCCCCGCCCAGGATCTGCACCATCTTGATCTCGGCCGGCGTCTCGAAGCTCGGGCCGGAGAGCCAAGCATAAACGCCTTCCGGCAGTTCGATGCCGCTCTTCCTTGCGGCGCGCTGAAGAACCTGGCGCAGATCCGCGTCGTAGGCATTGGTAAGAGAGACAAAGCGGCCTTCACTGTGGTCGCGCAGAAGCGGATTGCCGCCCGAGAGGTTGAGGTGATCGCTGATCGCAACAAGGCTCCCCGGGCGGATGTCGGCGCGCACGGATCCGGCTGCATTGGTGGCAACGAACACCGGAACGCCGAACTCCCTCACGAAAGCAATGGGCAACCGCATCGCGCCCGCATCGCCCGTCTCATAGTAATGGGCCCGGCCCTGGAACAGAAGCACCCGCTTGCCTTCGAGCCGGCCGGCGACGAGCTTGCCCGCATGGCCCGAGACACCGCTTCTCGGGAAATGCGGGATCTCCGCATAGGACAGGCTCACCGCATCGCTCAGTTCGTCGACGAGAGTGCCAAGTCCCGTGCCGAGCACGAAAGCTGCATCGAATTGGCCATCGAAGCCGCGGGCGCGTACGAACTCGACCGCCTCTTGAATCAACTGGTGCATCGTCATCGTTTCAGGCCTGAACCGCAGGCCGTCCTTTCATTGTCGCAAGAACTCGGCCCGATCTACCGGTCCGTCAAATTGTCCGGCCCAAAGGAGAAGGGCAACAGCTCGTCGAGCGTGAAGCGTTTCCGAATACCTTCGGGCCCCGCGATGTAAATGGGTGTATCAGGCGCGGCGAACTCGCGGATGCGCTGACGGCAGCCGCCGCAGGGGGTGACGAGGTGCTCGCCCTCGCCCATCACGACGATTTCGGCGATGCGGTTCGCACCGGCCGCGATCATAGCCGAGATGGCCCCGGCCTCCGCGCAGGAACCGACCGGATAGGCCGCGTTCTCCACATTGCAGCCGGCAAAGATTCTGCCGTCGGATGTGGCGATCGCAGCCCCGACCTTGAAGCGCGAATAGGGGGCATAGGCCTTCGCCTGGATCGCCTTGGCGGCTTCGAACAGGGTGTCCAGCGATGCCATGCTCAACGCTCCTTCACATAGGGCACGCCGGCAGCCCGGGGCGGGATGGCCTTGCCGATGACGCCTGCGAGCAGGATGACGGTCATGAGATAGGGCAGCGCCTGGATGGCTTGTACCGGCACCTCGCCGATGCCAGGCAGCGAAATGCCCTGCAGACGAATGGCGATGGCGTCGAGCAGACCGAAGAGGAAGCAGGCGCCGAGCGCGGGCCAGGCGCGCCACTTGGCGAAGATCAGCGCGGCGAGCGCAATGAAGCCCTTGCCGGCCGTCATGTTGGGGAGAAAGCCCGCCGATTGCCCGACGGAGAGATAGGTTCCGCCGATGCCGCAGAGAACGCCCCCGATGATGACGGCGGTGTAGCGCAGGCCCGTTACTGAAATGCCTGCCGTGTCGACGGCGGCCGGGTTTTCACCCACAGCCCGCAGGCGAAGGCCGAAGCGGGTCCGGCCCAGGACGAACCAGGTGAGTGGCACGGCCAGAAGGACGATGTAGACGAGAGCCGAATGACCGAAGATCGCATCGCCGAAACGCTGGACGCCCTCCAGCGGCGGCGTCCGCCCGCCCTGACTGTACCAAGCATTGCCGACGATGGCGGTCAGCCCTGCCGCCAGCATGTTGATGGCGACGCCCGAGACGATCTGGTTGCCGCGCTGGCTGATGGAGGCGAAGCCATGGATCAGGCCGAAGACCACCGATGTGCCGATGCCCGCGATAAGCCCCGCCCAGGCCGAGCCGAACGCGTAAGCCGCCGCGGCGGCCGCGAAGGCCGCCACCAGCATCTTGCCTTCAAGACCGATGTCCACCACGCCGGAGCGCTCGGACCAGAGCCCGGCGAGGCAGGCGGCGAGAAGCGGGATCGAGAGCCTCAGGGCCGAATCGAAGATCGTGACGAGAGAACTGAGATCCATGGCTCAAGCCCTCGCCAGCTTCTGACGCGTGAACAGATGCGCCACGAGACGCCGGAACAGCCCGTCCAGGGCGCCCGCGAACAGAATGATGATGCCGCCGATCACCACGACCATGTCGCGGGTGATGGCCGGCTGCTCGAAGGCGAGTTCCGCGCCGCCCTGATAGAGGATGCCGAACAGGAGCGAGGCGAGGATGATGCCGACCGGGTGCGCGCGGCCCATGAGCGCCACCGCGATGCCGACGAAGCCGTAGCCGGAGGTGAATTCCAGCAGCAGGCGGTGCTGATAGCCCATGAGCTCGTTGACCGCGAGACCACCGGCCAGCGCGCCGGAGATGACCATCGCGATGATGATGATGCGCGAGGGCGAGATGCCCGCATAGACGGCCGCCGTCGGGTTCGACCCGACGACGCGGATCGCATAGCCGAGGCGAGAACGGTAGATCAGAAGCCAGACGAAATAGGACGCGGCCAGCGCCAGTACCAGCGTGAGATTGAGCTGCGAAGCCGGGATTTCGATGCCGAAGGCGGCGAAGACGTCATGCATGAACGGAATATGGGATTGCTCTGGGAAGGCGCGCGTTTCCGGGTTCATGGATTGCGGCTCGCGCAGCACGTTTACCAGCAGATAGACGATGAGCACGCTGGCGAGCCAGTTGAACATGATCGTCGTGATGACGATGTGGCTGCCGCGCTTTGCCTGAAGATAGCCGGGAACCGCGGCCCAGGCCGCGCCGAAGGCGGCAGCACCCAGGATCCCCAGGGGAATGAGCAGGAAACCCGGCAGGAAAGTCAGGTTGTTGAGCATGAGCGCGATGCCGAGGCCCGCGAGCGTCGCCTGTCCCTCGCCGCCGATGTTGAAAAGTCCGGCATGGTAGGCGACCGCAACCGCCAATCCGACGAAGATGAAATCGGTCATGTAGAACAGGGTGAAGCCGAGCCCCTCCCCGGTGCCGAGACTGCCCTGGATCAGGTAGCGCGTGGCTGAAAGCGGATTCTCGCCGATGCCGAGCACGACGAGTCCGGCGACGAGAAAGGCTGCCACCACGGAGATGGCGGGCACGAGAATCGTGTCAGCCCATTTGGGCAGGTCGAGTGGAGCGCTCACGTCTGGCTATCCGGCAGGAACATGTGGCCCTGCTCATCGAGAGGAAAGAACGGGTTCCAGGCGATTTCCCAGAGATGCCCGTCGGGATCGGCGACATAGCCCGAATATCCGCCCCAGAAAACATCCTGAAGCGGCTTCAAGGCGCGCGCCCCGGCCTTCACGGCAAGAGCATAGACCTCGTCGGCCTCCTCCTTGGATCGGGCATTGTAGGCGAGCGTAATGGCGGCAAAGCCGGTCGGCGTGTCCGCCACGCCCGCGTCCTTGGCAAGGTCGGCACGTCCGAACAGACCGAGCGCCAGCCCGTTCGCCTGGAAGAATGCAACGCTGGGCTGGCTGGCAGACGACGCCTTCCAGCCCCAGGCCTCATAGAAGGCGCGGGATTTCGCGAGATCCGCAACGCCGAGCGTGACAAGGGTCAGTCGCGGCTGCATCAGGCGGCCTCGTCCGTCACGCCGGCCATGAGCAGGCCCAGTTCCTGCTCGTTCGTCTCGGAGGCCTTGCGCTCGCCGGTGATCCGGCCGCCGCACATGGTCAGAATGCGGTCGGACAGGTTCATGATCTCGTCGAGCTCTACCGAGACGAGGAGGATGGCAACGCCCGCATCGCGCAGGCTGATGAGACGGCGGTGAATGAACTCGATGGCGCCGATGTCGACGCCACGCGTCGGCTGGCCGACGAGCAGCACCTTCGGGTTGCGCTCGATCTCGCGCGCCAGCACGATCTTCTGCTGGTTGCCGCCGGAAAACTTCGAGGATTTCAGCCGCGGCGCCGGCGGGCGCACGTCGTATTGCTCCATCTTCTTCGCCAGGTCCGCGATCAGTCGGTCATGGTCGAGGATCGGTCCGCGGCCAAGGTGTGGCTCGTCGCTGAAGCCCAGGATGGCGCTTTCGAAAGCCGGGAAGGCCGGCACGAGCCCCATGCGCAGCCGGTCCTCCGGGACGTGGAGCAGGCCGAGTTTGCGCATACGGTGCGGATTGTGCTCCGACGCCGGGATATTACGCCCCTCAAGCCGAATCGAGCCGAGGGCGGGATGGCGCATGCCGGCGATCGCCTCCAGCAGCTCGCTCTGGCCGTTGCCGGCCACGCCTGCGATGCCGACGATCTCTCCTGCACGAACGGTGAAGGTCGCATTGGCAACGCGCACCACACCGCGGGAATCGATGACCGACAGGCTGTCGATCTCGAGCAGAGGTGCGCCGGGCGTCTTTTCCGCCTTCTCGACGCGCAGGAGCACGCGCCGTCCCACCATCAGTTCAGCGAGCTCCGGCGGCGACGTGTCGGCCGTTTCGACGCTCGCCACCATCTCGCCCCGGCGCATAACGGAGACGCGATCCGTGATCGCCATGATCTCGCGCAGCTTGTGCGTGATGAGGATGACGGTCTTGCCCTGCTCCTTCAGAGAGCGGAGCAGGCCGAACAGCGCATCCGCTTCCGGAGGCGTGAGCACGGCGGTGGGCTCGTCGAGGATGAGGATATCCGCGCCCCGATAGAGCGCCTTCAGGATTTCGACGCGCTGCTGCAGGCCGACGGAGAGGTCGCCCACGGTGGCGTCCACGTCGATCTCGAGGCCGTAATCCTTGGCGAGCCGCGCGAGCTCCGCACGGGCCTTGGCCTCGCCCGCGCGCAGCATGGCGCCGCCCTCGGCGCCGAGCATCACGTTGTCGACGACACTCAAGGGCTCGACCAGCATGAAATGCTGATGGACCATGCCGATGCCGGCACAGATGGCGTCAATGGGCGAGCGAATAGCGATAGGCTTGCCGTTGACCCGGACCTCGCCGGAATCCGCCTCGTAGAAGCCGTACAGGATCGACATGAGGGTCGACTTGCCCGCACCGTTCTCGCCGACGATGCCGTGGATCGTGCCGCGCTCCACGCGCAGGTTCACATCCCGGTTGGCGTGAACGGCGCCGAAGCTCTTGTTGATCGCAATGAGTTCAATGGCTGGGGACATCGGCCTCGAATGGTCTGCCGGCAGTGACGAAACGAGAGCCGGATCTTATCGGAAAATCAAAACTCGGTCGAAAAAGATTTGGCCGCAGGCCTGCGAAGGCCTGCGGCCAAACCATGATTCAGCTTACATCGGGCACTTCGAATCCGACATGTAGTCGTGCACCTTGATGGCGCCGGACTTGATGTCGGCGGCGGCCTTGTCGGCGGCGGCCTTCATGTCGGCGGTGATCAGCGACTTGTTGTTGTCGTCGAGCGCCCAGGCCACGCCGTCCTCGGCCAGACCCAGAACCGACACGCCGGCCTTAAAGGCACCCTTCTTGGCCTGATCGAAGGCGTTGTAGGTCGCCACGTCCACGCGCTTGACCATGGAGGTCAGGATCTTGCCGGGGTGCATGCCGTTCTGGTTCGAATCGACGCCGATGCCGAGCTTGCCCGCATCAGCCGTGGCGCGCATCACGCCGACGCCGGTGCCGCCGGCCGCATGGTAGACCACATCGGCGCCGCGATCGATCTGGCTCTTGGCGAGCTCGCCGCCTTTCACTGGATCGTTCCAGGCCGCACCCGTGGTGCCGGTCATGTTCTGGAACACCTCGGCGTCCTTCTTGGCGTATTTCACGCCCTGAACATAGCCGCAGGCGAACTTGCGGATGAGCGGGATATCCATTCCGCCCACGAAGCCGACCTTGCCTGACTTGGACGCCTGGGCCGCCAGGAGGCCGACCAGGAACGAGCCCTCATGCTCCTTGAACACGACGGATTGCACGTTCGGCTTCTCGACCACGGCGTCGATGATCGCGAACTGGGTCTTCGGGAACTCCTCGGCGACCTTCTTCAGCGCGGTCTCCTGGGAAAAGCCCACGGCCACGATGGGCGAGAAGCCGTCGCGGGCGAAGCGGCGCAGGGCCTGCTCGCGCTGGGCGTCGTTCTGCGGCTCGAAATCGCGGTAATCGGTGCCCGTATCCTTCTTGAATTTCTCGGCGCCCGTGTGAACGCCCTCGTTGAAGGATTTATCGAACTTGCCGCCGAGATCGTACACGACGGCGGGCTTGAAGGCCGCCTGCTGCGCAAAGGCAGCCGAGGCGGAAAAGGCGAGGCCCGCGAGCGCGAGCCCGAATTTGGTGACTGTCATCGGCATTGTTCCCTGTTTGACGCCGGCTTGCTGGCCGGTTGCCCCTTGACGATGGCACGGCAAGGGTCACAACGCCAAGGCCTCTGTCAAGGCGGCATGTTATTTCCTCCAAGGAATGGTTGATAGCTAAACTCATTCCCGTAAGGTCATGACATGCCTCTCACATCGGACGAAATCGACCGCTATGCCCGCCACCTCGTCCTCCGGGATGTGGGCGGGCCGGGCCAGCTGAAGCTGAAGGCCGCTCGCGTGCTCGTGATCGGCGCCGGCGGCCTGGGAGCGCCCCTGATCCAGTATCTCGCTGCAGGAGGCATCGGCACCATCGGCATCGTGGACGACGACACGGTGAGCCTGTCCAACCTGCAGCGTCAGGTGATCCACGGCACGCCGGATCTCGGCCGTTCCAAAGTCGAGAGTGCGACGGCGGCCGTCGGGCGGCTCAATCCGCATGTCGCGGTCGAATCCCACCCGGTTCGGTTGACGGCTGAGAACGCGCGGGATGTGGTCCGCCGCTACGACATCGTCGCCGACGGATCGGATAATTTCGAGACCCGCTATGCGGTCTCCGATGCCTGCTTTTTCGAGAAGAAGCCCCTGGTGACGGCGGCGCTCGGGCAGTTCGACGGCTCGCTCACCACGATCCGGGCCCATGAGAGCTCCCCGGACGGCAAGCCCAACCCGACCTATCGCTGCCTCTTCCCCTCCGCGCCTCCTCCCGGCACGATCCTGACCTGTGCGGAAGCCGGCGTTCTGGGCGCCCTCGCCGGCGTCATGGGCAGCCTGATGGCCATGGAGGTGATCCGCGAGGTCGTCGGGTTCGGCGAAAGCCTCGTTGGGCGCCTGCTGATGGTCGATGCGCTGGCGATGCGGTTCGAGACGGTGCGCTACGGGTGGGATGAGGGGAACCCGCTCAGTGGATCCGGTGCCTGATCGTCAGACAATAGGCCCTCAATGCGTCCTTCGGAAACGAGATGGCCGGCACAAGACCGGCCATGACGGAGATACCTGGTGAACGATCCCGGGTTCCGCTGTGCGGCCCGGGATGATCATCCTTTACGACCGCAGCACCGCGCCGGTCTTCTTCGAAACCTCCCCGACGATCTTGGCCGAAACGGCTTCGATCTCGACGTCGGTGAGGGTCTTTTCCGTCGGCTGCAGGGTGACGGCGATGGCGACGGACTTCTTTTCCGGATCAATGCCGGTGCCCTCGTAGATGTCGAACACGTCGACACCCACGATCAGCTGGCGCTCGGCTCCCTGGGCGGCCTTCATGATGTCGCCGGCGGCCACATCGCGGCCGACCACGAAAGCGAAGTCGCGGGTGAGCGGCTGGAAGTCGGGCAGGTTGAGCTTCGGCTTCATCTTGGTCGGCTTCGCCTTGGGCGGCGGGAGCGCGTTGAGATTGAGCTCGAAGGCGACCAGCGGGCCCTTCAGGTCGAGGGCTTTCAACACCTTCGGGTGCACCTCGCCGAAGGCGCCGACCACGTTCTTCGGGCCGAACTGCAGGGTGGCCGAGCGGCCCGGATGGAACCAGGCCGGACCGCCCGCCACGATCTGGAGACCGCCGGCCGGGATGCCCAAAGCCGCCAGAAGGGCCAGCACGTCCGCCTTGGCGTCGAAGGCATCGACGCTCTCGGCGCCACCGTCCCAGTGACGGCCGACACCCTCGGCTCGCGCCGTCCCACGGCGCACCGCAGCCGCCTTGATCGACTGGCCTTCCGGCTCGTCCGATGCGAAGGTCTGGCCGACCTCGAAGAGCGCGACGTCACCGAAGCCTCGATCCGCGTTGCGTTGAGCCGCCTTCAGGAGACCCGGGAGCAGGCTCGGACGCATGTCCGAGAGCTCGGCCGCGATCGGGTTGGCGAGCGCCAGCCGGGGATCGCCGCCGCCGAACAGCTCCGCCTCGCTCTTGGCGATGAAGGACCAGGTGACGGCCTCCACCAGCCCGCGCACGGCAAGCGAGCGACGGACCAAGCGTGTGCGCTTCTGGATCAAGGTCAGGATCGGCTTTGCCACCGTGTCTTCCAGGCGGGCCAGGGGCTTGGACTCGATCCGGTCGAGACCCGCGATGCGGATGACCTCCTCGACCAGATCCGCTTTGCCCTCGATATCGGGACGCCAGGAGGGCGCCGTGACGCTGACGCGCTCGCCGGAGCCCTGAACCTGGAAGCCGAGCTTCGTCAGGATCTGC
This sequence comes from Microvirga sp. CF3016, assembly GCF_036314085.1. Classification (NCBI taxonomy): domain Bacteria; kingdom Pseudomonadati; phylum Pseudomonadota; class Alphaproteobacteria; order Hyphomicrobiales; family Methylobacteriaceae; genus Microvirga; species Microvirga sp. CF3016. The sequence continues at coordinate 131,254 of NZ_JAYGGM010000006.1, forward strand.
TCCGACTCGGCGGGCTGAACGTCGAGGCCGGACAGGCGCGGAACCTCTCTCCAGGGGAATTCGATGACGCGGTTGTCGTCCGGCACCTTTCCGGCCACCACGGCCTCGCTCGCTTCGCCGCCGCAGAGATCGATGACCAGCTTGGTGGCCAGATCGAGGCCCGTCACGGTGAAGGCGGGATCGACGCCGCGCTCGAAGCGGTAGCGGGCATCGGTGATGATCCCGAGCTTGCGACCGGTCTGCGCGATGTTGAGCGGATCCCAGAGCGCGGATTCGATCAGAACGTCGGTCGTCTCCTCGTCGCAGCCCGAATGCTCGCCGCCCATGATGCCGCCGATGGACTCGACGCCGCTGTCGTCGGCGATCACCACGACGTTCGGATCGAGCCTGTAGGTGCGGGTATCGAGCGCCAGCACCTCCTCGCCCTCCTTCGCCCGGCGGACGGTAAGGTTGCCCTTGACCTTCCTGGCGTCGAAGACGTGGAGCGGACGGCCCCGGTCGAAGGTGACGTAGTTGGTGATGTCCACCAGGGCGTTGATCGGACGAAGGCCGATGGACAAAAGGCGGCGCTGCATCCATTCCGGCGAGGGACCGTTCCTCACGCCGCGCACGAGGCGAAGGGCGAAGGCCGGGCAGAGCGTCTCGTCCTCGATCGTCACCGAAACCGGGCAGGCACCTCGAGCCGCAACGGCCGGCACGGCGTCGCCCCTGAGCGTACCGAGCCCGGCGGCCGCGAGATCCCGGGCGATGCCGTGGATCGAGGTGCAATCGGGGCGGTTCGGCGTGAGATTGATCTCGATCACCGGGTCGTCGAGGCCCGCATAGGCCGCGTAGGGCTGTCCGACCGGCGCATCCTCGGGCAGATCGATGATGCCGTCATGATCGTCGGAGATTTCGAGTTCCGCGGCCGAGCAAAGCATGCCCGCGCTCTCGACGCCTCGAATGGTGCCGACGCCGAGGGTGATGTTCTTGCCCGAGATATAGGTGCCGGGCGGCGCGAACACACTTTTCATGCCCGTGCGGGCGTTGGGCGCGCCGCAGACCACCTGGATCGGCGCGCCATTGCCCGTATCGACCATGCATACGCGCAGGCGATCGGCGTTGGGATGCTGCTCGGCGGAGATCACATAGGCGACCGTGTAGGGCGCCAGCGCCTTCGCCTTGTCCTCCACGCTTTCGACTTCGAGTCCGATGCGGGTGAGCGTCTCGACGATCTCGTCGAGGGAGGCTGACGTCTCGAGATGATCCTTCAGCCAGGAGAGGGTGAATTTCATGACACCGTTCCTTGAGTGTCATCCCGGACTGGCAAAGCCAGATCCGGGATTGTGGTTCGAATAGAGTGCTACACTTGTCCCGCGATCCCGGCTCTTCACGCTGCTTCGGCCGGGGTGACGATCAGGATGTGAGGCCGCTGACGAGGCTCGGTATGTCGAGCGGGCGGAAGCCGTAATGGTTCAGCCAGCGCACATCGGCCTCGAAGAAGGGGCGCAGGTCCGGCATGCCGTATTTGAGCATGGCGATGCGGTCGATGCCCATGCCCCAGGCAAAGCCCTGGTATTCGTCCGGATCGAGCCCGCAATTCCTCAGCACGTTCGGATGGACCATGCCGCACCCGAGGATCTCGAGCCAATCCGTGCCTTCGCCGAAGCGGATCTCGCCGCCCTTGCGCGAGCACTGGATATCGACCTCCGCGGACGGCTCCGTGAAGGGGAAGAACGACGGGCGGAACCGCATCTTCACCTGCTCGACCTCGAAGAAGGCCTTGCAGAACTCCTCCAGGATCCACTTCATGTGCGCGATGTTGGCCTGCTTGTCGATGACGAGGCCTTCCACCTGGTGGAACATCGGCGTGTGGGTCTGATCCGAGTCATGACGGTAGGTCCGGCCCGGAATGATCACCCGGATCGGCGGCTTCTGCGAGGTCATGGTGCGGATCTGCACCGGCGAGGTGTGCGTGCGCAGCACCTTGCGCTCACCCTTCTCGTCGGGGGCCAGGAAGAACGTGTCGTGCATCTCGCGGGCCGGATGGCCCTCGGGGAAGTTGAGTGCCGTGAAGTTCAGGTAATCCGTCTCGATATCCGGCCCCTCGGCCACGGAGAAGCCCATATCGGCGAAGATCGCCGTCAATTCCTCGATCACCTGGCTGATCGGGTGGATCCGGCCTCGGGCCTCAGGCGCCTCCGGCACCGACAGCGTCACGTCGATGCGCTCGGCCGACAGGCGGGCGTCGAGTGCGGCCTCGGCCAGGGTCTCTTTTTTGGCCGCGATGGCGCCCTGCACCTTGTCGCGCAGGCCGTTGATGAGCGGCCCGCGTTCCTTGCGCTCTTCGGGCGTCATGGCGCCGAGGGTCTTCAGCAGTTCGGAGACGGAGCCCTTCTTGCCGAGCGCTGAGACGCGCACGGTTTCCAGGGCCGCTTCGTCGCCGGCGGCGTCGACCTGGGAAAGCAGGTCACGTTCGAGTTGATTGAGGTCGGTCATCGGTCCCTTGCCAGATGCAAGCGCTTTGAGTGAAGCGCGGCGCGGGAACCGTCAAGTCTTCCGAGCCGCGTGGTGGCAACCGACAGCCCTATTGGCCGTCAGCGCGAATGGTCTCGGAGAAGGGGGAATAAGGCGGTGCGGCTGATAAGCCAGCCGCACCGAAGCAGTCTATCCGGCTATTTAGGCGGCCTGCTGCGGCAGGGCGGCCTTGGCGCGCTCCACGTAAGCGGCGAAAGCCGCCGGCTCGTGGATGGCCAGCTCGGACAGGACTTTGCGATCGACCTCGATCCCAGCCTTGCCGAGACCGTCGATAAATCGGGAATAGGTCAAGCCATGCGTGCGGACGGCAGCGTTAAGGCGCTGGATCCAGAGCGCGCGGAAAGTGCGCTTCTTGTTGCGACGGTCGCGAGTGGCATATTGCATGCTCTTCTCGACCGCCTGCTTGGCGATGCGGATGGTGTTCTTGCGGCGGCCGTAGAAGCCTTTGGCGGCCTTCAGAACCTTCTTGTGCTTGGCGTGGGCGGTAACGCCCCGTTTGACGCGGGCCATTTAAAAAACTCCTTCAAAATCCGGGATGTGGGGAAGAACCGCCTTAGCCGTTCGGCAGGAAGTACTTCTTCACGTTGTACGCGTCGCCCTCGAACAGGGTCGTCGTGCCGCGCAGGTTGCGGATCTGCTTGTTCGACCGCTTGATCATCCCGTGGCGCTTGCCGGCCTGGGCGTAAACGACCTTGCCGGTGCCAGTGATCTTGAAGCGCTTCTTCGCGCCCGATTTCGTCTTCAGCTTGGGCATTTGGCTCTCCTTTGGTCAGGCCGATGGGGCAGGTTGAACCGCCCTGCAGGCCCCGTCTTGCTGCTTGAGCAAAACGAACCGCCACGGCAGCCCTAACAGCCGGGCGGTTCGATGAAGGGCGGCTTATGGCAGAAGCCTGCCCAAAATGCAATGGCCGTCGGAACTCCGAGGCCGTCGGAACTCCGACGGCCATGAATTTCATTGTAGCTGGAGCCCCTTAACGCGGCGCCAGGACCATGACGACCTGACGGCCCTCGAAGTTCGGCTCCATCTCGACCTTGGCGAGATCGCCCACATCGGCCTTGACCCGATCCAGGACCTTCAGGCCGAGGGATTGGTGCGCCATCTCGCGGCCCCGGAAGCGCAGGGTGATCTTCACCTTGTTGCCTTCCTCGAAGAAGCCCTTCATCGCCTTCATCTTGACCTCGTAATCGTGGTCGTCGATGCCGGGACGCAGCTTGATCTCCTTGACCTCGACCGTCTTCTGCTTCTTGCGAGCCTCGGCGGCCTTCTTCTGCTCGAGAAAGCGGAATTTTCCGTAATCGAGGATCTTGCAGACGGGAGGAGTGGCGTTCGGCGAGATCTCCACGAGATCAAGGCCTGCCTCTTCGGCAACCTTGAGGGCATCGAAGAAGGGAACAACGCCCCGGTTCTGCCCTGCATCGTCGATCAGCTGTACTTCGCGAACACCGCGAATGTCTCGGTTGGCGCGCGGTCCGTCCTTTTGCGGCACCGGCATGGCTCTCATTGGTCTGCGAATGGCTCGTATCTCCTGTTAAGGGCTAGGCCGGGGGGTGGAGACCCCAAGGGATCCCTGCTGGACTGCTCAGCCTTGCCACGAATGAATCGACATTTCGCGCAAATGCGCGGGAAGTCAACTTGTTCTATGGGTAAAACGGCCCTCCAGGAGGGCCGAATACACATCGAGGGTGCCCGAGACCATGCGTTCGAGAGAGAAATGACGCTCCACATGGGACCGGGCTCTGGCGCCCAAGGCGATTCTGGCGCTGGCACCCAGGGTCAGTGCCGCTCCCACTGCCTCGGCCAGGGCATCGGGGTCTCCGGCCGGGATCCGCCAGCCCGTCCGCTCGTGCGGCGCCACCGCCGGCGGGGACAAAACGGTCTCGGGCACGGCCCCGAGATCGGACACGACCACCGGCGTTCCCATGGCCTGCGCCTCCACGGCCGAACGGCCGAAGGCCTCGGGTTCCGTCGAAGGCACGGTGACGACGGAGGCCGCCAGGAAGGCTGCCGGCATGTCGGTGCAATGGCCGACACGACGCACGACGCCCTTTAGCCTGCGGGCCTCGATCAGGCCGTCGAGATCCTTCACGTAGGAATCCCGCCCCTGCGGGTCGCCGGCGAGGATGTAGGCCACGTCGGTGAGACCTGCGTCGCGCAGCTTGGCCGCCGCCTCGATCAGGACCTTCTGACCCTTCCAGCCGGTCAGGCGAGCGGCGAGGAGCACGACTCGCTCGTGGGGTGCCACCTCCCAGGCCTTCCTCAGCGCCTCGATCCGCTCCGGCGCCACGGCTTGCGGTGAGAACACCGAAAAGTCCGTCCCCCGGTGGATGACCCGGATCCGGTCTCCTGCCTGGGGGTAGACGGAGCGGATCAGCTCGCCCGTATACTCGGAATTGGCGATGACCGCGTCACCCCGGGCCATGACCGAATTGTAGAGGACCTTGATCGACGAGCGGCCGGAATAGCTGCCGTGATACGTGGTCACGAAAGGAATGTTGAGCGAGCGCGCGGCGCCCAGGCCCACCCAGGCCGGCGCCCGGGAACGGGCATGCACTAGGGAAACCCGTTCGTTGTGGCAGATCCGGGCGAGCTTGCGCACGTTCACGAGCATGGAAAACGGATTCTTCGTCGCCGCCGGGAACGGAATCCACACGCCGCCCTTGGTCTGGAGCTCGCCGACAAGCCGCCCCCCTTCCGTGGCCACGAGGGCGCGGGCCCCGGCATGGACCAGACCTTCGGCAATATCGACGGTGGTGCGCTCGGCCCCGCCGGTCTCCAGCTCGGGCACGATCTGCAGGACGGTCCGGCCCTCCAGCGGATGCACATGAGACGACGGAAAAGCCATCCCTCCGCCGGGTCGCGTTGAAAAACTCACGGATGTAAGAGCCTTCTCAAAAGAATCGACTAGAAACGGTTGCTTCAAAGCAGTTGAGGATGAGTTAACCATGCCGCAAAGCGTCACGGCTGGCCAGGATGCCCGCCCCATCGCCGTCTTATTCCGAGAGGGAAAGGGCCCGCCCGTTGTCTGGCTCGGCGGCTTCAAGTCCGACATGCGCGCGACGAAGGCGAGCGCCCTCGACGACTGGGCTGCAGCCAACGGGCGCGCATTTCTGCGCTTCGATTATAGCGGCCACGGTGAATCAGGGGGAGACTTCGAGGATGGGACCATTTCCCGCTGGCTCGAGGATGCCCTGGCCGTGATCGAGCGGTTCGTGGACGAGCGCCCGATCCTCATCGGGTCGTCCATGGGAGGCTGGATCAGCCTCCTCGCGGCTCGGCATCTCATGGGGACGCGGCCAGAGATCGCTCCCGCGGGGATCGTCCTCATTGCACCGGCGGTCGACATGACCGAGCGGCTGATGTGGGAGCGCTTCCCAGAGGATCTCAAGAAGAGCGTGCAGGAATCCGGGGTCTATCACCGGCCCTCGGCCTATTCCGACGATCCCTACCCGATCACCTGGAAGCTGATCGAGGACGGACGCAGGCACCTCCTCCTCGACAGGCCGATCCGGACCGGCTGCCCGGTCCATATCATGCAAGGCATGGAGGATCCCGACGTGCCCTGGAGCCACGCCCTTGAACTCGTCGAGCACCTGCCGGGAGACAGCGTGTCGCTGACCTTGATCAAGGACGGCGATCACCGGCTCTCCCGGCCGGAGGACATCGAGCGGCTGATTGCGGCCGTTGAAGCGATTGCCTGATCGCGAGGGGAAGCCGGTGAGCCTTAATGCAGGCTCACCGTCGTCAGGTCATGGGCCCAGGCATTGGCCACGGCAGCGTCGTGGTTGTCGGTCAGCAGGATCGGCTCGCCGCTGGCGGACAGGAGCGCGAACAGCCGCATGCCGGGCTGAAGCTTCGGCGCCTGCGGGAACAGCCGCGCCACCTCGTCGGATTCGAGCGGTTTCACATAGGCCATCTGCCCGACACCCAGTCGGGCCAGCTCGGCCACATCGACAACCGGCTCGGCATGATTTTTGATATGGAAGTCCATGGACATCTCCTTGTTGCGGATGCCGTCACACCTTGTCCGACCCGATGATATCGATCTTGCGGACGATCCGCTCCGGCTCGGGCCGGACGAGATCGATCGACAACAATCCGTTGGACAAGTCTGCGCCCATGACCTCCATGCCGTCGACGAGGAGGAAGGTGCGCTGGAACTGACGGGCGGCGATGCCGCGATGAAGGAAGTGCCTTGTCTTGTCGTCGGACTGACGGCCCCGGATGACGAGCTGGTTCTCCTCCAGGGTCACCTCGAGTTGATCCCGGGTGAAACCGGCGACGGCCAGGGTGATGCGAAGGCGCTCGGGAGCATGTTCCGTGCGAGCCAGACGCTCGATGTTGTAGGGGGGATAGCCATCTCCCGCCGCCTTGGCGACACGGTCGAGGGCCTGCTCGATTTCATCGAAGCCTAACAGGAACGGATGCCCGAAGGGCGACTGACGCGACATGTTCGAAGCCCAAGGTTGGAGGCACTTCGTTGGTTTTGAGCCCGCTCATGCGGCGCTCAAGTGGCCCCCGAAGGAGCCGCTTTCGGCAATATGGCGATGGCCTCCGGCCCTATCAAGGGCCTACCGGACCGCGCCGGCACGCCCCAAGGATCGAAGGTTAACCGGGCGGTTCAGACCCGCTCCCGCCACCAGGCGATCTGTTCGGCCACACGGACCGGTGACGTTCCGCCGAAGCTCGTGCGGGACCGGACGGAGTTCTCGACGCCCAGGACATCGTAGATGCCCTGATGGATCTTCGGCTCGATCGCCTGCATGACGTCCAGGGGCAGTTCCTCCAGGGTGCAGCCGCGCTTCTCGGCTTCCGAGACGATGCGCCCGGTCACGTGATGGGCGTCCCGGAAGGGAATGTTGAGGCTGCGCACCAACCAGTCGGCGAGATCGGTCGCCGTGGAGAAGCCCGCTCCCGCAACCGCCGCCATGCGTTCAGCCACCGGCTCCAGGTCCTGGATCATGCCGGTGGTGGCGGCGAGCACGATCTCCAGGGTGTCGGCTGCGTCGAAGAGCGGCTCCTTGTCTTCCTGGGTATCCTTCGCGTAGGCGAGCGGCAGGCCCTTCATGACGGTAAGCAGCGAGACCAGGGAGCCGACGACCCGACCGCTCTTGCCACGCACAAGCTCGGCAGCGTCGGGATTGCGCTTCTGGGGCATCATGCTGGACCCGGTGGTCCAGCGGTCCGGCAGGCGCACGAAGCCGAAGGGAGCTGACATCCAAATGATGATTTCTTCCGCCAGACGTGACAGATGCATGGCGCAAATGGAAGCCGCTGCCATGAACTCGAGCAGGCTGTCCCGGTCGGAAACGGTGTCGAGCGAATTGCGGGTCGGGCCATCGAAGCCCAGCGCCTTGGCGGTCATGTGCCGGTCGATGGGGAAGGAGGTCCCGGCCAGCGCGCCGGCCCCGAGCGGGCACTCGTTCAGGCGCCGGCGGGAATCGCGGAACCGGCTGCGGTCGCGGCCGAACATCTCCACGTAGGCCATGAGGTGGTGCCCGAAGGTCACCGGCTGGGCGCTCTGGAGATGGGTGAAGCCCGGCATCACGGTGGCGGCATGGGCCTCGGCCTTGTCGAGGAGCGCCTTGATCAGGATGGTCAGCTGCTCATCCGTCCGGTCATGGGCCTCGCGCACCCAAAGGCGGGTGTCGGTGGCGACCTGGTCGTTGCGGCTGCGGGCCGTGTGCAGGCGGGCCGCCGGATCGCCGATGATCTCGCGCAGCCGGCTTTCCACGTTCATGTGAATGTCTTCGAGAGCCGTGGAGAAGGTGAAGGAGCCGGATTCGATCTCGCCGAGGACCCGCTGGAGGCCCTGGTGGATCGCATCCCGGTCGCTCTCGGCGATGATCCCCTGCTTGGCCAGCATGGTGCTGTGGGCGATGGAGCCCTGGATGTCCTGGGAGGCGAGCCGCTTGTCAAAGGCGATGGAGGCGTTGATGGCTTCCATGAGCGCGCTGGGCGAGGTCGAGAACCGCCCACCCCACATGGTGTTGGCACCGGATTTCGCTTGGGTCCCGGTATCTTTGGCTTCTTCAGACACTGTCGTTCATCCAGAAAGAGGGTCGGGCTGCCTTTGCCACACTTTGCCCTTGGAGGCCAAGCCGGATTGCCGCTTGCCCTCCCTTTGGGCAGCCTGCGCATTGTTTGCCAGTTTAAAACCAGTTGCTAGACTCGACAGCGCTTGTGTGATTTGCATTCATATTGGCGCAACAACAGGCGCTCCGAGCGCCGAAGGGAATGGCCATGAAGCGACTTCCGAAATTTCTCCTATCCGCTGCACTGGTTGCCACCATGGCGACCTCCTTCTCCGCCGTCATGGCGGCAACCCCGCCGGACACCCTGGTCCAGGCCTGGCAGAGCGACGACATCATCTCGCTGGATCCGGCCGAGGTGTTCGAGTTCAGCGCGTCCGAAATCATCGGCAATACATACGAGCGCCTGATCTCGTACGACATCAAGGATGTGTCCAAGATCTCCGGACAGGTCGCCGAGTCGTGGACCGTCTCCCCCGACGGCAAGACCTATACGTTCAAGATCAAGCCCAACCGCAAGTTCGCCTCGGGCAATCCGATCACGGCCGAAGACGTGGTGTATTCGCTCCACCGCGCCGTGGCGCTCGACAAGTCCCCGGCCTTCATCCTGGGCCAGTTCGGCCTCACGAAGGACAACGTGAAGGACAAGGTCAAGCAGACCGGCCCGCTGGAGATGACCTTCGAGGTCGACAAGGCCTACGCGCCGACCCTCGTTCTCTACTGCCTCGGCAACTCGGTCGCCTCGATCGTCGACAAGAAGCTGCTGGTCCAGAACGAGAAGGACGGCGACTTCGGCTATAACTGGCTGAAGACCAAGTATGCCGGCTCCGGCCCCTACATCATGCGCGACTGGAAGGCCAATGAGGTCCTCGTTCTTGAGCGCAACCCGAACTACGAGAAGAAGACCCCTCTCGCCCGCGTGATCTTCCGCCACATCAAGGAAACCGCGAGCCAGCGCCTCCTGCTCGAGAAGGGCGACATCGACGTGGCGCGCAACCTGAATCCGGAAGAGATCGCCGCGGTGTCCAAGAACCAGGACATCAAGATCCAGAGCGGTCCCAAGGGCACGGTCTACTATCTCGGCCTCAACCAGAAGAACCCGAACCTGGCCAAGCCCGAGGTTCGCCAGGCCCTGAAATATCTCGTCGACTATCAGGCGATCGCCGACACGATCATGAAGAGCAAGGGCGACGTTCACCAGAACTTCCTACCCAAGGGCTTCCTCGGCGCCGAGACCAACAACCCATACAAGCTCGATGTCGCCAAGGCGAAGGAACTCCTCGCCAAGGCCGGCCTGAAGGACGGCTTCTCTGTCACGATGGACACCCGCTCCACCTCCGAGATCACCGGGATCGCCCAGGCCATGCAATCGACCTTCGCGCAGGCCGGCATCAAGCTCGAGATCCTGCCGATGGACTCGAAGCAGGCTCTGACCAAGTACCGCGCTCGCCAGCACGACATCTACATCGGCAACTGGGGCTCGGACTATCAGGATCCGAACTCCAACGCGGACACTTTCGCGGCCAACGACGACAACTCGGACAATGCGAAGGCGAAGCCGCTCGCCTGGCGCAATGCTTGGGATCCGGGCCCGCTGACTGCCAAGACCCGCGCGGCCGTGATGGAGCGCGATGCAGAGAAGCGCGCGCAGATGTACAAGGACCTCCAGAAGGCCGTTCTCGACGACGGTCCGTTCGTGATCTTCCTGCAGCAGACCGAAGTGGCTGCCGTGCGCAAGAACGTGAGCGACTTCGTCCTCGGCCCGTCCTTCAGCGACAACGACGTGTCACAGGCCAAGAAGAACTGACGCTTCGATGGTTTCAGCAGTCATGAACGGGGGCGGAGGGCACGTCGGTGCCCTCCGCTCCTTCCTTAAGAAAGTCGTCCAGTTCGTCATCGTCCTGGCCACGACCCTCCTCGGCCTCGTGGCCGTCACCTTCTTCATCGGCCGCGTCGTTCCCATCGATCCCGTCATCGCCGTCGTCGGCGACCGGGCGCCGGCCCATGTCTACGAGCGAGTCCGTCAGGAGCTCGGCCTCGACCGGCCCCTGATCGAGCAGTTCGTCATCTACGTGAAGAAGGCCGCGACCGGCGATTTCGGCAATTCGGTCCTCACCACCAACCCGGTGATGACTGACATCGTCAACGTGTTCCCGGCGACGCTCGAACTCGCGACCCTCGGCACGATCATCGGCGTCCTCGTAGGCATCCCGCTCGGCGTTCTGGCGGCGGTCAAGCGCGGCACCTTCATCGACCAGTTCGTGCGCGTGCTCGGCCTCGTCGGCTATTCGGTGCCGATCTTCTGGCTCGGCTTGATGGGCCTGCTGCTGTTCTACGCTAAGCTCGGCTGGGTCGCAGGGCCCGGGCGCATCGACGTGACTTATTCCTATCTCTACACGCCCGTCACGGGAATCGTGCTGCTCGACACCGCCATGCAGGGGCAGTGGGATGCCTTCTGGGACGCGGTCTCGCACGTCATCCTTCCCGCCTGCCTGCTCGGCTATTTCTCCCTCGCGTATATCAGCCGCATGACGCGCTCGTTCATGCTCAACGAACTGGCGCAGGAATACGTGATCGCCGCGCGGGTGAAGGGTCTGTCCGAGATACGCGTGATCTGGCGCCATGCCCTGCGCAATGCGGCCGTGCCCCTCGTCACCGTGATCGCCCTCTCCTACGCCAACCTGCTCGAAGGCTCGGTGCTCACCGAAACGGTCTTCGCCTGGCCGGGGCTCGGCCAGTATATCACCAATTCCCTGCAGAACGCGGACATGAACGCGGTGCTCGGCGGAACCCTCGTGATCGGAACCGTCTTCGTGCTGCTCAACCTGGTCTCCGACCTGCTCTACCGCTTGCTTGATCCGAGGACCCGCTGATGGCCAGCAGCCCTCTTGCTGAACAACCCGCAGGCCTTCGCGCCTGGCTGCTCTCCGCAGAGCCGCATTCCCGCTGGCAGGCACGGCTCGGCCGCTTCTATCTCGGCTGGCGCGCCTTCTCCCGCAATCCGCTCGCAGTCATCGGCCTGGGCATCGTCATCCTGCTGATCCTCGTAGCGATCTTTGCCGATTTCATCGCGCCCTATTCGCCGGTCGCCGGCGGGGACCTGCGCACCCAGCGCCTGCTGCCGCCGAGCGAATCCTACTGGTTCGGCACGGACGACCAAGCGCGCGACATCTTCTCCCGCGTGGTCTACGGCTCGCGCATCACACTCCTCGTCGTGGTGCTGGTGGCCCTGATCGCAACGCCGATCGGCCTCTTCGTCGGCACGGTGTCGGGTTATCTCGGCGGCTGGGTCGACACGGTGCTGATGCGGATCACCGACATCTTCCTCGCCTTCCCGCGCCTCGTCCTGGCACTCGCCTTCGTGGCGGCCTTAGGTCCCGGCATCGAGAACGCCATCATCGCCATCGCGATCACGTCCTGGCCGCCCTATGCCCGCATCGCACGCGCCGAGACGCTGATGATCCGCAACAGCGATTTCATCGCGGCCGTGAAGCTGCAGGGCGCATCCACGCCACGCATTATCCTGGGCCATGTGGTGCCCTTGTGCGTTTCGTCGCTCATCGTGCGCGTGACGCTCGACATGGCCGGGATCATCCTGACCGCGGCGGGCCTGGGCTTCCTCGGTCTCGGCGCACAGCCGCCGATGCCGGAATGGGGCGCCATGGTGGCCACCGGCCGCAACTACCTCATCGATCAATGGTGGGTCGCCGCCATGCCGGGTCTGGCCATCTTCGTGGTGAGCCTTGGCTTCAATCTGCTCGGCGACGGCCTGCGTGACGTCCTCGATCCGAAGGCCGCCAAATGACCAAGCCGCTTCTCGACGTCGACGATCTGCGCGTCCGCTTTCATCTGCGCACCGGCACGGTGGAAGCGGTGCGCGGCGTGTCCTTTCAGCTCGGCCGCGAGCGCCTCGGCATCGTGGGCGAGTCGGGCTCCGGCAAGTCGCAGACGGGGCGCGCGATCCTCGGGCTCACCCCTCCCCCGGGCGAGGTCACGGCCAAGCGCCTCGCCTTCGACGGGATCGATCTGCTGACCGCTTCGAAGCGGACCCTGCGGACCTTGCGCGGCGGGCGCATCAGCATGGTAATGCAGGACCCGAAATACTCGCTGAACCCGGTCATGACTATCGGCGAGCAGATCATCGAGGCCTATCAAGCCCATGCTAGGGCCGGCCGTGGAGAGGCGCGCGACAAGGCGCTTGCCATGCTCGAGGCCGTGAAGATGCGCGATCCGGCCCGCGTCTTCTCGCTCTATCCGCACGAGGTGTCGGGCGGCATGGGCCAGCGCGCCATGATCGCCATGATGCTCGTGACCGACCCCGACCTGCTGATCGCCGACGAGCCGACCTCGGCCCTCGACGTCACCGTGTCCATGGAGGTCTTGCGCATCCTCGACGAGCTCGTCACCGAGCGCGGCATGGGACTCATCTTCATCTCGCACGACCTCAAGCTCGTCTCCTCCTTCTGCGACCGGGTGCTGGTGATGTATGCCGGGCGCGTGGTCGAGGAACTGGAGGCGAAGAACCTGCGTGAGGCGAAGCATCCCTATACTCAAGGGTTGATGCGCTGCCTGCCGACGCTGAAGGACGATGTTCGCCCCCTCCCCACCCTGAACCGCGATCCCGCCTGGGCGCAGTGACAGGGGAAAGATCCGATGCTCGATATCCAGAACCTTCAAGTCGTCTTCGGCACGGGCCGCCTCAGGGTCGATGCGGTCAAGGACGTGAGCTTCCACGTGGAGCCCGGCGCGGCCTACGGGCTCGTGGGCGAATCCGGCTCCGGCAAATCGACGGTGCTGCGCGCCATCTGCGGCCTGGCGCCGATCACGGCCGGACGCGTGCTCGTCGACGGCAAGGAAGTCACCACACCACGCGGCAAGGCGTTTTACCGCACGGTCCAGATGGTCTTCCAGGACCCCTACGCCTCGCTCCATCCGCGCCATACGGTCGACCGCACCCTGTCCGAGCCTCTGGCCATTCATGGCGAGAAGGACGCCGAGGCGCGCATTCTTCAGGCCCTGCGCGAGGTGGGCCTCGGTCCCTCCTTCCGGTTCCGCTATCCGCACCAGCTCTCCGGCGGCCAGCGCCAGCGCATCGCCATCGCCCGCGCACTGATCCTGCGCCCGAAGGTTCTGCTCCTCGACGAGCCGACCTCGGCGCTCGACGCTTCCGTGCAGGCGGAAATCCTGAACCTGCTCGATGACCTGCGCCGCAGGCTGGGGCTGACCTATATCCTGGTCAGTCACGATCTCGCAGTGGTCGCCCATCTGTGCGAGCGTCTTCTGGTCATGCGCCACGGCGAGGCCGTGGAGGAGACCACCTCCACGGCGTTGCGCTCGGGTGCGGCGTCGAACGAGTATACCCAGTCCCTGATCCAGGCGAGCCAGGGCTTCACGAGAGACGCGCAACAGCCGGTCCGCTCCCTGGCCGGCTGATCCCGAATGTCCATCCCAACTGCTTGGCACGAATCCATGTCCCGCTCCCCCCTCATGCCGGTCTTCGACGGCCATAACGACGTCCTCCTCCGCCTCATGCGCGGCAAGATCCAGCCGGAACAGGCTTTCCTGGAGGGCGACAACATCGGACACCTCGACTGGCCGCGAATGAAGGAAGGCGGCCTCATTGGCGGCTTCTTCGCCGTCTACGTGCCGTCCGACAGCGTCGGCATCGACGTGGATGCGATGATGACCCAGTCGCGCTACGACGTGCCCCTGCCGCCGCAGCTGTCCCTGGCGACAAGCCAGCAAGTCACCGTACACATGGCCTCGCTCCTCATCCGCATCGAGCGCGCCTCGAAGGGCGAGGTGAAGATCGTCCGCTCGGCCGCCGACATCCGCCACTGCATCGACACCGGGAAGCTCGCCGCCATCCTGCACATCGAGGGCGCGGAAGGCATCGATCCTGAGCTGCACATGCTCGACGTGCTCTACGAGAGCGGATTGCGCTCCATCGGACCGGTCTGGAGCAGGCCCAACATCTTCGGCCATGGGGTGCCGTTCAGCTATCCCTCAACGCCGGACACGGGTCCGGGCCTCACCGATCGCGGCCTCGCGCTGGTGCGCGCCTGCAACCGGCTGAAGATTATGATCGACCTCTCGCACCTGAACGAGAAGGGCTTCTGGGACGTGGCCCGGCTCTCCGATGCGCCGCTCGTCGCCACCCATTCCAACGCGTGGGAGATCTGTCAGCACTCGCGCAACCTCACCGACAAGCAGCTCGCCGCCATCCGCGAGAGCCGCGGCATGGTGGGCGTGAACTTCGCCACCTCCTTCATCCGCCCCGACGGCCAGCGCAACGACGACACGCCGCTGGAGGAGATGATCCGCCACATGGACCACCTGATCGAGCATGTGGGCGTCGACGGCGTCGGCCTCGGGTCCGATTTCGACGGCGCCACCATCCCGGCCGAGATCGGCGACGTGCGCGGCCTGCCCCGCCTCGTCGACGCCATGCGCCGCCACGGCTACGACGACACGACCCTGCGCAAGCTCTGCTACGAGAACTGGGTGAACGTTCTGGAGCGCACCTGGGGACGGTGAGCGGTTCGGGATTGTCGGTTGTCTACTGGTGTCATTCCCCGCGGGAGCGTAGCGAAGGGGGAACGGAATCCATGGCGCCGAGAGTGTAGGTGGATCCCCTTCCCTCGCTTCGCTCGCCGGGGATGACAGCCACTACGTCATGGCCGGCCTTGTGCCGGCCATCCCGATCAGGAAAAGTGCGACGCTTCACAGCATCGAGATCACCGGCACAAGGCCGGTGACGACGAGTGTAGTCCCTCAACGTTCCGCCTTCGCTGTCAGCGCGAAGATACTCGCGATCCCGCCGACGCCCAGCATCAGCAGCAGGCTCACCGCGTTGATCGCCGGCGTCGCGCCCTCGCGCATCTGACCATACATGGTGATCGGCAGCGGCGGCTCGGACCCGACGAGCATCAGGGTCGTGTTGAAGTTCTCGAACGACATGAGCATGGCCACGAGCCCGGCCCCGATGAGCGCGGGACTTAAAAAGGGCAACGTGATCGTGCGCAGCACCCGCGCCCGGCTGGCACCGAGGTCGAAGGCTGCCTCCTCCAGGGACCGGTCGAACTTGCGCAGGCGCGCGGCGATGATCAGCGTCGCGATCGTGAGGATGAA
Source organism: Microvirga sp. CF3016 (assembly GCF_036314085.1). Taxonomy (NCBI): domain Bacteria; kingdom Pseudomonadati; phylum Pseudomonadota; class Alphaproteobacteria; order Hyphomicrobiales; family Methylobacteriaceae; genus Microvirga; species Microvirga sp. CF3016. The sequence goes on from NZ_JAYGGM010000006.1 coordinate 146,932, forward strand.
CGAGAGCTGTCCCAGGATCACGAGCGGAAGGCCCGGTCGCAGGAAATCGAGATCGGTCTGAAGCCACTCCTCAAGGCCGTTGGCCACACGCGAGAAGAAGGCGAGGATCGAAATGCCGAGCACCACGCCTGGGATTACGAGCGGCCAGAGCATCATCATGGCGAGAACGGTCTTGCCGCGGAACTCGGCCCGCTCCAGCACCCAGGCATTCACCGTGCCGAGGAGCACGGCGAGCAACGCCACAGGGACCGCGACCTTGAAGCTGTTGCCGATGCTGTCGAGCCAGATCGGGTCCAGCAGGACACCGGGCTTGCCGAACACGGCGCCCGAGCCGGTGAACCATTCGAGCGTGAAGCCTCGCCAGGGCGGCGACGGAAAGGGGCTCGAATTAAAGGCGAAGATCGCCACGATCAGGAGCGGCGCGAACAGGAAGATGTAGAACGCCGCGATGTAGAGCTTCCAGACGATAGACGGTCTGTTCATGGCGTCAGGCCTGCTTCAAGGTGGAGCCGAGGCTCTGGCCGGTGAGGCGCAGGCCCAGCCACACGATGGCGGAGGAGAGCAGCAGGAGCAGCATGCCGAAGGCCGCGCCCTGAGGCCAGTTGAAGCGCGTGATAAACTGCGCGTAGATCTGCTCGGTGAACCACAGGCCGTTCTTGCCCCCGAGCAGCACCGGCGTGGCGAAATTGCCGACGGTGAGCATGAACACGATGATGCAGCCTGCCACGATGCCCGGCATCGCATGGGGAATGACGATCCGGCGCAGGACCGTCCAGCGGCTGCCCCCGAGATCGAAGCCCGCCTCGACCACGGAGGGATCCAGGCTTTCCAGCGCGTTGGCGAGCGGCACGATCATGAACAGCAGCCCGCCATAGACAAGGCCGAGGATCACCGCGCCGTCATTGTAGAGCAGCTCCACCGGCTGGTCGGCAAGGCCGACCGTCCGCAGCATGTAGGAGATCACGCCGGTCTCCCGCAGCAGCATCATCCACCCCAGGGTGCGCACCAGTTCCGACACCCAGAACGGCAGGAGGCAGAGCAGCAGCAGCATCGCCTTCAGGCGTCGCTGTGCCACACGGGCGATGTAGAGCGCGATCGGAAAGGCGAGCACCAGGGTCAGCGCAGTCACCGCGATCGACATGAGCGCCGTGCGGGCGAAGGTGCGCCAGTAGAGCGGCTCGGTGAAGAACTCGAGGTAGTTGCCGACGCCGAAGGCATAGACCCGCGGCGCCACCCTCTCGCTGAAGGAGAGGACGAGGATCTCCACATGCGGCAGCACGATGAGGAGCCCGAGCCACAGGATCGCCGGAGCAAGCAGCAGGTAGAGCGCGATGCGCGATGCCTGTTTCGTGGTCATGCGGCGAAGACCTTCATCGCATCCGCTGTCCAGCCCACATGGATCGGCGCGCCAATCTCGATGCCCGCGAGCGGGCCTGCCTGCGGCAGCACGGCGCGCACCGGCTGCTCGAAGCCCAGGGTGTCGATGAGCAGGCTCGAATTGGCGCCATCAAAGAGAACGGCCGAGACGCGGCCCTCGAAGCGGTTCGGAAGGTCGCGCAACGCCGGCTGGTTCGGAGCCAGGGCAATCGATTCCGGCCGCACGAAGGCGACGGCTGCCTTCTGCGGAACACGGCCCGTTCCTTGAGTGACCATGCCCGAGGGCAGTTGCAGGGCGACGGTTCCATCGGACGACGAGACGATCTCGCCCTGCAGGCGGTTCGTCTCGCCGACGAAGCTCGCCACGAAGGGCGTGGCCGGTATGTGATAGAGTTCTCGCGGGCTTCCCACCTGCTCGAAACGTCCCTGGTTCATCACCGCGATGCGGTCGGACATGACGAGCGCTTCGGACTGGTCGTGCGTGATGTAGACGAAGGTGGTGTTGAAGGTGCTCTGCAACTGCTTCAGCTCGATCTTCATGTGCTCGCGCAGCTTGAGATCAAGCGCGCCGAGCGGCTCGTCGAGGAGCACGAGCGTAGGCTCGAGCACGAGACAGCGGGCGATGGCCACACGCTGCCGCTGGCCTCCCGACAATGCCGTCACGCGACGGTTCCCGAAACCTTTGAGGCCGACGCGCTCCAGCATGCGGTTGGCGCGCTCCTGCGCATCCTCACGAGGCATGCCACGGCAGGTGAGACCGTAGGCCACGTTCTCGCCCACGCTCATCATGGGAAAGAGCGCGAGGCTCTGGAACACCATGTTGACGGGGCGCCTGTTGGCCGGAACGCCGATCATCGACTGCCCGCGGATGCGGATGTCGCCGGATGTCGGGTGCTCGAACCCCGCGATCATGCGCATCAGGGTGGTCTTGCCGCAGCCGGACGGGCCGAGGATCGAGAAGAACTCGCCGGGAACGACGCTGAACGTCACGTCATCGACGGCAGCGTGGCTGCCGAAGCGCTTGGTGACGTTGATGATGTCGAGATCGGTGGAAGGGGCCATGACGCTGCCGAAACAAACACAGAAATAGACATCCCCGGGCAAGCGCATTGTGCGGAAAAGTGGATACCGGTTTTCCGCGCGAATGATGCGCTCTTCAAAAAGAGCATCGAATGGATCCCAAAAGTGGAGGCCACTTTTGGGTCCGATGCTTACCGGGGGAGGTTTGTTGATCGAAGTGGAAGCTTACGAGCCGGCCTTCAGGCGGTCGAGGATTTTGCCCTCGATCTCCTCGATGCCGGCCGGCACCGCCGGATACCACTTGATGTTGTCGATGGCGGCCTTGGGGAAGCTTTCGGCGAACTGGTCCTTCAGCTTGCCCTGCATGAGCTTGTCAGCGCCGTTTGAAGCCGTGAAGTTGCCAGCGGTCGCAGCGACCTTCGCGGCGATCTCAGGCTTCATGTTGAAGTTGATCCACTTGTAAGCGGCCTCGTCGTTGCGGCCCTTGGCGGGGATCGCGAAGGTGTCGACCCAGCCCAGAGCGCCGGACTTGGGCGCGATGAACTTGATGTCGGCGTTCTCGGAGTTGAGCTTCCAGCCACCGGTGTCCCAGGCCATGGCGGCCACAACTTCACCGGACCGGATGGCGTTGAGAAGCTGGTCCTTGCCGTCCCAGAAGAACTTCACGCTCTTCTTGCACTCGGCCAGCTTGGCGCCGACCTTCTCCATCATGGCCGTGTAGGCCTTCGGGTCCTTGTAGGATGCGAAGGGATCCATGCCGTTGGCGAAGGCAAAGGCGATGAGCGACGGGCGCTTGGCGCGGAAGCTGGCTTTGCCGGCGATCGCGGCATCGCAGAGATCGTTGTAATCCGCGACCTTCGGGGCGGCCTTGGTGTTCACGATGAGGCCGTCCGTGCCCCAGATGTGGGGAACGCCGTAGACCTTGCCGTCCACGGTGGTGTTCTTCTTGGTCGCTTCCAGCATGGAGGCGATAAAGAGGTCGGACTTGATCTTCGAGAGATCGAGCGGCTTGTAGATGCCGAATTCCGTCTGCGGGCCGGCGATGCGGTCCTGGCTAGGCTGGACGAGGTCGAAGCCGGCGCCCTGTGTGGCGCGCAGCTTGGAGATCATCTCCTCGTTGTTCGACAGTGTAACCTCGACCTCGATGCCGGTCTCCTTCGTGAACTGCTCCATCACGTCTTTCGGAACGTAATCGGCCCAGGTCAGGAGCCGCAGCTTCTCGGCGGCCTCAGCCGAGCCAAAGACCATGAGAGCGGCAAGAGCCGTAGCCAGCTTCAGGCCGGCGCGTTTGGTCAACATCCTCATCCTCCATGTGGTTGGGCTTTTACCCATGTTCCCCAGTTGCAAAACTATATGACAGTTGAACGACGCGCTAGAGGGTTCGAAGCCGGCTTAGGAAGTCATAGGCTGGCTGACACGGCCGCCTCCCCCGGCTATGGATAGCTTCCTCTGCTGGAGCTCGACGATGCGCACCTTCTACCCCGAAATAGAGCCCTACGATCACGGCATGCTCGATGTGGGCGACGGCCATCGGGTCTATTGGGAATTGTGCGGGAATCCGAAAGGCAAACCCGTCGTCTTTCTTCACGGCGGCCCGGGCGGCGGCTGCACGCCGACCCAGCGCCGCCTGTTCGATCCGGACAAGTACCGCATCCTGCTCTTCGATCAGCGCGGCTGCGGACGCTCGACGCCCTATGCGAGCCTTGACGCCAACACCACCTGGCATCTGGTGGCCGATATCGAGCGCCTGCGCGCCATGATCGGTGTGGACAAGTGGATGGTCTTCGGAGGGTCCTGGGGCTCGACCCTGGCTCTCGCCTATGCCGAGACCCATCCGGAGCGCGTGAGCGAGCTGGTGCTGCGCGGGATCTTCACCTTACGTCGCCCGGAGCTGCACTGGTACTACCAGGAGGGAGCCTCCTGGATCTTCCCGGACAAATGGGAGGGATTCCTCGCTCCGATCCCGGAGGAGGAGCGCGGCGACCTGATGGCCGCCTATCGCAAACGCCTGATCGATCCCGATCCCGCCGTCCAGGCGAAGGCTGCGCGGGCCTGGAGCCTGTGGGAGGGCGAGACCATCACGCTCCTGCACAACCAGGAGTACAGCGACCAGTTCGGCGACGAGCATTATGCCATTGCGTTCGCGCGGATCGAGAACCACTACTTCGTCAACGAAGGCTGGTTCGAGGACGGGCAACTCATCCGCAACGCCCGTCGCCTGAAGGGCATTCCCGGCGTGATCATCCAGGGCCGCTACGACATCGCTACGCCGCCCAAGACCGCCTGGGATCTGCACAAGGCCTGGCCCGAAGCACAGTTCATCATGGTACCGGATGCGGGCCACGCGGTGAGCGAGCCGGGCATCACCCATCACCTCATCGAGGCGACGGATTTTTTCGCGCGAGGGTGATGTTTCCTGTCATCCTAGATCCGCGTTAGCGGAGCTGCAGAATACTCTCGAACCCCTCCATGTCATGGCCGGGCTTGTTCCGGCCATCCCGATCGGAAAGGCGCTGCGCTTCTCTGATCGAGATCACCGGCACAAGGCCGGTGATGACGGGAGAGGGTTCATTCCGGGCATAGCAAAGCGGAAGCCAGAATGACGACATGCCCTACTTCGCCGTCCAACCGCCGTCCATCGACAGGTTGGCGCCGGACATCTGGCTCGCCGCGTCGGAACACAGGAACACGGCCAGCGCCGCCACCTGGTCGACGGTCACGAACTGCTTGGTGGGCTGGGCTTCCAGGAGCACGTCGTTGATCACCTGCTCCTTGGTCATGTTGCGCGCTTTCATGGTGTCGGGGATCTGCTTCTCGACGAGGGGCGTCCACACATAGCCGGGGCTGATGCAGTTGACGGTGATGCCGTCGGTCGCCACTTCCAGCGCCACCGTCTTGGTGAGGCCGGCGATGCCGTGCTTGGCCGCCACATAGGCCGACTTGAACGGCGAGGCGACGAGGGAATGGGCCGAGGCCGTGTTGATGATGCGGCCCCATTTGCGGGCCTTCATGCCCGGCACCGCGGCGCGGATCGCGTGGAAGGCGGATGAGAGATTGATGGCGATGATCTGGTCCCACTTCTCGACCGGGAAGTTTTCCACCGGTGAGACGAACTGAATGCCCGCATTGTTGACGAGGATGTCGACGCCGCCGAAGGTCCGCTCAGCGAGGCGGATCATCTCCTCGATCTCGTGCGGCTTCGACATGTCGGCCGGCGAATAGACCGCCTTGACGCCGAACTCGCTCTCGATGCCGGCACGCGTCGTCTCGATCTCGCCCGCATCGCCGAAGCCGTTGATGACCACATTGGCCCCCTCCTTGGCGAGAGCCCGGGCAATGGCGAGGCCGATGCCGCTGGTCGAGCCCGTCACGACCGCTGTCTTGGATGTCAAAATCATGATCTACTCCGCTTGGGCCTGGGCTTCAGGCGTCATCTCACAGTTGGCATAGCACGAAGGGTATCGCGAGGTTGAGCCTAGCAAAAAGAAGCATGGCGGGCTGATCCTCAGGCAGGGCCCTCATCTGCTCCCGATGCATGGCCCATGGGATCACGGCCCCGTTGCCGGATCGCCCGCAATATGAGATGCGGGATACCGGGCCGTCCGGAACGTCAACAGGTGCATCGTGCCGACACCGAAAATACTTCCCTGCGGCGACAGCGCCGTGACTGTCGAGTTCGGCACAACGATCGATCCAGACATCAACGGCCTGGTTCTGGCCCTGGATGACATCATCCGAGCCAGCCCCCCGGCCGGCCTGATCGAAACAGTGCCGACCTATCGCTCCCTCACCGTCCAATTCGATCCGGTTGCAACCGATTACGATGCCCTGGTCAGGCTCCTGAGCGAGGCGACGAAGGATCTTGCGCCCCACAACGCGGTCGGCCGGCGCTGGCGCGTGCCGGTCGTCTATGGCGGCGAGTACGGCATCGATCTCGAGGAAGTGGCGAGCCTGCACGGCCTGACCCCGAACCAGGTGATCGAGATCCATTCGTCGGCAATCTACCGCATCTACATGATCGGCTTCCTGCCGGGCTTCACCTATCTCGGCGGTCTCGACAAGCGAATCGCCACGTCGCGCCGCCTCCATCCGCGCGCCAAGATCCCGGCCGGCACGATCATGATCGGCGGCGAGCAGGCGGGCATCGCCCCCATGGACATGCCGAGCGGCTGGCACAATCTGGGCCTGACGCCCGTTCGGCCCTATGCGCCGGGACGCGATCCGGTCTTCCTGTTCGCGGCCGGCGACGAGATCGTGTTCGAGCCTGTCGATGCCTCGCGCTGGGAGGCTTTGGAGAAGGCCGTTCGGGCGGGCGACCCCGTGGCCGAGGAGGTGCGCCGATGACGAGCCTTGTGGTGACATCCTGCGGTCCGATGACCTCCCTGCAGGACCGCGGGCGCATCGGCTACCAGGGCTTCGGTGTCTCCCCTTCTGGCGCCATGGACCGTCGGGCGCTGGCCATGGCGAATGCGCTCGTCGGCAATCCACCGGAGACTGCGGCCATCGAGTTCATGAATCTCGGCGGCGGCTTCACCTGCGAGGGCGGAGATCTTCATGTGGCGCTTGTCGGCGCAGGCTGCATCTTGAGCATCGACGGAACACCTGTCGCTCCCCAGACCTCGGTGTTCCTCCAAGAAGGGCAGAGCCTGGAGGTGGGGCATCCGCGAAACGGCACCTTCGCTTACCTCGCCGTGGCCGGAGGCTTTGCCGTCGAGCCAGAGCTCGGGAGCCTGTCATTTCATCTGCGCTCCCGGCTCGGCGGCCTGAAGGGAGCCCCGCTCAAGGCGGGAGATCGCCTTCCCTGTCGGGCCGAAGCCCAGGATCGCGAGCCGATGCAGCTGCCGGTCGATCCTCTGGAGGAGAGCGGCCCGATCCGCGTGATGATGGGTCCGCAGGACGATTATTTCACGCTGGAAACTATTTCCTTGCTCCTGGAAAGTGAATTCACCGTCAGCCCGCAGGCTGACCGAATGGGATTCCAGCTCAGCGGACCGCGCCTTGAGCACGCCAAGGGTTTCAACATCGTCTCGGACGGCATCGTGGACGGCCATATTCAGGTGCCGGGCAGCGGCCAGCCCATCGTGCTGATGCGCGACCGCCAGACGGCCGGAGGCTACCCGAAAATCGCCACCGTGATCAGCGCGGACCTTGCGCGTTTCGCGCAGTTGCGCCCGGGCACGAGCGTGCGCTTCAGGGCGGTGGAGCGGGATGAGGCCCTCGCGGCCGCGCGCCGGCTGAAGGACTGGATCGCGGCCCTGCCGGCGAATCTCACGCCCGTTCGCTTTGCGCTCACGACCGAGCATCTTCTGAGCCGCAACCTGATCGGCGGCACGGTCGATGCGCTCGCGCCTGCCACGGCCGATCAGAACGATTGAACGAAAAGGGCGCCGCGACCATGACGCCCTTTTCGCTCTATTTCCTCTTCGTTCTAACGCCGCTTTCCTCAGCGCGGTCCGGCGCTCCTGCGGCCTTGGCCTCGCGGCGCCGGGCGTGCAGGATCCATTCGGTATAGCCGTTGGGCTGTTCTGCACCCTTGAAGATCAGATCGCAGGCGGCGTTCCAAGCGGGCCCCTCGAATTTGGGCGTCATCGGGCGATAGAGCGGATCCCCTCCGTTCTGCCGGTCCACCACCGCCGCCATGCGGCGCAGGGTCTCCATCACCTGGTCCTTCGACACGATGCTGTGGCGCAGCCAGTTGGCAAGGTGCTGGCTCGAAATGCGCAAGGTCGCGCGGTCTTCCATCAGCCCGACATCGTGGATGTCAGGCACCTTGGAGCAGCCGACCCCCTGGTCGACCCAGCGCACCACGTAGCCGAGAATGCCCTGGCAATTGTTGTCGAGTTCCTGCTGCACCGCATCCGGGGCCCAGTTCGATTGCGACACCGGAATGGTCAGGATGTCGGAGAGCTTCGCGCGTGGACGCTCCTTCAACTCCTCCTGGCGCACGGGAACGTCGATCTCATGGTAATGCAGCGCATGGAGCGTCGCGGCGGTGGGCGACGGCACCCAGGCGGTGCTGGCGCCGGCCTGCGGATGGCCGATCTTCTGGGAGAGCATGTCGGCCATCTTGTCGGGCGCCGCCCACATGCCCTTGCCGATCTGCGCCTTGCCGGGCAGGCCGCAGGCGAGGCCCACATCCACGTTGTTGTCCTCGTAGGCCTTGATCCAAGCGGTCGACTTCATGTCGTTCTTGCGGATCATGGGACCGGCTTCCATGGAGGTGTGGATCTCGTCGCCGGTGCGATCCAGGAAGCCCGTGTTGATGAACACGATACGCTCGCTTGCAGCCTTGATGCAGGCCTTGAGGTTGACCGAGGTGCGCCGCTCCTCGTCCATGATGCCCATTTTCAGCGTGTTGCGCGTGAGCCCCAGCATGTCCTCGACGGCAGCAAACAGGTCGTTGGCAAAGGCGACCTCGTCCGGTCCGTGCATCTTGGGCTTCACGATATAGACAGAGCCCGCGCGGCTGTTGCGGATCGGCCCCTGACCCTTGAGGTCGTGGATGGCGATCAGCGAGGTGACGACGGCATCGAGGATGGTCTCGGGAATCTCCTGCCCTTCCTCGTCCAAGACCGCATCGGTGAACATGTGGTGGCCGACATTGCGCACCAGCATGAGGCTGCGCCCGTGCAGGCGCAGCTCGCCGCTGTTCGGCATGGTGTAGACGCGGTCCGGGTTGAGGCGGCGCTCGATCGTCCTGCCACCCTTCTCGAAGCTCTCCGCGAGATCGCCCTTCATGAGCCCGAGCCACGTGCGGTAGACCTGCACCTTGTCCTCCGCATCCACCGCCGCAACCGAGTCCTCCAGGTCCATGATGGTAGAGACGGCCGATTCCAGCACCACGTCGGCGATGCCGGCCGGATCCTCGGCGCCGATCGGATGGGAGCGGTCGATCCGGATGTCCAGGTGCAGGTTGTTGTGGCGCAGGAGTACGGAGGTCGGATTGGCCGCCTCGCCCTGGTAGCCGATGAACTGGGTCGGATCGATCAGGCCGGTCTCGGTGCCGTCCTGGAGCGTCACAACGAGGGCCCCGCCCTGGTCGGCGTAGGCGATGGCATCCCGGTGACTTCCTCCGGCGAGCGGCGCCGCCCGGTCCAGCACCTCGCGGGCACGCTCCACCACTTTGGCGCCGCGGGCCTTGTTGTAGCCGCCCGACCGGGTCACGCCGTCCTCATCGGGAATGGCGTCGGTGCCGTAGAGCGCATCGTAGAGGCTGCCCCAGCGGGCATTAGCGGCATTGAGCGCATAGCGGGCATTGGAGACGGGCACCACGAGCTGTGGGCCGGCGATCCGGGCGATCTCGTCGTCCACATGCTGCGTCTGGACGGCAAAGTCCTCCGGCTCGGGCAGCACGTAGCCGATGTCGCGCAGGAAGCGCTCGTAATCCGCTTGGTCGAAGGCCTTGCCGGCCCGGTTGCGGTGATATTCGTCGATCTGGGCCTGGATCTTGTCCCGGACGGCGAGGAGCTCCCTGTCCCGCGGCGCGAAGTCCCGGACGAGCCCGGCCAGGCCGCTCCAGAAGACGGCGCTCGACAGCCCCGTGCCGGCAAGCGCCTCCCGTTCGATGAAATCGTGAAGAACCGGTGCGACCTGGAGGCCGTTCGTCTGGACGCGCGTCATCGTTCCCGCTTTCGGTGGCTAAAGGACACTGCCTTAGCTTAAGGCGCTGCGACTAAAAATGAAGATCATCATCCGCTCCATGAGAAAAAGGACGAATGATTGGTCCAAATCCTATGCTTTAGAAGTAGATCCCGGCATTCCGGATGAGTTCTCGCAACAAAAAAGCCGCCTGAGCGGCGGCTTTTTTTGGAATTTGGTGGAGCCAGGCGGGATCGAACCGCCGACCTCTTGCATGCCATGCAAGCGCTCTCCCAGCTGAGCTATGGCCCCATTTGAATCCACGGTGGTTGGGCACCGCAGCGGTCTGCTGTTTCGGCAGAGGCGTCTCTATAGTCGCCTCTGCTTCGAGGTTCAAGCCTCTTCGTCGTCTTCCAGATCGCTGTCGATCAGGTCCGACACGTCGTCGTCGCCTTCTTCCTCGTCCTCGAGGAAGGTGTCGTCATCGGCCACATCGTCGCCCACGTCGATATCGTCGTCGACCGGGATGTCCTTCTCGTTCTCACCGGCCTCGACCTCGTCGAGGGAGACCATTTCCGGCCCGGTCGATTCGATTTCGGTCTCGTCGTCGTCGGGGGTGGCGGCGCGGGCCACCACGGGAGCAGCAACCCGGCTCAGAGCCGTCGCCTGGAACACCGTGCCGCATTTCGGGCAGACGGCCGGGTCCCTGTTGAGATCGTAGAATTTTGCGCCGCAGCTCATGCACTGGCGCTTCAAGCCGAGTTCCGGTTTGGCCACGGGTGATTGCCTTTGGAAGTGAATGGTTGGGAACGCTCCGTTAGTCGTGAGGGGATGCCTTGTCAAATAGGAAATTGCAAGAGAGCTCCGGGCCTGCGCCAGCTTGCGCGTGACGGCGGGAAAACCCCGTGTTAGGAGCCCGCCCGGATAAGAAGTCTCAAGGAACCCGAAAATGTCGCACGCGCACGGATCGCCATCCCCGGTCGCCAGCAGGTCTGGAACGCCCCTGAAGGGGCGCATCCGCGTCCCGGGCGACAAATCGATCTCGCACCGTTCCATGATTTTCGGGCTGCTCTCGATCGGCGAGACCCGGGTCGAGGGGCTGCTCGAGGGTGACGACGTGCTGCGCACCGCGGAAGCCTGCCGGGCGCTCGGAGCCACCATTACCCGCGAGGCCCCCGGTCGCTGGCGGATCGTGGGCGTGGGCATCGGCGGCCTAACGGAGCCCAAGGACGTTCTCGATTTCGGCAATGCGGGCACCGGCTCGCGCCTCATGATGGGCGTGGCCGGAAGCCACCCGATCACCTCGACCTTCGATGGCGACGCCTCCCTGCGTAAGCGCCCCATGCGCCGGATCCTCGACCCGCTGACCCGTATGGGCGTGAGTGTGGTGAGCGAGGCGGAGGGCGGACGGGTTCCGCTGACCTTGCGCGGCCCGAAAGAGACTATCCCGATCACCTACGAGACCCCGGCGGCCTCGGCTCAGATCAAGTCGGCGATCCTGCTCGCCGGCCTCAACTCCCCCGGCCGGACCACCGTCATCGAGCGCGAGGCGACCCGCGACCACACGGAGCGGATGCTGCGCCATTTCGGGGCCAGCGTCGAAATCGCCCCTCACGGCGCCGACGGCCGAGCCATCACCCTCCAGGGCCAGCCCGAGCTGCGCGGCACGGATATCGTGGTGCCGACCGACCCCTCCTCTGCGTCCTTCCCTCTGGTGGCGGCCCTGATCACCCCTGGGTCGGACGTGGTGATCGAGGGCGTGATGATGAACCCCCTGCGCACCGGGCTCATCACGACCCTGATCGAGATGGGAGCCTCCATCGAGCGCCTGAACGAGCGGGACGAGGGCGGCGAGACGGTCGCGGACCTGCGAGTCCGCCACAGCCGCCTCACCGGGGTCACGGTTCCCCATGCCCGGGCCCCGGCCATGATCGACGAGTACCCGATCCTGGCGGTCGCGGCCTCCTTCGCCGAAGGCACGACCCGCATGCAGGGGCTCCACGAACTGCGCGTGAAGGAATCCGACCGCCTCGCGGCCGTTGCGGCCGGACTCGCGGAGGCCGGCATCGAGCATGAGATCCAGGGCGACGACCTCCTCGTCCATGGCTCGGCCGGCAAGGTCCGCGGCGGCGGCAATCCGGTGGCGACCCATCTCGACCACCGCATCGCCATGTCGTTCCTGGTCATGGGGCTGGCGACGGCCCAGCCGATGACGGTCGACGACGGCGCCATGATCGCGACGAGCTTCCCTTCCTTCATCCCGCTCATGCGCGAGCTTGGCGCCACGATCCAGGATTGAGGAAGCCTATGATCATCGCCATCGACGGTCCCGCCGCCTCGGGCAAGGGTACCCTGGGCAAGCGCCTGGCCGAATATTACGGCTTCGCCCATCTCGACACCGGCCTGCTCTACCGGGCCGTCGCCCGCGTGCTCATGGATCAGGACATCCCGCTCGCCGACCGGGACGCCGCGACGCAGATAGCCCAGAACTTGGACGTCCGCCACCTGGAGGACGATTCCCGCCTGCGCGGTGCCGCCATGGGCGAGGCCGCGTCCGTGGTCTCCGCCTATCAGCCGGTGCGGGATGCCCTGCTCGCCTTCCAGCGCCAGTTCGCCGCCCAGCAACCGGGCGCCGTGCTGGATGGACGGGACATCGGGACGGTGGTCTGCCCCGATGCCCAGGTGAAGCTCTTCATCACCGCAGCACCCGAGGAGCGGGCGCGGCGCCGTCACCGGGAGCTGTTGAGCCGGGGCGAGCAGGCGGAATACGAGACCATTCTCGTGGACATTCGCCGCCGGGACGAGCGCGACATGAACCGCAGCACCGCCCCGCTGAAAGCCGCCGCGGACGCCATGACCCTCGACACGACGCATCTGGATGCCGAAGGCGCCTTCCAAGCCGCGCTCGATCTTGTGGAACGCAAGCGTTCATAGGCCCCCTGGTCCCGGCCTCTCCTTGCCTTACTTTCAGAAGCTGGCACACTTCGAAGACCAACCCGGCTCCCGACAAGGAGATACCGATGGTTCGTTCCGGCTTCATCCGCCTTGCCGCGGGACTGGCTTGTCTCTGGGCGCTTCTGGCTGCGCCCAACGCGGCTCAGGCCGAGACGGAGGTCGACCTCGCCCTCGTCGTCGCCGTCGACATCTCCTTCTCGATGGACACGGACGAGCAGGCCCTGCAGCGGGAGGGCTTCGCCCAGGCCTTTCGTTCCAAGCTCGTCCACGATGCGATCCGCGGCGGGATGCTCGGCAGGATCGCCGTGACCTACATGGAATGGGCCGGCTCGCCGGACCAGAAGGTGATCGTTCCCTGGACGATCCTGGACAATTCCGAGAGCCTGATGGCCTTCGCGGACAAGATCGCGTCCACGCCCCTGCGCCGGGCGCAGCGGACATCGATTTCCAGCGCCATCGATTTCAGCGTGAAGCTTCTCGATGAAAGCGGGTTGAACGCGACGCGGCGGGTCATCGATATCTCAGGGGACGGGCCCAACAATCAGGGACGGCTCGTGCTCGAAGCCCGTGACGCGGCCTTGGCCAAGGGCATCACCATCAACGGCCTTCCGATCATGCTGCGCCAGCCGGGTTACCTCGACATCCCGGATCTCGACATCTATTACAAGGACTGCGTCATCGGCGGCCAGGGCGCTTTCACGGTTCCCGTCCGTGAACGCGATCAGTTCATCGAGGCGATCAAGACCAAGATCCTGCTGGAAATCGCCAATCTCATGCCTCAGCAGCCCCTGATCAACCGCATTCAGTCCCCTCCGCGCACCAACTGCATGGCCGGCGAGATGCAGTGGCGTGATCGCTGGAGCAATTGAGCTGTCTCACCCCATGAAGCAATTGACGCTTGCGCTCGTGGCCCACGACGCCAAGAAGGACGACATGGCAGACTTCGTGGCCATGTATGAAGACGACATTCGCCCCTTCGCCCTCTTTGCCACCGGCACCACCGGCGGACGCGTGATGGAGCGCTGCCCGTCCCTGTCCGTCACCCGGCTCAAAAGCGGCCCTCTCGGCGGCGATCAGCAGATCGGCGCGATGATCGCCGAGGGAAAGATCGACGCGCTCTTCTTCTTCGTCGATCCGCTCTCCCCGCACCCGCACGACGTGGACGTGAAGGCCCTGATGCGCCTGGCCCTGGTCTACAACATCCCCATGGCGCTCAATCCCGCCACGGCGGAACGGCTCATCGAGTCGTTCCGGGATTAGTCATGGTCATACGCCCGGAGATTGCCGAGGACATCCCCTCGATACGAGCGGTCACGGTCGCTGCATTCAAAGGTGCGCCCTACAGCAGCGGCACGGAGGCTGCCATCGTCGATGCGCTCCGGGATGCGGGCGCACTGACACTTTCTCTCGTCGCTGAGGACCACGGACGCATCATCGGCCACGTGGCGTTCTCGCCGATCACCATCAATGGTGAGGCCGGCCGCTGGTTCGGATTGGGGCCCGTCTCGGTCGAGCCTGGGGAACAGCGACGCGGGATCGGGCAAGCGCTCATTCGGGACGGACTTGAGCGCCTCCGAGCTGCCGGTGCGGAAGGCTGCGTGCTGCTTGGCGACCCGGCCTATTACCGGCGCTTCGGCTTCGTCAGCGACCCGAAGCTGCGCTACGGCGATGTGCCTCCGGAGTATTTCCAGCGCCTGAGTTTCAACGGCGCCGAGCCCGAAGGCGTGGCTGCCTACCATGCCGGCTTCGACGCGGGTCGACCGGACTAGACAGGAATTGAGCCTTACGTCCCGCGCGGCTTGGCGCGCCGCGTCGCCGGCGCGGTAAGCGGATCCTCCGGCCAGGGATGCTTGGGATACTGCCCGCGCATGTCGGCCCGTACCGCCGCCCAGGAGCCGCGCCAGAATCCCGGCAGATCGCGGGTGATCTGAATCGGACGCTGGGCTGGGGAAAGGAGGTGCAGGATGAGCGGCACGCGCCCGGCTGCGATGGTGGGATGCTTGTCGAGCCCGAACAGTTCCTGCACCCGCACGGCGAGAACAGGCCCCTCCTCCGCACCATAATCAACCGGAATCTGAGAACCGGTGGGCACCTCGACATGGGTCGGGGCCTCGGCATCGAGACGCCGCTGCAGGTTCCAGGGCAGCAGAGCGCGCAGGGCCTCGCTCAGCAGATCGGGACCGATATCGGTCAGGCCGCTTCGTCCCACGAGATGAGGCGCCAGCCATTCCCCGGCCGTCCGGTTCAAGGCTTCGTCGGACAGGTCCGGCCATTCCTCGCCCTCGGCCCTGCGCAGGAACATCACGCGCTCGCGCCATTGCGCAAGCGCCTTCGACCACGGCAGGGCCTCGAGCCCGAGGGACACGAGACCTTCGGCCAATGCCCGCGCGGCCTCCTCCGTGGCCGGAACTTTCAGGGGGCGCTCATTCAGGACCAAGGCCCCAAGGCGACGGACGCCGCGCGCCCGCAGCGCCTTGGCTTGCCGGTCGAAGACGATCTCGTCACGCTGCTCGATGGCCTCGCGGAACAGGCTGTCGATTTCGTCCGGCGTCAAAGCCGCGGCAGCCAGAATGCGCGCCGATGCGGCACCGCCGGCGATCTCGGCGATGGCGAGATAGGGCTCCTGCGCCAACCGTTCATGCGCTTCGAGCACGGCACCGCGGCCATTGGCCATGAGATATTCACCTGTCTTGCCCCGAGCCTTCGCAACCCGGTCAGGATAGGCCAGCGTCAGCAGCGCACCAAGGGAATGCGGCTCGCCGGCGGATGCAGGCTCACCGCCCTTGGCCCACCCGTCTGCCATGCGCCTCATGTCCTGAGCACGGCCCGAGCGGTCGCGCCGGAAGCGCTCGACGCGATCCGCGAGATCGACGACATCGCCCCCCAGACCGCGTTCGACGAGCACGGCCGCAAGATCGGCGGCTTCGCGGGCCTGTCCGCTTTCGCCCGCGGCCAGGATCATCCTGGCCAGACGCGGCGGCAGAGGCAGATCGCGCAGGCGTCGGCCCATATCCGTAATGCGCCCCTCCCCATTGAGGGCGCCGAGTTGCTGGAGGAGCGTTCGCGCTTCCTTCAGGGCCGGCGCGGGCGGCGGATCGAGGAAGGCCAGCGACGTTGGATCGGTGACGCCCCAGGCGGCGCAGTCGAGCAGCAGCGGCGCGAGATCGGCCGAGAGGATCTCGGGCCGCCCGAACGGCTCCAGCGCGCCGGTGGCAGCCTCCTCCCAGAGGCGGTAGCAGACGCCAGCCTCCGT
Organism: Microvirga sp. CF3016; assembly: GCF_036314085.1. Classification (NCBI taxonomy): domain Bacteria; kingdom Pseudomonadati; phylum Pseudomonadota; class Alphaproteobacteria; order Hyphomicrobiales; family Methylobacteriaceae; genus Microvirga; species Microvirga sp. CF3016. The sequence continues at coordinate 163,115 of NZ_JAYGGM010000006.1, forward strand.
ACGGCCCGCTCGGCCCCGGCGCTGGTCGGCGGCCGCGCGGGAGACGCGCACGGTTTCGAGCCGCGTGAGGCCGATATTCGGCTCGTAGAGCGGTACCCGAGCGAGCCCTGAATCGATCACGACCCGCACGCCTTCGATGGTGAGCGAGGTCTCGGCAATGGAGGTGGCGAGCACCACCTTGCGACGCCCAGGCTTGGCCGGACTGACCGCGAGATCCTGCTCGCCGCGCTCCAGGGCGCCATAGAGGGGCGCGATGTCGACCGCGGGATCGCCGATGCGCTCGCGCAGCAGGGTCTCGACCCGGCGGATCTCCCCCTGCCCCGGCAGGAAGACCAGCAGGGAGCCGCTCTCGGCTCGCAGGGCGCGGGTGACCGCATCTGCCACCTGCTCCTCGATGCGTTTACTTGGATCGCGTCCGAGATAGCGCGTCTCGACCGGATAAGCGCGGCCCTCGGATTCGACGACGGGCGCCTCGCTCAAAAGCGTCGCCACGCGCGCGCCATCGAGCGTTGCGGACATGATCAGGAGGCGGAGATCCTCTCTCAAGCCCCCCTGAGCATCGAGAGCGAGCGCGAGGCCGAGATCCGCATCGAGGGAGCGCTCGTGAAATTCATCGAAGAGAACCGCCGCGACTCCGTCGAGAGACGGATCGTCCAGGATCATGCGGGCGAAGACGCCCTCGGTCACCACCTCGATCCGGGTCCGGCGGCTGATCTTGGATCCCAAGCGGACGCGCAAGCCCACGGTCTCTCCAACCGCCTCGCCCAGCGTCTGCGCCATGCGCGCTGCAGCCGCCCTCGCAGCCAGGCGTCGCGGCTCCAGCACGATGAGCTTTCCGCCATTCACCCAGGGCTCGTCGAGCAGCACCAGTGGCACTCGGGTGGTCTTGCCCGCGCCGGGAGGGGCAACGAGCACGGCGTTGGCGCGCGCGCGAAGGCTCGCCGTCAGATCCTCAAGGACGGCGTCGATAGGAAGGGAGGTGTCGAAAACCCGCATGCCGCCTGATGGCTCAAGCGGGCCGGGAGAGCAAGCCAGTCATCACACCGGAAAGCCATATCCCCGCAGCTCCGCGGCGAGATCGGTCCCCTCGACGCAGTGGATCGCATGCATGCCAACGGCGCGGGCAGCCTCCACGTTGGCCCCGGAATCGTCGATGAACACGCAATCGCCGGCGACAAGCCCATACCGGTCGAGCAGGAGGTGGTAGATGGCGGGGTCGGGCTTCAGGAGGCGCTCGTCGCCGGACACGATGATCCCGTCGAACCCGGCCAGGAACGGGAAGCGTTTTTGGGATCGGATGAACTTGGGGCCGGAGAAGTTCGTGATGCAGTAATTCGGCACACCGGCTTCCCGCAAACGCAGCAGCAGGGCGACACGATCCTCGAAGACGCCGGACACGGTCTCGTCCCAGCGCTCGTGGAAGGCGCGAATCTGGGTCTCGTGCTTCGGGTGATCCTTGACAAGAAGAGCCACGGCCTCGTCCCAATCGCGACCCCGGTCCTGCTCCACGTTCCAGTCATGGGTGCAGACATGGAAGAGGAACCACTCCATCTCCTCCTCGTCGTCGAAGATCCGGCGGTAGAGATTGCGCGGATCCCAGCGCAGCAGAACATTGCCGATATCGAACACGACTATTGTAGGCTGCCCCATGGTCCAGACACTTTCCTTCGGTCTTCTCGGGGTGTTTAGCCTGCCAGCGACACCTTCGCCACTCTCAAGTTTGACAGTCAGCCCCCGAAATCCGGACGACCGGACAGGCCAGATCTGAACCGAAGCCGAAGCTTGGCAGGCCCAGAAGCGGGCTCTCTCCACGACAGCATGGAATGAGCCCGCAAGCGGTCCTTACCCGCCAATATTGTAGGCCGCGAGCGCCGCCATGTTGACGATGTCGTTGTCGGTCGCGCCGAGGGAGACGATCTGCACCGGCTTGTCGAGGCCCACCACGAGCGGGCCCAGCACCATCGCACCGCCGAGCTCCTGCAGCATCTTGGTCGAGATCGACGCCGAATGGAACGCCGGCATGACGAGGACGTTCGCCGGTCCCGTGAGACGGCAGAACGGGTATTGCGCCATCACGTCCCGGTTGAGCGCCACGTCGGCGGACATCTCGCCGTCATATTCGAAATCGACCCGCATCCCGTCGAGGATCTCCACGGCCTCCTGGATCTTCTCCGCGCGCTCCGCCTTGGGATGACCGAAGGTGGAGAACGAGAGCAGCGCCACGCGCGGCTCATAGCCGAGACGGCGCGCCACACCGGCGGATTCGATGGCGATCTCAGCAAGCTCCTGGGCGCTCGGCATCTCGTGAATGGCCGTATCCGCCACCAGAACCGTGCGGCCACGGGCGAGACACAGGGAAACGCCGATGACGCGATGGCCGGGCTTGGCATCGATCACGTGGCGCACATCGGCAAGCGCCGTGGAGTAGTTGCGCGTCGCGCCCGTCACCATGGCGTCCGCGTCGCCCAGGGCCACCATGGAGGCGGCAAAGTGGTTGCGGTCCTGGTTGATCATGCGCTGGCAGTCGCGGAACAGATAGCCCTTGCGCTGCAGGCGCTCGTAGAGGAACTGCGCATAGGTCGCATTGCGGTGCGACAGGCGCGCGTTGTGGATCTCGATGCCCTCGCGGCCCTCGAGCTCGATGCCGGCCTGCATGGCCGTTTCCTGGATGCGATCCTCGCGGCCGACAAGAATGGCCTTGCCGAGCCCCTGGTTGACGAAGGACAGGGCGGCGCGGATCACCTGTTCCTCCTCGCCCTCGGCGAACACCACCCGCTTCGGGAACTTGCGCACACGCTCGAAGATGCGGTTGAGCGTGCCGGCCACCGGATCGCGCCGGGCGGAGAGCTGTGCCTTGTAGGACCGCATGTCGACGATGGGACGGCGCGCGACATCCGTATCCATGGCGGCCTTTGCCACGGCCATGGGAATCGTGTGGATCAGGCGCGGATCGAACGGCACGGGGATGATGTATTCGCGCCCGAAGCGCGGACGCGAGCCCTGATAGGCGGCCGCCACCTCGTCTGGGACATCCTCCCGGGCGAGTTCCGCCAGTGCCTGGGCGGCAGCAATCTTCATCTCCATGTTGATCGTCGTCGCCTGAACGTCGAGCGCTCCGCGGAAGATGTAAGGAAACCCGAGGACGTTGTTGACCTGGTTCGGGTAATCGGAGCGACCCGTGGCGATGATCACGTCGTCGCGGATGCGCGCTACTTCCTCAGGGGTGATTTCGGGGTCGGGATTGGCCATGGCGAAGATGATCGGATTGGGCGCCATGGAGCGGATCATCTCGTCCGTGAACGCGCCTTTGGCCGAGAGGCCGAACACCGCATCGGCACCGTTGAGCGCATCCGCCAGGGTGCGGGCGTTCGTCTCGGCCGCATGGGCTGATTTCCACTGGTTCATGCCCTCGGTGCGGCCCTTGTAGATCACGCCCTTGGTGTCGCAGAGAATGACGTTGTTGGGCGCAAAGCCCATGGCCTTCAGAAGCTCGGTGCAAGCGATGCCGGCGGCGCCAGCACCGTTCACCACGAGCCTGGTCTTCGCCATGTCGCGGCCGGTCAGATGCAGAGCGTTGATGAGACCTGCCGCCGCGATGATCGCCGTGCCGTGCTGATCGTCATGGAAAACCGGAATGTCCATCAATTCCCGCAGGCGCTCCTCGATGATGAAGCATTCCGGCGCCTTGATGTCCTCGAGATTGATGCCGCCGAAGGACGGGCCGAGATAGCGTACGCAGTTGATGAAGGCGTCCGCGTCCTCCGTGTCGACCTCGAGATCGATGGAATCCACGTCGGCGAAGCGCTTGAAGAGCACCGACTTGCCCTCCATCACCGGCTTCGACGCAAGGGCGCCGAGATTGCCGAGGCCGAGGATCGCGGTTCCGTTCGAAATCACCGCCACCATGTTGGAGCGGGTGGTGTAGTCGAAGGCGCAGGACGGATTTTCCGCGATGGCCAGCACAGGCACCGCGACGCCCGGCGAATAAGCGAGCGACAGATCGCGCTGGGTCGCCATGGGCTTGGTCGGAACGACCTCGAGCTTGCCAGGCCGTCCCTGGGCGTGGAACTGCAGCGCCTCCTGGTCGGTGAAGGTGGGGCGTTTGCTGCGGATCGGGCGCTGATCGTCGGTCATGAGATATGGTTTCTTTTGATCTGGGGCGTTTCCAAAGGGGGATGCGACCTTAAGGCATAGGAGGCAGCTTCCTCAAGACTTGTCCACATCCGCCCTTTGGACCCCATGACACGGATGAAAGGACGAGCCGGCTTTGCTACACAGGGCGGATGTCGTCCCAAGCCGCCTATAAGTCCACCGAGACCTCCCCGTCGAACCCCGCGCCGGCATCCGCGCCCGGGCAGGACAGCCGCGTCACCCCCATGATGGCGCAGTATATCGAGATCAAGGCGGCCAACCCGGACAGCCTGCTGTTCTACCGGATGGGCGACTTCTACGAACTGTTCTTCGAGGATGCGGAAATCGCCAGCCAGGCGCTCGGGATCGTGCTGACCAAGCGCGGCAAGCACCAGGGGCAGGACATTCCCATGTGCGGCGTGCCCGTGGAACGGGCGGACGATTATCTGCAACGACTGATCGGCCTCGGCCACCGGGTTGCGGTCTGCGAGCAGACCGAGGATCCGGCGGAGGCGAAGAAGCGGGGGGCCAAATCCGTCGTGCGGCGTGACGTGGTCCGCCTCGTTACCCCGGGGACGATCACCGAGGAGCGCCTGCTCGAGCCCGGACGGGCCAATTATCTGCTGGCAATCGCCCGCCGCCGCGCCTCGGACACCCAATGGTGCTACGGCCTTGCCGCCGTCGACATATCCACAGGCCATTTCGTCCTGAGCGAGACCGACGGGACAGGCCTTTCCGCCGAGATCGCCCGCTTCGAACCGCGCGAGATCCTGGTGCCGGACGTCATTCATGACGACCCCGAGCTCATGGGCTTCTGGCAGGAGACCCGCGCCTCCATTACGCCGCTCTCCCGCGACGGGCTCGACCCGGCCTCGGCTGAGCGCCGGCTGAAGGACTATTTCGGTGTCGCAACCCTCGATGCCTTCGGGGCCTTCAGCCCGGCCGAGATCACGGCGGCAGGCAGCGCGCTTTTCTATGTGGAGAAGACGCAGATCGACAGCCGCCCGGCGCTGAACCCGCCCGCCCGGGATACCTCCGGAGCGGCGCTCGCCATCGATGCAGCGACCCGGGCCAATCTGGAACTCACCCGCACCCTGTCCGGCGAGCGGGCGGGCAGCCTGCTTGCGACCATCGACTGCACGGTTACGCCGGGCGGCGCCCGGCTGCTCGCCGAGCGGCTCGCCGGCCCCCTCACCCATCCGGGGCAGATCCGCGACCGGCAGGATTCCGTCACGACTCTCGTCGAGAACAGCGACCTGCGCGACCGCCTGCGGCGCATTCTCAAGCGCTCGCCCGATCTGGCGCGGGCGCTCTCGCGCCTAAGCCTGGGCCGCGGCGGACCGCGGGATCTGGCCTGCGTGCGTGACGGCCTGTTCGCGGCCCGCGAACTCGGTCTCGAACTGGCGATCGCGCCCAATCTGCCGAGAGAGCTGTCGGAGGCCGCGCAGGTGCTCCAGGGCCTGCGCACGGACGTGGCAGACCGGCTTGCGGCGGCGCTTGCCGACGACCTGCCTCTGCTCAAGCGCGATGGCGGCTTCATCCGGGCAGGCTTCGATCCCACCCTCGACGAGCTGCGCGAGCTCCAGCAGGACTCCCGCCGCTTCATCGCCGCCCTCCAGGCGCGCTACGCCACCGAGACCGGCTGCCGGACCTTGCGCGTCAAGCACAACCACATGATCGGCTACTTCGTGGAGGTGCCGCAGAATGTGGGCGAGGACCTGCTGAAGGAGCCGTTCAAGGACACCTTCGTCCACCGCCAGACCATGGCGGGCGCCATGCGCTTCTCGACGGTGGAGCTGGGCGAGCTCGAATCGAAAATCGCGTCTGCGGCCGACCGGGCCCTGAAGATCGAACTCGCCCTGTTCGACGAGATGGTGCAGGCGCTGCTCGATCTCGCGGCCGATGTGGCAGCTGCCGCCGAGGCCATCGCGGTCATCGACGTGACCGCTTCTCTTGCCGATCTCGCCATGCGTCTCGACTGGACGAGGCCTGTCGTCGACACCAGCCTCGCCTTCACGATCAAGGGCGGCCGCCACCCGGTGGTCGAGGCGGCGCTCAAGCGCGAGGGCACTCCGTTCATCGCCAACGATTCGGATCTCTCAGGGAAGGACGCCGGCCACATTCTCCTGATCACCGGCCCGAACATGGGCGGCAAGTCCACCTATCTGCGCCAGAACGCGCTGATCGTAGTGCTGGCGCAGATGGGATCCTACGTTCCCGCGAAGGAGGCCCATATCGGCATCGTCGACCGGCTTTTCTCCCGCGTAGGCGCCGCCGACGATCTGGCACGAGGCCGCTCGACCTTTATGGTCGAGATGGTGGAAACGGCCGCGATCCTCAATCAGGCGACCTCGCACTCGCTCGTCATCCTCGACGAGATCGGCCGCGGCACCGCCACCTTCGACGGCCTCTCCATCGCCTGGGCGGCCATCGAGCACCTGCACGAGACAAACCGCTGCCGGGCACTGTTCGCCACCCACTTTCACGAGCTGACGGCGCTCGCCGAGCGGATGACGCGCATTTCCAACGCGACCCTGAAGGTGACCGAATGGAACGGCGAGGTGGTGTTCCTGCACGAGGTCGTGCCCGGTGCCGCCGACCGCTCCTATGGTCTCCAAGTCGCGCGCCTTGCAGGCCTGCCCACACCCGTCGTCGAGCGGGCGAAGACGATCTTGAGCGAGCTGGAAAAGTCGGATCGCGAGGCACCGAAGCGCGCGCTTCTCGACGACCTGCCACTCTTCGCTGTTCCAATTCGTGCCGAGCCCGCGCCGGCTCCGAAGCAGGATGCTTTGCGGGAGGCGCTCGATGCCTTGGATCCTGACGCGATGACGCCGCGAGAGGCGCTCGAGGCGCTCTACCGACTCAAGGCGCAGAGGTAGCCGGGAGCGACTAGGAAACCTGGGAGCTACGCTCGCGAGGGGCTGCGCCGAAAGGGACGAAGGTCACCGTCCGGGTGTCGTTAGGTTCGCGGTGTTGTCCTGCCATGACATAGCTCAAGGCTTCGCGGACGCCGCGTTCCGTATAGGGCTTGGCGATGACGCCCCAGGCTCCGGCGAAATCCTCCGGGACGCGCTTGGCATTGGCTGTCATGAACAGCACCGTGACCTGGTGCTGGGCGGCGAGATGGCGCGCTACGTCGACACCTGTCGGCCCGTCGGCCAGGTGAATATCGACAAAGGCGAGGTCGGGCTTGAGCTCCTGGCCGAGAGCAAGGGCGTCCTCGGAGGAGGCCGCGATCCCCACAACATCATGGCCCAGGTCCTGCAGCAGGCTTTCGAGTTCGAGCGCGATCAGGATCTCATCCTCGACGACGAGGATGCGCAACGGCTTCTCGCTACTCAAACTGAATCTCCTCCGCATCGACGGGCATCACGATCTCAGCGCGTGTACCTGGCTCGCGATCGTGCCAAGTCAACCGTCCCTTCAACTGATGGACCAACATGGTGATCAAGGTTTTCCCAAAGCTGCCTTCAGGCGCAGGTGAATGATCAAGGCCCACGCCGTCGTCCTCGACGGCAATTTTCAGACCGTTGTCGGTCCGTCCGATCTCGATCGTCAATCGTCCCTGCCGCCCGTGCGGAAAAGCATGCTTAACGGCATTGCCAATGACCTCGTTGAGCAGAAGAGCGAGGGCTGCCGCCTTGGGCGCCGGAATGCCGAGAGACTGGACCTGGAGATCGAGATCGACCTGCCCCTTCGGCAAGGTTGCGATCAGCTCCCCGGCGAGTTCGCAGGTAAATTCCTGCACGTTGAACCGGCTCGCATCCCCTGCTTCATAGAGCAACCGGTGCGCGGCCGAGAGCGCACTGACCCGCTCGGCAACCTCCTGCAGGGCCTTTCGCGCCTCCGGATCCTGGAGACGCCGCGCTTTCAGGAGAACCAGGGAGGCCGCCATCTGGAGAGAGTTCTTGGCCCGATGCTCGGCCTCATGGAGTAGCGTCGTCTTCCGCTCGAGCGCCGCCCGGAGATCCGCGGTTCGGCGCTCGATCTGCTCCTCCAAAGCCTGCTTCGTGCCGATGCGGTCTTGGGCGGCCGCATCGTTCAGGAGTACTGTGACGCACCGAAGCCGGCCTGCCTCATCATGGACGGGCGACAGGGCGAACGAGCTCCAGAACGAGGATCCGTCCTTCCGGCGGCCAAGAAACTCGGTTTCGAAAGCCTCCCCGCGACGCAGGGCGGTCTCGATCGCGGTCGAGGAACCCGAACTCGCGCCAGGGGCCTGAAGAAGCCTCCAGCTTGTGCCGAGCACCTCGTCACGGGAATAGCCGGTCAGGTCGAAGAACGCCTGATTGGCAAAAGTAATCGGGGCCTGACCCTGGGGATCGACCATCAGGACAGGGGACCGCAGGGATTGGAAGGCAGCCCTGAAGGAAGCCTCCGCAAGATCCGAAGTCCATTCAGACGGTGAACAGTGGGATTCGGCCAGCATCACGATCTCTGAACGCCGCTCACAATCCGATGGACCACCCGTATTGTCCCGATCGAGAAGTGAATCTGCCCCAGGTCATGAGCTGCCCCATCGATGATAGACCCCTTGCGCCTGCGCGGATTTTTCCAAGATGCGGCTCGCAGCGCAGTGGGACTCAACGCGACGGTGGCAGGAGGGTTCCGTAATCTGTTCATCAAGTCGCATCTCCCCGCCGAATAGTTATTGCAACACTATCGCGTTTCGAAATGTCGCGTTAAAACTGGATCTCCGGAGGAGATTCAGTCGAATGGTCACGCGCGTTTCCACTGTTGCGTTCGAGGGAATCGAGGCGCGTGCCGTCGACGTGCAGGTTCAGATCGCGCCCGGCGCCGTCGTCTTCATGATCGTCGGCCTGCCCGACAAGGCGGTGGCGGAATCCCGCGAGCGGGTTCGCTCCGCCCTGATCGCTTCGGGCCTCGCCCTTCCGGCGAAGCGCATCACGGTCAACCTCGCGCCCGCCGATCTGCCGAAAGAAGGCAGCCATTACGACCTGCCGATCGCGCTCGGCGTCATGGCCGCTATCGGGGCCATACCGACCGATGCCCTCAACGGCTTCACCGTGCTCGGGGAACTCGCCCTCGACGGCTCCATCACGGCGGTGGCCGGCGCCTTGCCGGCCGCCATGGCGGCCTATGAGCGCGAGCACGGGCTGATCTGTCCCGAGGCCTGCGGGTCGGAGGCCGCTTGGGCCGGCAGCGACATCGAGATCCTGGCGCCGCGCTCCCTGATCCAGCTCGCCAATCACTTCAAGGGCACCCAGGTGATGGCGCGGCCGGAACCGGCCATCATGCCGGCCTCGGGCTCCTTGCCGGACCTGCGCGACATCAAGGGACAGGAAAGCGCGAAACGCACCCTCGAGATCGCGGCAGCCGGCTCGCACAACCTCCTCATGAACGGTCCTCCCGGCGCCGGCAAATCCATGCTCGCCCAGCGCTTGCCGTCGATCCTGCCGCCGCTCTCGCCGCGGGAATTGCTGGAGGTCTCGATGATCCAGTCGGTCGCGGGCCTCCTGGCCGATGGCGCGCTCTCCAACCGCCGCCCGTTCCGAGCCCCGCACCACTCCGCGTCCATGGCGGCACTGGTCGGCGGTGGGCTCAATGCCCGTCCAGGTGAGGCCTCATTGGCGCATCACGGCGTGCTTTTCCTGGACGAGCTTCCGGAATTCCAGCCTCAGGTTCTCGACTCCCTGCGCCAACCCTTGGAGGCCGGAGAAATCCTGATCGCCAGGGCCAATCATCGCGTCACCTATCCGGCCCGGTTCCAGCTCGTCGCCGCCATGAATCCTTGCCGCTGCGGCCAGGCCACCGAGCCGGGCTATGTCTGCCGGCGCCAGCCGAACGAGCGCTGCATTGCGCAGTATCAGGCGCGCCTGTCGGGCCCGCTTCTCGACCGCATCGATCTCGCCATCGATGTTCCGGCAGTCACGGCCGCCGACCTCATCCTGCCGCCGCCCGTGGAGGGATCGGCCGAGGTGGCGGCCCGCGTCGCCCGGGCCCGCGAACGTCAGGCCAAGCGCTACGCGGCTTTGAACCTGGAGGGCGTGACCACCAATGCGGCCTGCCCGCCGGCGCTCCTGGAGGAGGTGGCGCAACCCGACCCGGATGGCCTGACCCTCATCCGCGACGCCGCCAACGCCATGCGCCTGTCGGCCCGCGGCTTCCATCGCGTGCTGAAGGTGGGACGCACCCTCGCCGACCTCGACGGAGAGGACCGCGTCCGGCGGATTCATGTGGCCGAGGCCCTGTCCTATCGCGCCCATATGGATCGGCGCCCGGCGGCCGCGTAGGAGCGAGCCATGACGCTCTCATGGCTTCTTGCGGAAGGCCACGACGCTCTCGATATTTTCCCGCGGGATAACTATGTTTTCTGTCACAAAACAGTTTGAAACGGGCCCTATGTCATGGCTTGGGCGACGGGCTCGAAGGCGAGCTCCGCACCAGAGCAAGATCCCGAGAGGCTGCAATGAGTATGTCCCCGTTGAATGAGGCGATGCCCATTCCTGCCGCAGTGGGTTCGCGCCTCCCCGGCTTTGGCAAATTCATTCCAGGCACGGACAAGATCGTCCGCGACTATGGCAGCCTCGATCCTGTGCTCGGCCGTATCGGTTCGCTCGAAGTGCGCCTGGCGACCACCGCCAAGGAGATCCGGCGCGCCCAGCGCCTGCGCTTCAAGGTGTTCTACGAGGAGATGTCGGCCTCTCCCAATGGCGCGGCTCTTATCTCGCGCCGGGACGTGGATGCGTATGACGCCATCTGCGACCACCTCCTCGTGCTCGATCATGCCGTGAAGCCGAAAGCCTTCCGCCCCGCCAAGCCGAAGGTGGTGGGCACCTATCGCCTGCTCCGTCAGGACGTGGCCGACCGGCATGGCGGCTTCTACACCCGGGGCGAATACGACATCTCCCCCCTGCTCAAGGCTCACCCCGGCCTGCGCTTCCTGGAGCTGGGTCGCTCCTGCGTTCTCGAGGAGTATCGCAACAAGCGCACCGTCGAGCTCCTCTGGCACGGCATCTGGGCTTATGTCCTGCACCACCGCATCGACGTGATGATGGGCTGCGCGAGCCTCGAGGGGACGCAGCCGCAGGATCTGGCGCTGCCCCTGAGCTTCCTGCACCATTTTGCATCGGCGCCGACCGAATGGCAGGCCCGCGCGCTGCCGGAGCGTTTCACCGCGATGGATATCCTGCCCAAGGAGGCCATCGATCCCAAGGCGGCGCTTCATGCTCTGCCGCCCCTGATCAAGGGCTATCTGCGCCTGGGCGCGACCTTCGGGACGGGAGCGGTGGTCGACCGGCAATTCGGCACCACGGACGTGCTCGTCATCCTTCCCGTCTCGGCGATCAACCCGCGCTATATCGACCATTTCGGCCCGACCGCGAACCGCCACGCGGCCTGAAGGTTCAAGTCACAGCTTCGATGGACGATGCCATGGCGCGCCGCCATTCCTCGCGCACGTCCGGATCGTCCTCACGATCCAACCGTCCTGCGGCGTGACCGGCCACCGCCTCGGGCGAAAGCAGGCGGCCGAGAGCCCAGACGGCCATGGCGCGCACGAGCGGCGAGGCATCGTCGAGGAGACGGACGGCTTCGCCGGCCAGAGCTGCATCGCCCGAATTGCCGATCGCCACGAGCACGTTGCGAACAAACCGGTCGCGCCCGGTGCGCTTGATCGGCGTGCCGGAAAACCGGGTGCGGAAGGCGGGATCGTCGAGGCGGGCCAGCTCCTTCAGCGGCAGCCCCGCCAGATCCTCCCGCTGCACCAGCCGCGCCTCTCGCCCGGCCTGAGCGAATTTGTTCCACGGACAGACGGCAAGGCAATCGTCGCAGCCGAAGATCCGATTGCCGATGCCGGCACGCAGCTCCGCCGGGATATGCCCCTTGTGCTCGATGGTGAGATACGAAATGCAGCGCCTCGCATCGAGCTGGTAGGGCGCCGGGAAAGCGTTCGTCGGGCAGATATCGAGGCAGCGGCGGCAGGAGCCGCAACGGTCGCGCTCCGGCTCGTCGGCCGGCAACGCCACTGTCGTGAAGATGGCACCCAGGAACAGCCAGTCGCCGAACTCGCGCGAGACGACGACCGTGTGCTTGCCCTGCCAGCCGAGACCTGCCGCTTCCGCGAGCGGCTTTTCCATTACCGGCGCCGTATCGACGAAGACCTTCACGTCGGACGAGGCTTTCGCCGCGAGAAAGCCTGCCGCCTCCTTGAGCTTGCCCTTGATCACGTCATGATAGTCGCGGTTGCGGGCATAGACCGAGATGTAGCCGCGATCCTTCCGCGCCAGCTCGGGCAGCGGATCGTCCGTGGGTCCATAGTTCAGCCCGAGCAGGATGATGCTGCGCACATCCGGCCACAGGATCCTCGGGTCGGCACGGCGTTCCGCCGTCTCGGCCATCCACTCCATGGATCCGTGATGACCGGCCTCAAGCCAGGCCTTGAGCCGCTCCGGCGCCAGCGGGATCGCGTCAGGTCCGGCGATGCGAACCGCATCGAAGCCGAGCGCCTTGGCGCGCTCGACGAAGGCTTGCTTGAGCGCGTGGCCGTCTAGAAATCCAGGTCGTCGTAATGCTCCGCCGGCGCCATCCCCGGCACCCGGTCCGCGAGGAGCGCGCGGAAGGACGGCCGGGACTTGATCCTGGCGTACCAATGCTTCGCTGTCTCGTCCTCGTCCCATGGCACGTCGCCGAGATAATCCACCACCGACAGATGGGCCGCCGCCGCCAGATCCGCATAGGTCATCTGGTCGCCGGCCAGCCAATTCCGCGCGGAAATCAGAAAACCGATATATTTGAGATGGTATCGCACATTGGTCTGGGCCGCGCGAATCGCGCCCATGTCCGGCGGCCCGCCTCCCAGCTCGATGGGCATGAACCGCTTATAGATCTTTTCTGTGGCAAGGTAGTCCGAGACCTCGCCGTGAAACTTGACCAGAAACCAGTCGAGCAGGCGGCGGACCTCGACCCGCTGCGCGAGATCCCGCGGCAGGAAGCGCCGGTCCCGAAGATCCTCGCCCCGCGTCTCATCGAGATATTCCGCAAGACCCAAGGGTCCCGCCACCGCGAGCCCGTTGTCGTCGACGAAGAGCGGCAGATTCCCGGCCGGGTTGATCTCGAGATAGGGTAGGCGCCGATCCCAAGGTTTCTCCTCGACCATTTCCGGCTCAAGGCCGAGCTCCGCGAAAACGAGACGCGCGAACCGCGACTGCGGGCAGAACGGATAAGAATGCAGGATGGCCATGAATCTATGAGTGACGCGAAACAGGGGGCGAGAATAAGGCCGTGCTTCGTTAAGGGTTGGTAAGGAATATTGGTGAATCTCATGTCCGTGATGCACAAGGGTCACGCCGGCAGCGCAAACCTTGCTTGACAGACTTGGCGTGCTCCCGCATCTGGCGCCGTTTTCAGGATTTTCAACGATGTCGCAAATCATCGAGGCGCTCTTTCTCGGCCTCATCGAAGGTCTGACGGAATTTCTTCCGGTCTCCTCGACGGGTCATCTGCTCCTCGTCGGCCACTTCCTCGGTTTCGAGTCCACGGGCAAGACCTTCGAGGTCCTGATCCAGCTCGGCGCGATCCTGGCGATCCTGTCCGTCTATTTCAACAAGCTATGGTCCATCGCCAAGGCGCTGCCGCACGATCCGATGGCGCGCCACTTCGTCGTCGGCGTGCTCGTGGCCTTCCTGCCGGCCGCGGTGATCGGCGCGGTGCTGCACGGCTTCATCAAGGAAGTGCTCTTCGATCCCTGGATCGTGTGCACGACCCTGATCGTCGGGGGCTTCGTGCTGCTGGCCATCGACCGCCTGCCGCTCGAGGCGACCAAGACCGACGCGACCCGGTTCCCCATGGCGATGTATTTCAAGATCGGCCTCATCCAATGTGCCGCCATGGTCCCCGGCGTCTCCCGCTCGGGCGCCACCATCGTGGGCGCAATGCTGATGGGCGCCTCGAAGCGCGCGGCGGCGGAGTTCTCTTTCTTCCTCGCCATGCCGACCATGGCGGGCGCCTTCACCTACGATCTGCTGAAGAATTACAAGATCCTCTCCGCCAACGACGCGGCGATCATCGTGGCGGGCTTCCTCTCTGCCTTCGTCGCGGCGCTTCTCGTGGTGAAGCTGCTCCTGGACTACGTCTCCCGTCACGGCTTCACGCCCTTCGCCTATTGGCGCATCCTCGTCGGCGCCGCGGGCCTCGCCGGCCTAATCGTCTACGGCTGAGCGATGCTGCCTCGCGACGAAGCCCTGGCGGTGACCCTTGCCGTCACGGCCGCCCTGCTGATGGTGATCCTCGCGGTGATCGCGGGAGCGAGCGCCGGACCGTCTCCCGTCACCCAGGGCGGGGCTCCGGATCCTGCCTGCGTGGAATGGACCGACAGCTGCGTGGTCTGCTCCCGCACGGCGCAGGGCCTCGCCTGCTCGACTCCGGGGATCGCCTGCACCCCTGCGGCGGCGCGCTGCTTGCGGCGCTGACCGCGTTCGGCTCACTCACGCAATCGTCTTGTCCGGATAGCGGCACAGGTCGTTGACCGGACAGCGCCAGCATTCGGGCCGGCGGGCCTTGCAGATGTAGCGCCCGTGCAGAATCAGCCAGTGATGGGCGTGGAGCCGGAACTCGTCCGGGATCAGCTTTTCGAGCGCCTCCTGCGTTTCGAGCGGCGTCTTGGTGATGGCCAGCGGCAGCCGGTTGGTGACGCGGAAGATGTGGGTGTCGACCGCCACGCGCGGATCGCCGAAGGCGATGTTGACCACGACGCTCGCGGTCTTGCGCCCGACGCCCGGCAGGGTCTCCAGGATCTCGACGGAATTGGGCACCTCGCCGCCGAACTCCTCCACGAGGCGCCGCGCCGCCGCGATCACGTTCTTCGCTTTGGTGTTGAAGAAGTTCAGCGTCCTGATGTGCTCGCGCAGGCCTTCCTCGCCGAGGGCGAGCATCTTGTGCGGCGTGTCGGCGACGGGAAACAGATTCTTGGTCGCCTTGTTGACGCCCACATCGGTCGACTGCGCCGAGAGCGCCACGGCGACCAGCAGGGTATAGGGGTTGATGTAATCGAGCTCGCCCTTGGGCTCCGGATTGGCCGCGTGCAGGCGCCGGAAGATCTCGATCATCGTAGCATTGTCGACGGGCTTCGGGGTCCGCGCCCTCAGGACCTTCCCGGCCTTTTTCGCCGGGACGGCAGGCTTGGCCTTGGAGCTGCGGCGGGGGGACGGCTTCAGATCGGACATTTCTGCGTTATACTCAAGGCATGACAAGCGGCAAGGCGACAATTGGCGGGAGCGACCGGTTCGAGCAGCCGGTGTTCTCAGCCGTGATCCGCCCGCACCGCTCCCTGAGCCCGCAGGGATTCAGGATCGTCATAGTGCTCGTCTGCCTCGTCTCCCTGGTGGCGAGCCTGCCCTTCGTGATCATGGGCTTCTGGCCGGTCGCCGGCTTCTTCGGCCTCGATTTCCTCGGCCTCTACATCGCGTTTCGCATCAGCTACCGCCAGGGCGAGGCGTTCGAGCTGCTCGAACTGACGCCGATCCGACTTCTGTTTCGCAAGGTGAGTCCGCGCGGCGAGATGAAGGACTGGCAGTTCAACCCGCTCTGGACCCGCCTCGATCGCGAGATCGACGCCGAATACGGCATGCAGCATCTCCTGCTGACTTCCCGCAACGAGCACGTCGAGATCGCCCGCGACCTCTCCCCGCCCGAGCGGGAAACGCTGGCGGAGGCTCTCGGCCGTGCGCTGGCGGACGTGAAGCGGGGTCATTGAAAAAGCTCCAGCACCTTGGGGCCCGGAGCCGTGAGGCTCCGAGCCGGATGGTGATCGAGGGAGGTGCGACGGGCAGCCCGGCTCGATGTTGATGGAAAGTGGAGAGCCGGACGGCGCCTCGCACGCGGTTTGTTTCAGCGGACCTCCTGGCTGGGCCAGGGTCGGCCACCCGCGATCACAGGTTTGCGAGACCTGCGGCGGGACCGCTCTCCGCCCCACTCTTGCGACGCCTCGCGAGCGCGCCCCTCGGCGGGCGGGGATGGGAAATGATATATCTGAGCTTGCCACCTTTGTCAAGAACAAAACCGGAACATACCTATGAATCTCGTCCTCTATGATGGGTGGGGCGAAATTTCGAATTGAGATATCATTGCGAGCCACAACTTGAGACATTACCAAAAGTTGGAAGGGCTGCCGTCCAATGAGCCATCTCACATCCTTGCAATTTATCTTTCTCTTATGTGCCCTGGGATTCCTGACTCTCTTGTTCGGGCCAAGCACCGTTATGATCCGGTTCGTCCATTACGAGTTTCCCGGTGGCAGCTTGGCTCTTGCACGAAACACGCCAATTTCTCTCAAGCCGGGCACCGGCAGCCAGTATTTCTTCAAATGAATCGATTCTGGTTCATCGGCTGCGTTGAGATGCGGCCTCTCTGATGGAGCGACCGAGAAGCAGATGGGATACATCACTCCAGGAAAGCACTATTATGTCGATATGGAAGTCGATGGCTGCGATGTAAGAAAATTTGCCGAGAGCTGGTTTCCCTGATCCTCTTTCAACAGTTGCCTCATCACAGATATCGGGTGTCACCTCCCCTCCCGGCTCGCTAGGATGAGCGTCAATCAGGATGACAGCCATGCTCGATACCTTACGCGACATCACCATCGAACCGGGCGCGATCACCGTGCCGGACGAGCCCCATTCCGATTACGAGCGGGTGCGCCGGATCATTGCGTTCATCTCGCAGCGCTGGCGCGACCAGCCCTCCCTGGAGGCCATTGCCGACCATGTGGGGCTCTCCACCACCCATGTGCACCATCTCTTCCGCCGTTGGGCGGGCCTGAGCCCGAAGGCCTTCCTGCAGGCCCTGACCCTCGACAACGCGAAGGCGCTGCTCGCCGATTCCGCCAGCGTGCTCGACGCCACCTACGAGGTCGGGCTGTCGGGACCGGCCAGGCTGCACGACCTCTTCGTGACCCACGAGGCCATGACCCCGGGAGATTACAAGGCGGGCGGCGCAGGCCTGACCATGCGCTACGGCTTTCACCCCTCGCCGTTCGGCGAGGCGGTGCTGATCGCCACCGACCGGGGTCTGGCGGGTCTCGGCTTCGTGGATGACGGCGACCGGCAGGCGGCGCTCGCGGACCTGACCCGCCGCTGGCCCAGGGCCACCTATCTGGAGGATCAGGCCGCCACCGCGCCACTGGCCAGGCGCATCTTCAACCCGTCGCAATGGCAGGCGGAGCAGCCCCTGCGGGTGGTCCTCATCGGCACCGATTTCGAGGTCCGCGTCTGGCAGACCCTGCTGCGCATCCCGCGCGACAGGGCCACCACCTATTCCGACATCGCCCGCCATATCGGCAAGCCCTCCGCCTGCCGGGCGGTGGGCGCGGCGGTCGGCAAGAACCCGGTCTCCTTCGTGGTCCCCTGCCACCGGGTGCTCGGCCGTTCGGGAGCGCTCACCGGCTATCATTGGGGGCTCACCCGCAAGCAGGCGATCTTGGGCTGGGAAGCGGGGCAGACCTTCGGGACAGCCGCTTAGAAGCGAGCAGGTTGCACCGATTGGCCCGGACGATCTGGGCCGGTCGGAACGCCCGTTGTGTCGAATTCGGGCCTTGGGAGCGCCGCGCTGTTCGGCGGCAGCACCGCGCATTGGGTAACGTGGAAGACGCTGTTGTCGACCTTCTGGTAGCTGCGCCCGCACCAATGCCCTCCGCCCGTTCGGCCGGAATCGCCGAGCAGGGCCCGGTACTGAATCGTGTAGCCCGGAACCTCGACCCATTGACCGTCGATGAGCATCTGCACGCCCGCCGGGGTCACCCGATAGGGCGCCGGCCGGCAATCCTCGTCATTGCAGCAGCTGTTGCCCCAGGAATCCTTGAGATGCGAGTAGATGTCGTGAGCCTGGGTCAGGGGAATGAACCCTATTGAGAGAAGAAGCGCAGACGGAACGAGCTTGAGGATCATGGGCCACATCCCCGCGAGGCTAGCTGACGACGCTCACCGGAGCGTCGGAAAAACGCCGCGAAACCCTTATTCTACCGTAAACGTAAGATCGCGAACATTCGAAAAGCGCTGCCGGTTGCGCGAAGCCGCTTCGACTATGCGGGCTCCTTCGGATATTGCCGGTTGCCCGTCGGAATGACCACGCCGTTCAGCTTGCGGGAGGTCCAGATGTGGATGGCATCGGTGAGATCGACCGGCTCGTCGAGGGAGCCTCCCTTGATGCTGATCTCGTCCTCCCGCTCCCGGTCCCCATGCCACACGCGCGATCCGCAATCCGGGCAGAAAAAGCAGGTCAACGACCCGCCGCTGTCGGTGGAGCGGGTCCAATGGCCGAGCCGCCCGGTCAGGAGCCGGACATCGGCGCTACGGGCCAGGACCGAGATCCCAAAGGCCGAGGACGATTGCTTCTGGCATTCCCGGCAGTGGCAGACATAGATTTCGCGCGGTGGATGCGTGAGTTCGTATCGCACTTGGCCGCATTGGCAGCCGCCTGTGAGGGAATAGGGTCCCTTTGAGGCTTCCATGATCGCTCTCCTGCTGCGCTGATATCTTGCTGAGATAGGGAGGAGGCCCTCGCCGTCGCGATCCCTTACGCAACGGCATATCATGTCTCCGCTAAGGATTTGGCGACGGTAGCTAGGAAAACTCCCCTTGCAGCCCTGCAACAGGCCCCGCCTCCGACGAAATGAGGCAATCTTGCCCTCAGGATTGTCTTGCGGCCCGGAAAACCCCTTCTTATATCAGCGCCAGCATGGGGCACGGCTCGGGTTGAGCCGGCTCCGGCACTTAGTCATCAACATGTAAGCCATGGGCCGGGCTGCTTTTAGGGCTCGGCGGTCTGCTTGAAAGTGAGGGATCCCGCCATGGGTAAGGTCATTGGTATCGACCTCGGCACCACCAATTCCTGCGTCGCTGTCATGGAAGGCACGACGCCCAAAGTCATCGAAAACGCGGAAGGCGCCCGGACGACCCCGTCCATCGTGGCCTTCACGGACGAAGGCGAGCGCCTCGTCGGCCAGCCGGCCAAGCGCCAAGCGGTCACGAACCCGTCGCGCACCTTCTTCGCCATCAAGCGCCTGATCGGCCGCACCTTCGACGATCCCATGACCAAGAAGGACATGGGCCTCGTTCCGTACCACATCATCAAGGGCCCGAACGGCGACGCCTGGGTCGAGGCCGACGGCAAGCAATATTCGCCCTCGCAGATCTCCGCCTTCACCCTGCAGAAGATGAAGGAGACCGCCGAGTCCTATCTCGGGCAGCCGGTCACCCAGGCCGTGATCACGGTTCCGGCCTACTTCAACGACGCCCAGCGCCAGGCCACCAAGGACGCCGGCAAGATCGCCGGCCTCGAGGTTCTGCGCATCATCAACGAGCCGACCGCGGCCGCCCTGGCCTACGGCCTGGACAAGAAGCAGACCGGCATGATCGCGGTCTACGACCTCGGCGGCGGTACCTTCGACGTGTCGGTGCTGGAGATCGGCGACGGCGTGTTCGAGGTGAAGTCGACGAACGGCGACACCTTCCTGGGCGGTGAAGACTTCGACATGCGCCTCGTCGAATACCTCGCGGCTGAGTTCAAGAAGGAGCAGGGCATCGACCTGACCAAGGACAAGCTCGCCCTGCAGCGCCTGAAGGAAGCCGCCGAGAAGGCCAAGATCGAGCTCTCCTCCGCGTCGCAGACCGAGATCAACCTGCCCTACATCACGGCGGATGCTTCCGGTCCGAAGCACCTCGCCCTCAAGCTCTCGCGCGCCAAGTTCGAGCAGCTCGTGGATGATCTCGTGCAGAAGACCATCGAGCCCTGCCGCAAGGCGCTGAAGGATGCCGGCATCGCGGCGGGCGACATCGACGAGGTGGTTCTCGTCGGCGGCATGACCCGCATGCCGAAGATCCAGGAAGTGGTGAAGAACTTCTTCGGCAAGGAGCCCCACAAGGGCGTGAACCCGGACGAGGTCGTGGCCATCGGCGCGGCGATCCAGGCCGGCGTGCTCCAGGGCGACGTGAAGGACGTGCTGCTCCTCGACGTGACCCCGCTGTCGCTCGGCATCGAGACGCTGGGCGGCGTGTTCACCCGTCTGATCGACCGCAACACGACGATCCCGACGAAGAAGAGCCAGGTGTTCTCCACCGCGGAAGACAACCAGAACGCGGTGACGATCCGGGTCTTCCAGGGCGAGCGCGAAATGGCGGCGGACAACAAGCTGCTCGGCCAGTTCGACCTCGTGGGCATTCCGCCCGCACCGCGCGGCGTGCCGCAGATCGAGGTGACCTTCGACATCGACGCGAACGGCATCGTGAACGTCACGGCGAAGGACAAGGCGACCGGCAAGGAGCACCAGATCCGCATCCAGGCTTCCGGCGGTCTGTCCGACGCCGACATCGAGAAGATGGTCAAGGACGCCGAGGCTCACGCCGAAGAAGACAAGAAGCGCCGCGAGGTCGTCGAGGCCAAGAACCAGGGCGAGAGCCTGATCCACGCCACCGAGAAGTCTTTGACGGAGTACGGCGACAAGGTCTCGGAGTCGGACAAGCAGGGCATCACGACCGCCATCGACGCGCTGCGCCAGGCCCTTGCCGGCGAGGACGCCGAGGTGATCAAGGCCCGCACCACGGACCTGATGCAGGCCTCCATGAAGCTCGGCGAGGCCATGTATGCCGCACAAGCCAATGCCGGCGAAGGCGGCGATCAGCAGCCTGAGGGCGAAGCCGCCCAGAAGGACGACGTCATCGACGCCGACTTCCAGGAAGTCGACGAAGGCGACAAGAAGAAGCGCGCCTAAAACGATGACCGCCTTCTGAAGAATTCGGCACCCGGTTTCGTGACCGGGTGCCGTTTTCATGAAACGATCTGAAAGCACCAATGACCGATCAACCGACCACTTTCGCGCACGATGCGCTGGCAAAGGCTTCCGGAGCCTTTTCCTGTGCAGCGCAGGCGAAACGGTCCGGCAGAATGACGGAGCGGCCGAACGCTCCCAGGGGCGCCTGACATGTCCAAGCGCGATTACTACGAGGTTCTCGGCGTCTCGCGAACCGCCACCGAAGCGGAGATGAAATCCGCCTTCCGCAAGCTCGCGATGCAGTACCACCCGGACCGCAACCCGGGCGACCACGAAGCCGAGATCAAGTTCAAGGAAATCAACGAGGCCTACCAGACCCTCTCCGACGGGCAGAAGCGCGCAGCCTACGACCGCTTCGGCCATGCGGCCTTCGCCAATGGCGGACCGGGCGGCGCCGGTCCCGGCTTCGGGGGCGATTTCTCCGATTTCATGTCGGACATCTTCGAGAATTTCTTCGGCGATGCCGGCGGACGCGGCCGAGGCCGGAGCGCGGGTGGGCGCGAGCGCGGCGCCGACATGCGCTACAACCTCGAGATCTCCCTCGACGAGGCCTTCAACGGCAAGACCGCCGAGCTCAAGATCCCGACCTCCATCACCTGCGAGGCCTGCTCAGGCAGCGGCGCGAAGCCGGGATCCAAGCCCAAGGCGTGCCCCACCTGCGGCGGCGCCGGACGGGTGCGGGCGACTCAAGGCTTCTTCTCCATCGAGCGCACCTGCCCCAACTGCCACGGGCGCGGCGAGGTCATCGACGACCCCTGCGGCCAGTGCGGCGGCGCCGGCCGCGTCACCCGCGAGCGCACGCTCTCGGTCAACATCCCGGCGGGCGTCGAGGACGGCACGCGCATCCGCCTCGCGGGCGAAGGCGAGGCCGGCCTGCGCGGCGGGCCGCCGGGCGATCTCTACATCTTCCTGTCCCTGAAGCCCCATCCGTTCTATCAGCGCGACGGCGCGGACCTGTTCTGCCGCGTGCCGATCTCCATGGTGACGGCGGCCCTCGGCGGCGAGTTCAGCGTACCGACCCTGGGCGGCACCGATGCGCTCGTGAAGGTGCCCGAGGGCACCCAGACCGGCAAGCAGTTCCGTCTGAAGGGCAAGGGGATGCCGGTGCTGCGCTCGCGGGACGTGGGCGACCTCTACATCCAGGTTGTTGTGGAAACTCCGCAGAAGCTCACCAAGCGCCAGCGCGAGCTCCTGATGGAGTTCGACCAGGAGTGCTCCAAGGAAAATCACCCGGAGAGCTCGGGCTTTTTCTCCCGTTTCCGGGAGTTTATCGACGGGTTGGGTGGATCAACTTAACTTGACGGTCGTTTTCTCAGCGCATCGTGCGGAAAAGTGGATCCGGTTTTCCGCTCTAGACGATGCGCCAGTAAAATGAGAAGCATCGGATCGACCCCAAAAGTGGCGTCCACTTTTGGGTCCGATGCTTTGGGTTCTAAACAGCCAACGTGATCGGCAAGATCGAGGGGACAGCTTAGTGCTTCAGTCGTTTCAACGGCCAACGGCCCGGAAAATCCCCCTCAAGAAGGATCGCTTTCAGGACGAGGCTCGCTTCCTGCGCTCCTGGCTCGAACGGCCCCTCGTCATCGGGGCCGTGACTCCTTCCGGCAGGATCCTGGCCCGGACCATGGCGTCCTACGTGGATCCCCGCATCCCCGGCCCCGTCATCGAGCTCGGCCCCGGCACGGGCCCGGTGACCGATGCCCTGGTCCGGCGCGGCGTGGCCCAGGAGCGCCTCGTCCTCATCGAATACAATCCCGAATTCTGCCAGCTCCTGAAGCGCCGTTTCCCGAAGGCGACGATCATCCAGGGCGATGCCTACGATCTCAAGGAAACGCTCTCCAACATCTTGAAGGAGCCGGCGGCCGCCACCGTGTCGAGCCTGCCGCTCTTCACCAAGCCCATGGACCAGCGCCTGGAGCTTCTGGAGACCGCGCAGGCGCTGATGCACCCCAACGCGCCCTTCATCCAGTTCACCTATGCGGTGGTGCCGCCGATCCCGGCGCGCTCGCAGAGCTACAGGTCCAAAGCCTCCAACCGGATCTGGCGCAACCTGCCCCCCGCCCGCGTCTGGGTCTACAACAAGGTCACCACCGCATGAGCGCCGCGATGTCTCTTCCGACGAATCCCGTTCCCGCAGGAGACATTCGCGACAAGCTCATCATCGGACTCGACGTCGCTTCCGTCGAGGAGGCCCGCTCCCTCGTCGAGCGCATCAGCGAGGCCGGCACCTTCTACAAGATCGGCTATCAGCTCGCCTATGCGGGCGGCTTAGAGTTCGCCCGGGAGCTGATCGGACAGGGCAAGAAGGTCTTCCTCGACCTCAAGCTCCACGACATCGGCAACACGGTGGAGGAAGGCGTGCGCTCGGTCGCGCGTCTCGGTGCGACGTTCCTGACGGTCCACGCCTATCCGCAGACCATGCGCGCGGCCGTCGCCGGCAAGACGGGATCCTCCCTGAAGATCCTCGCCGTGACCGTGCTCACGTCCTATGACGACAACGACCTCGTCGAGGCGGGTTATGCGCCCATATCCGCCGCGGAGCTCGTCGCCCGCCGCGCCGGACAGGCGCGCGAACTCGGCGTCGACGGCATCGTCTGTGCCGCGCCGGAGGCCGAGCGCGTGCGCGCCATCGTCGGCCCCGACCGGCTGATCGTTACGCCCGGCATTCGGCCGGCCGGCGCGGATGCGGGCGACCAGAAGCGCATCGTCACTCCGGCGGAGGGCATTCGGCTCGGCGCCAATCATCTCGTGGTGGCCCGCCCCATCGTGAAGGCCGCGGATCCTCGCGCCGCGGCGGAAGCGATTGTCCGGGAAATCTCTCAAGGATAGAGATCTCGAAGACACCTCAGCATTTTTCCCTCCCCCTTGAGGGGATGGCCAGGGTGGGGTGTGAGCGCTAGCCTATGAATGTGCGGCGCCGGCACCCCCACCTCCAACTTCTCCCCACAAGGGGGAGGAGGGTATCCGTCCCACGAATCATAAGAGGAGCGCCTCATGCCCAAAGGCTATGTCATTGCCCGCGTGACCGTCACGAACCCCGAAGCCTATGCGGAATACGCCAAGGGCGCCACGGAGGCGATCCGCCAGTATGGCGGACGCCCGCTCGTGCGCGGCGGCGCCTATGAGGCTCTCGAGGGCGAGGCGCGCGCTCGAAACGTGGTGATCGAGTTCGACTCCGTCGAGCAGGCCAGGCGCTACTATCACTCGCCGGAATACCAGGCGGCCAAGGCCAAGCGCGAAGGCGCCTGCGTGGCGGAATTCGTTCTCGTTGAAGGAGCCTGAAACGATGAAGGGTTATTGGATCGGTCGCGTCGACGTCTCGAACCCAGACGCCTACCAGAACTACGTGAAGGCCAACGCCATCCCCTTCGCCAAGTACGGTGCCCGCTTCCTGGTGCGCGGCGGCGCCTACCGGGTTGCCGAGGGCGAGGCCCGCGCCCGCAACGTGGTGATCGAATTTCCGACCTACGAGGCGGCGCTGGAATGCTGGGACTCGCCCGAATACCAGGCGGCAAAGGCCGAGCGCGACGGCCACGCGGTCGCCGACATCATCATCATCGAAGGCTACGAGGGACCGCAGCCGGGTTAGATTCTCTCACCCGTCATCTCCGGACTTGTTCCGGGGATGGCAATCCCGATGCTGAGGTGTCATTCCCGGCCGGAGCGCAGCGAAGGGAAAGGGAATCCATAGCGCTGAGCATGTGGGTGGATCCCCTTCCCTCGCCGTCGGCTCGCCGGGGATGACAGGAGGAGTCCTATCCTCCGCGCTTCTCAGCCGCAGCCCGAGCGGCTATACCCTGAGCCCGCAACAACAGGAGAGCGGCATGAGCGAGATGCGACTCGTCGTGGTGGGAGCTGCCGGACGCATGGGGCGCATGCTAATCAAGACCGTGGCCGAGACGGAGGGCTGCACGCTGGTGGGCGCCATCGAGCGGCAGGGCTCTCCCGCCCTCGGGCACGATGCCGGACTGCTCGCCGGCATCGGCCTGCTCGACGTGGACGTGACCGACGATCCGCTCGCCGTCTTCGCCCATGCCGACGGCGTCCTCGACTTCACGGCGCCGGCCGCCACCACGGCCTTCGCGGCGCTCGCCGCCCAGGCGCGCATCGTCCATGTGATCGGGACCACCGGCCTGCAGGAGGCCGACTTCACCAAGCTCGAGGCGGCCGCGCGGCACGCGCGCATCGTTCAGTCCGGCAACATGTCGCTCGGCGTCAACCTGCTCGCGGGCCTCGTGCGCAAGGTGGCGGCCACGCTCGGCGAGGATTTCGACATCGAGATCCTCGAAATGCACCACCGCATGAAGGTGGACGCGCCCTCGGGCACGGCGCTGCTCCTCGGCGAGGCCGCTGCGGAAGGACGCCAGATCTCCCTGAACGAGCGCTCCGTGCGCAGCCGCGACGGCCATACCGGCGCGCGCCATCCCGGCGACATCGGCTTTGCCACCTTGCGCGGCGGCTCGGTGGTGGGCGACCATTCCGTGATCTTCGCCGGCCAGGGTGAGCGTCTGGAGCTGTCGCACCGGGCCGAGGACCGAAGCATCTTCGCCCGCGGCGCCGTGAGGGCTGCCCTCTGGGGCTTCGACAAGAAGCCCGGCTATTACACCATGGCCAATGTTCTTGGCCTCGATCAGCTCTAAAACATGCCCTTCCCGCCCTTTCCAAACGGAGACGCCACGACATGAACCGCCTTCTCGTCCTTGCACGCCACGGCCAGAGCGAATGGAACCTCAAGAACCTGTTCACCGGCTGGAAGGATCCGGGGCTCACCGATCTCGGCATCGAGGAGGCGCGCAATGCCGGCCGGCGGCTCAAGGAGATGGGCGTTCAGTTCGACGTCGCGTTCACGTCCGACCTGTCGCGGGCGCAAGCCACCTGCAAGCTGATCCTGGAGGAGATCGGTCAGCCCGATCTCAGGACGATCGCGAACCTGGCTCTGAACGAGCGCGATTACGGCGACCTCTCGGGCCTCAACAAGGACGACGCCCGCGCCCGCTGGGGCGAGGAGCAGGTCCATATCTGGCGCCGCTCCTACGACGTTCCGCCTCCCGGCGGCGAGAGCCTGAAGGACACGGTCGCCCGCGTGCTGCCCTACTACATCCGCGAGATCCTGCCCCGCGTCATGCGCGGCGAGCGCGTGCTGGTCGCCGCGCACGGCAATTCCCTGCGCGCCCTCGTGATGGTGCTCGACGGCCTCACCTCCGAGACCATTCCGAGCCTCGAACTCGCGACGGGCATCCCGCTGGTCTACGACCTCAACGAGGACACCACCGTCGCGAGCAAGCAGGTGCTGGAGGGGTGAGCGAGATCCGCCTCCTCGACGCACAGGCGGCCGAGCGCGAGCGGACGGCCCTGGCCGAAACGCTCGCCGATTGCGTCGCAGGCGGGGCCTCGCTGGGCATTCGCTGGCCGCTCTCCGTCGAGGAAGCTCACAGCTGGTGGGGCAGCGTGATCGAGAGCGTTGCGGCGGGCAGCACGTTGCTCTTCGGCGCCTACGTGGATGGCAGGCTGCGCGGCACCGTGCAGCTCGCCTTCGATGGCCCCTGCAACCAGCGCCATCGGGGCGACGTGAGGAAGCTCCTGGTGCATCGCGATGCACGGGGGCAGGGATTGGGCAACCACCTGATGACGGCCTTGGAGAATGAAGCCACCCAGCGCAAGCTCGCCCTGCTTACCCTCGACACGGCGACCGGCTCGGATGCCGAACGGCTCTACGAGAGGCGCGGTTACACGAAAGCAGGCGAGATCCCCAACTACGCCCTCACGCCCGACGGCCGGCCCTGCACGACCAGCATGTTCTGGAAGGCGCTGAGCTGAGGACGGCGAGATTTGAACTGATCCATGTCCTCCATCACCCTTAGCCCCGGCCTCATCTACTACCCCGATTATCTCGACCGTCCGGCGCAGGAGCGGCTGCTGCAAGCCCTGCGCGAGATCACCCGCCAGGCGCCGCTCTACACCCCGCGCATGCCGCGCACGGGAAAGCCGTTTTCCGTGCGGATGACCAATTGCGGGCCGCTGGGCTGGGTCTCCGACGTCGATGGCTACCGCTACCAGCCGGCGCATCCCGAGACCGGCGAGCCCTGGCCTTCGATGCCCGACCAGGTTCTGAGGGTCTGGGAGGAATTGAGCGGCTACCCTCACCCGCCCGACGCCTGCCTGATCAATTTCTACGAGCCGACCGCCCGCATGGGCATGCACCAGGACAAGGACGAGGAAGACTTCGCCGCTCCCGTCGTGTCGCTCTCCCTCGGGGACACGGCCCTCTTTCGCTATGGAGGCCTGGAGCGGAAGGACCCGACGAAATCGATCAGGCTCCGCTCCGGTGACGCGATCGTGTTCGGCGGTCCCGCGCGGCTGATCTATCATGGCATCGACCGGCTGACGGCAGGCAGTTCGGACCTGCTGCCGCAGGGCGGCCGGCTCAATCTCACCTTGCGCAAGGTGGAGAAGCCGATTTAGCCTCAAAGCCATGATCAACTGCAGGTTTTCTTCCAAGGGGCATCCATGAAAGCGTTTGCAGCCGCCGCTCTCGGCATCGTGCTGTCGGTTCAGGCCGCCTTCGCGGCCGAGCCCGTGTTCCCACCCGCGTCGCGGATCGGCCTCGTTCCGCCCGAGGACATGATGATCTCGAAGCGGTTCAGCGGCTTCGAGAGCGAGGAGAAGGCCGCGGTCATCAACTTCGTGGAAATGCCTCCGGCGGCTTACGCGCAACTCGTGAACGGCCTTACCAAGGACGCCCTGAAGCGCCAGGGCATGAGCGAAACCTCGCGCGAGACCCTGAAGCTCGGGGCCAGGACGGGCGTGCTGATCGGCGGCACCATGGGGGGGCCGGTCCAGGGCCGCAAATGGGTGATGGCCGTCAAGGACGAGGACCTCACCGCCCTGGTGATCGCGCAGGTGCGCGGCGGGCAGGACGGCTACAGCGATGCACAGATGCAGAACGCCCTGAAGAGCATCGCCCTGCGCGGACCGGTCTCCATGGAGGAGCAGATCTCCGCCCTGCCCTTCCGCCTCGGCGACAAGGCGGGCTTCCGCCCGGTGCGGGTGATGGCGGGCAACTCGGTCCTGTTCACCGACGGGCCGCAGGACACGATCAAGGCGGTGGAGCAGCCGATGGTGATCCTGGCCGCGACCTTGAACGTGCCGGTTCCGCCCGCCGAGCGGCGCAGCCAGTTCGCGCATGCGGCCCTGAACTCCAACCAGATCCTCAAGGACATCAAGGTCGAACGGTCCGAGTCCTTCCGCTTCAGAGGCCAGGACTGGCACGAGATCGTCGCGAAGGCCGTGGAGGCGGAATCGGGCCAGCCCATCGTGGTGATGCAGACCATTCGCTTCGAGCCCGACCGCTACGTGCGCATGGTCGGACTCACCCGGGTCGAGCAGCGCGACCAGAACCTGCCCCGCTTCCGGACGGTGATCGACGGGGTGGATATGAATCCCTAATCCCGCTTTGGAAAGGCCGGAAGCGACCAGCCGCGCAGGAGGGCGAGCGCCCTTAAGGAGAAGGCGGCGCCGAAGCCGATCGCGGCGCTCAAGAACGGATCGAGGCCTATGCCCTGCAGGGCAACCATGACCGATGCGCCGAGGGCTGCGGCCGTGACATAGATCTCCTGCCGCAGCACCAGGGGTGTCGTTCCGGCGAAGATGTCGCGGATGATGCCGCCGAACGTGGCCGTGATGGTGCCGAGCGCGACGGCCGAGAGTGCCGGAACGCCGGCCGCCAGGGCCTTGCCGGTGCCCGAGACGGCGAAGAGGGCCAAGCCTAAGGCATCGGCCCAGAGGAGAAGCCGGCCCTGCCGTCCGCCCTCCATCAGGGCCACGCGCTTGGGGCCAAGGACAAACACGATTTCCGCCACGATCAGGCACACGAGCACGTCGGTCGGGTCCCCGACCCAGAACACGGGCCGCGTGCCGATGAGCAGGTCCCGGACGGTGCCGCCGCCGACCCCCGTGAGCGTGGCGAGCAGGGCGAAGCCGAACGGATCCATGCCCTTGCGCGCCGCCATCAGGGCGCCGGAGAGCGCGAAGACGGCGACGCCGATGGTCTCGAAAGGAATGCTTTGAAGGACGTCCACTTACGAGGCGGCGGAAGGATTGTCCGCGGCCTCGGCGCCGTTGCCGTTGGCGGCGGCCTTCGGGCCGCCCTTGGAGACGCCGACCAGGGCCGGGCGCAGGACGCGCTCGCCGATCACGTAGCCGGACTGGACCACCTGCAGGACGGTGCCGTTCGGCACCTCCGGATTGGGGATCTCGAACATGGCCTGATGGACGTTCGGATCGAACTTCTGGCCCTGCGGGTCGAGCTTCTTCACGCCATGGCGCTCGAGAGTCTTGAGCAGGTCGCGCTCGGTGAGGTCGATGCCCTCGATGAGGCCCTTGAAGGCGCCCTCGGCGGTCTTGCTCGCCTCCTCGGGCACGCTCTCGATGGCGCGGCGGACATTGTCGGCCACGTTGAGCATGTCGCGGGCGAAGTTCGCCACCGCATAGGTGCGGGCATCGGCGATCTCGCGCTCGGTGCGGCGGCGCAGGTTCTCCATGTCGGCCATCAGGCGCAGAAGCTTGTCCTTCAGATCCGCCTTCTCGGCCTCGAGAACGGCAATCGGATCGGCCTCGGATGCGGAGGCAGCCTCAGGGGCCACGTCGTTGGCGGGCTCGGCCTGCGGGGCCGCGTTCTGGTTTTCCGTGTCGTTCGGATTCATGGTCGGTCAACTAAAGGTGGGAAAAGAATGGTTCGGGCCACATATCAGGTCCCTGGCCTCACAAATCAAGCACTTCGCCGGTGGACAGGCTCGGTTTCCTCGGTCTTGAACACGTCGAGCAGGGTCCGGGTGATCGTGGCCTGGCGTCCCGCATGGGTGATCTTCGTGCCCGTCAGGTCCGTTACGTAGAACACGTCCACGGCCTTTTCGCCGAAGGTGACGATGTGGGCCGAGGCGATGTTGAGGTTGAGCTTGCCCAGGGCCGTGGTGAGATCGTAGAGCAGGCCCGGCCGGTCGAGGCCGGAGATCTCGATCACCGTCTGGCGGTTCGACAGGGAATTGTCGATGTTCACCTCCGGCGGCACGTGGAAGGCCTTGGAGCGCTCCTTGGAAGGGCGCTTGCCGTCCACGAGGTCGGCGATCCTCACCTCCCCCTTCAGGGCCCGTTCGATGGCCTTGGCGACCCGCTCGGCCCGGCGCAGCTCGTCCTCGTCCCGGTCGAAGGCGCGGGAGAGCACGATGGTGTCGAGCGCCATGCCGTCCGTGGTTGTGAAGATCTGCGCATCGACGATGTTGCCCCCCGCCGCCGCGCAGGCGCCAGTGACAATGGCGAGCAAGCGCGGATGGTCCGGCGACAGGATGGTGAGCTCGGTCACGCCGCGGAACTGGTCCGTTTCATAGGCCGTGGTCACCGTGCGCCCGCCCTTCTCGGCCTCCCGCAGGAGCCTGGCCTGCTTGGCCCGCCGGGTCTCGTCGGTCTTCAGCCAGTAGCCCGGCGTATGGCGCGCGGCGAAGGCCTCGAACTCCGCATCGGACCAGTCCGGCAGCTCCGCCCGCAGTTGCTCCTGGGCCAGGCGCACCCGCTCCGAGCGGGCGAGGTCCACCGCGCCGCCGCCGAGGATCACCTCCGTCTCCTGGTAAAGGTTGCGCAGGAGCTGGCCTTTCCAGCCGGTCCAGGTGCCGGGCCCGACGGCCTTGATGTCCGCGATGGTGAGCACGAGCAGGAGCTTCAGGCGCTCCATGGTCTGCACCACCTCGGCGAAGCTCTTGATGGTGGCGGGATCGGAGAGATCGCGGCTCTGGGCCGTGTTCGACATGAGAAGGTGATGCTCGACGAGCCACGCGACCGTCTCGGTCTCCGCGTCCGTGAGGCCGAAGCGCGGCCCGAGCTTGCGGGCGATCACGGCACCGGCTTGCGAATGATCCTCCGGCCGTCCCTTGGCGATGTCGTGCAGGAAGACCGCCACGTAGAGCGCGCGACGGTTGCGGATGGTGGGAAAGATCTGGTTGGCGAGCGGATGCTCGTTGCCGAGCTGCCCCGCCTCGATCTCGGTCAGCACGCCGACTGAGCGGATCAGGTGCTCGTCCACCGTGTAGTGATGGTACATGTTGAACTGCATCATCGCGACGATGCGGCCGAAATCCGGAATGAAACGGCCGAGCACGCCGGTCTCGTTCATGCGCCGCAGCACCACCTCCGGGGCGTTCTTGGACGTGATGATCTCCAGGAACAGCTTGTTCGCTTCCGGATCGGTGCGAAGATTGTGCCCGATGAGCCGGAGCGAGCGGGTTGCCAGGCGCGTCGCATCGGGATGAATGGCGAGGTTGCGCCGGTCGGCGAGCCAGAACAGGCGGATCATGTTCACCGGATCGCGCGCGAACGTCTCCTCGTTCTCCACGTTGAGGCGGTTGTTGTCGATGATGAAGCCATCGCTCACCTGCGCGCCGCCGCTGCGACGCCGGAAGCGGCCGAACATCCGGTCGAGCATGGGGCGGCGCTTGGTCTGGCGGGCCTCGAGCTCGGCGCAGACGATGGCCGTCAGGTCGCCCACGTCCTTGGCGATCAGGAAATAGGCTTTCATGAAGCGCTCGACCGCCGACAACCCGCCTCGCGGCGCGAAGCCGATGCGCTCGGCGATGGTGCGCTGCAGGTCGAAGGTCAGACGCTCCTCGGCGCGGCCAGTGGCGAAATGCATGTGGCAGCGCACGCGCCACAAGAACTCCTCGCAGCGCGAGAAGAGATTGAACTCGGCTTGCGTGAACAGCCCCGCCTTCACCAGCTCCTTGGGCTCCTTCACCCGATAGACGTATTTGGCGATCCAGAAGAGCGTGTTGAGATCGCGCAGGCCGCCCTTGCCGTCCTTCACATTCGGCTCGACCAGGTAGCGCGACGCGCCGGCTTTGGCCACGCGGGCATCGCGCTCCTTGAGCTTGGCGTCCACGAATTCCGCCGCCGTGGTCGCGACGATCTCCTGATCGAAGCGCTTCTCCAGATTGTCGAAGAGCTCCCGGTCGCCGAAGAGAAAGCGGGCTTCGAGCAGCGACGTGCGGATCGTCATGTCCGCATGCGCCTCGCGCAGGCATTCCTCCACCGAGCGGGTCGCGTGCCCGACCTTCAGCTTCAGGTCCCACAGCACGTAGAGCATCGCCTCGACGACGCTCTCGCCCCAGGCCGTCTGCTTGTAGGGCAGCAGGAACAGGAGATCGACGTCGGAGCCCGGCGCCAGGGTTCCCCGTCCGTAGCCGCCCGTCGCCGCCACCGCGAGCCGCTCGCCGGCCGAGGGGTTGGCCGCCGGATAAAGATGCTGGACCACGGCGTCGTGGACGATGTGCACCAACTCGTCCATGCGCTCGCAGAGATGGCGGGCGCAGACGAGGCCGTTCTGGCCTTCCAGAAGCCTCTCCTGTGCCTCCTGATGCCCTTGATCGAGCAGCTTCTTCAGCTCGGGGACGAGCTTGGCGCGAAGCTCCGCCGCATCGCGGATCGGCTGGCTGCCGAGGCTTTTCAGAACGCTCTTGGGGCTATGAAGGGTCATGGAACAACCGCGCACGAGGAACCGTTTGACTTATCACTTCATGGGGCCTTCGCCCAAGGGTGGACTGGCCTTATCCGTCTCAACGGGTATATTGTTCTTTATAAGAGATAGCGTTTGACATAAAAAACACCGGGTTCTATAAACCGGACACGCGCCGATTTGAGCATGCAGATTGCGGGCGCGAAACAAGTGCAGCTAAAGCGCCGGGCGCGTGAAGACCCAAAGGTCCAAGCTCCCATGCGCAGAACATGGGACGATAAAATGAGCCTGACGCGCCGCCTCCTGATCGCCGCCTCCCTCGCCACGGGCCTTGCCTCCTTCGCCACGGCCGCCTCCGCGCAGGTGAAGGAAATCCGCATCGACTACGCCACCTACAACCCGGTGAGTCTCGTCCTGAAGGACAAGGGCTTCCTTGAGAAGGAACTGGAGAAGGACGGCATCAGTGTGCGCTGGGTGCAGTCGCTCGGCTCCAACAAGGCGCTCGAATTCCTCAATGCCGGCTCGATCGATTTCGGCTCCACGGCCGGCGCCGCCGCGCTGATCGGCAAGATCAACGGCAACCCGATCAAGTCGATCTACGTCTATTCCCGCCCCGAGTGGACCGCGCTCGTCACCCGCAAGGACACGGGCATCAGTAAAGTCGAGGACCTGAAGGGCAAGCGCGTCGCCGTGACCCGCGGCACCGATCCGCACATCTTCCTGGTGCGCGCCCTGCAGGAAGCCAAGCTCACCGAGAAGGACGTGAAGCTCGTTCTCCTGCAGCATCCAGACGGTCGCACCGCCCTGGAGCGCGGCGAC
The DNA here is from genome assembly GCF_036314085.1 of Microvirga sp. CF3016. Lineage (NCBI taxonomy): Bacteria > Pseudomonadati > Pseudomonadota > Alphaproteobacteria > Hyphomicrobiales > Methylobacteriaceae > Microvirga > Microvirga sp. CF3016. The sequence goes on from NZ_JAYGGM010000006.1 coordinate 196,345, forward strand.
GTCGATGCCTGGGCCGGCCTCGACCCGCTGATGGCGGCCGCCGAAGTGGAAAGCGGCGCCCAGCTCTTCTACCGCAATGCGGGCGCCAATACCTGGGGCGTGCTCAACGTTTCGGAAGCCTTCGCCAAGGACAACCCGGCTCTCGTGCAGCGCGTGCTCAAGGCCTATGAAGAGGCCCGCAAATACGCGCTCGCTAACAAGGACGAGCTGAAGAAGACCCTCGTCACCTACACCAAGCTTTCCGACGCGGTGATCGAGCGCCAGCTCGAGCGCACGGAGCTGACCCATTCCGCCATCGGCCAGCCGCAGACTGATACGATCCTGGCCGCGGGCCTCGCCCTGCAGCAGGCGGGCGTGATCACCCCCGACACCAATGTGCGCGCCGCCGTCGATTCCCTCATCGACCGGCGCTTCGCGACCGCCTCGCGGTGATGTCTTCATCACGGGAGAGCGCCGTGACAGGCCAAGCCACAAGCAACGCCTGGTCCTCCCATGAGGGTGCCGCCGCTCTCGCGGCCCCTGCCTTCACCGAGAAGCGACGCGCCTTCGACTGGCGTATCCTTCTCGGCTTTTTTTTGCCCATCGCCATTGCGCTTCTCTGGGAAGCCGCCGTTCGCACCGGTCTCGCGCAGGGACGCCTCGTCCCGCCGCCGAGCCGGATATTCGCGACGCTCTGGGGCCTCGCCCAGACCGGCGAGCTGTGGACCCATACCTGGATGACGCTCTGGCGCGTCCTCGTCGGATTCGTCATCGGCGCGGTGGCCGGCATCGTGCTCGGCGCGCTCTCCGGCTCCAGCCAGACCATCCGCCAGTTGCTCGATCCGACCCTGCAGGCCCTGCGGGCCATTCCCTCGATTGCCTGGGTGCCCCTGTTCATTCTCTGGCTCGGCATCTTCGAGGCGTCGAAAGTGGCGCTGATTGCCGTGGGCGTATTCTTCCCGGTTTATCTCGGCATCGCGGGCGCGATCCTCTCCGTCGACCGCAAGCTCGTGGAGGTCGGCCACGTGTTCCGCCTTTCGCGCGCTCAGCTCGCCCGCCGCATCCTGCTGCCGGCCGTGCTGCCAGAAGCGGTGATCGCCCTGCGCTCGGGCCTCGGCCTCGGCTTCATGTTCGTGGTCGCGGCGGAGTTCATGGGAGCCTCGGAAGGCCTCGGCTATCTGCTCGTCGACGGCCAGCAGATGGGCAAGCCCGACCAGATCCTCGCGGCGATCATCGCCTTCGCGCTGCTCGGCAAGACCGCCGACAGCCTACTCGTGGCGGGCACCAAGCCGCTCGTGCGCTGGCAGGACACCGTGCGGGAGAGGCTGTGATGCTGAACCTCGAACACCTCTCCAAAACCTATGCCGACGGCACGCGCGCGCTGTCCGACATCAATCTCACCGTGCACGAGGGCGAGATCGTCTCGCTGATCGGCGGTTCGGGCTGCGGCAAGACCACGTTGCTGCGCCTCATCGCAGGCCTCGACCGGGAAAGCGCCGGCCGCATCCGCCTCGACGACGAGGTGCTCACGGGTCCTCATCCATCCGTGGGCATCGTGTTCCAGGAACCGCGCCTTCTGCCCTGGCTGTCGGTGGCCGACAACATCGCCTTCGGCCTCGATGGCGTCAGCACCGCCGAGAAGAAAGCCCGCGTCGCGCATGCGCTGGACAAGATCGGCCTGTCCGAGCATGCCGCACGCTGGCCGCGCGACCTGTCGGGCGGACAGCAGCAGCGCGTCTCCATTGCGCGCGCCTTCGTGACCAACCCGAAGGTGCTGCTCCTCGACGAGCCGTTCTCGGCGCTCGACGCCTTCACCCGCGCCAGCCTGCACGAGCATCTGCTCGGCCTGTGGGAGGAGACGCGCCCGACGGTGGTGCTCGTCACGCACGACGTGCAGGAAGCGGTGACGCTAGCCGACCGGGCCATCGTCATGCAGCCGAAGCCCGGCCGCATCTTCGACGAGCTGCCGCTCACCCTGTCACGACCGCGCGACAAGACGGGGCTGCCCTTCGAAACCTCCGTGCGCCGCGTCTTGACGGCCCTGGACCATTCCCTCAAAGCTCCACAGCAGCAGCCTCAACGCGAGCGCGACCGCCAAGCCGCCGCGTTGTGGTGGTAACATCTCAAGGACATCATCATGGATGCGACTGCCCTCCGCGCCCTCCAGGCGCCGCTGAAGGATCAATACCGCAACGATCCCGACAAGGCTGTGATCACCCTCAAGGCTCAAGGCACGCTCGACGACCAGCACATCGCCTGCAAGGTCGAGACCGGCCGCGCGCTCGCCGTGGCCGGCCTTCACCCGGCCACCGGCGGCTCCGGCGCGGAGCTGTGCTCGGGCGACATGCTGCTCGAAGCGCTCGTGGCCTGCGCGGGCGTGACGCTGAAGGCCGTCGCGACCGCCCTCGAGATCGACCTGCGCCACGGCGCCGTGAAGGCCGAAGGCGACCTCGATTTCCGCGGCACGCTTGGTGTCGACAAGGCGGCGCCCGTCGGCTTCAAGAACATCCGCCTCTCCTTCGAGGTCGATACGGATGCGCCGCAGGAGAAGGTCGATCAGCTGCTCAAGCTCACGGAGCGCTACTGCGTGGTGTTCCAGACCCTCAACAACAAGCCGGACTTGAGTGCCACGCTGACGCGCAAGTAAGACGGCTTGCTTGCTCGATTGGTGTGAGATTGGCTCGTCATGGCCGTCCCCGGGCATGATCCGGGGATCGGTCCCGGCTATCTCGATCGGGGAAAGCGCAGTGTATCAAGCCATCGGGATCACCGGCACAAGGCCGGTGATGACATGGTGGGAAATTGTGGGTGAGCGCGAGGATACTGAAATGCCGTCAGTTGCCCGCCACCAGAGTTCGCGGAGCGCCGCTGATCGCGACGGCGGTGCCGCCGCGGATTTCCTGCACGGTCAGGGCGCGCGCGTTCGTGCCGTCCGGATTGAAGCGGAACACGCCGTCGGCTCCGGCGAAGCCCGCCGGGTTCGTGAGCATGGCGTCGGTAAAGGCCTGCGCACCCTGCATCCGCGCGAGCGCGGCTGCCAAGGTCACCGCGTCGTAGGACAGGGTCGCCAGGCGGATCGGATCGATGTTGAAACGCGCTCGATAGCGCTCGGCGAAGGCCGTGAAGCCGCGCTTGTCGGGGGCCGCGAACCAGCCTCCCTGCAGAACGGGCAGAGCGGAGACCCGAGGTTCGTCCCACAGCCCCGTGCCGAGCGGCTTGACCCGCAAGGGATCGAAGCCCGCCATCTGGAGCGCCTGGGCGACGGCCGGCAGGCCGTCACCGTTGTCGGGGATGAACAGGGCATCGGCCTGAGGCGTGGGACCGCCGATCACACCGGCCATGCGCCGCACGGCCTCTTGAGGCTGTCCCGAAGGATAATACTCGAGCGCCACGATGCGGATGCCCTGCTGGGCCGCTGCCTGCTGCAGCCGCGCTGCGGCCACACGGCCGTACTGGGTCTCGGGGACCAGGGCGGCCATGGAACGGCGCCCTTGGGTGGCCGCGAAGGCGACGATGCGGTCCACCTCCTCCTGGACGAGGAAGCTCAGGAGATAGACACCCCGCGTGGCGACGCCGGCATCGGTCGAGAAGCCGATGACCGTCTTGCCCCTTTGGCGCGCCACCTGGCCGGCAGCCTGAACGGAGCCTGCGAAGAGCGGGCCGATGATGAGCTCGGCTCCCTCCGCCAGCGCCTGTTGCGCAGCCGCCTGCGCGCCCTCGGGCGTGCCGGCGTCGTCCTTGACGAGAAGGGTGAGATCCGAGCCCTGGAACTCGCTCAGCGCCAGCTCCGCAGCGTTGCGCATGCTCTGCGCCGCCACGGCGCCCTGCCCGGCTCCGGTCATGGGCAGGATCAGGGCGACCTTGACAGGGCCGTTGCCGATGGTGGTGCCGGCCATCGCCGAAGCCGGCGGAGCGCTTTGCATCGGTGCGCCGGGCGCCGGGACATCGGCCGCATAGAGCGGTTCGGACGGAGCGCTGGCTGCGGGCCGGCTCGGCTTGCGGGCCGGAGCGCGGCTGCCGGAGCCGACGCATCCGGACAGCACCAGCGATGTAGACAGGACGAAAACCCAGGCTGCGCGGCCGGATAGGCCGCGTGCTTTATCGATGAAGCGCGCCATCTCCACCCCCTTTGGAAACAGCTCAAGCGATAAAAACAACCGTGACAGCAAAAGGTAAACATTGTTTCCAATGGTGGATGATGGTCTCGACAAGCCCGCTTCCGTGGCGGCGTACCCCATGCGACAGTGACCGACGATGAGCCAGAGAATCGACAACCGGACCAAACGGCGCGAGCCGACCGAGCGGATCGCCACCTTCACGGCCTTCGGCCTCGCCGCCGAGGCGAAGCCCCTGACGCCGGGCCTCTATGTTGTGGCAACCCCCATCGGCAACCTGCAGGACGTGTCCTTCCGCGCGCTGAACGTGCTCGCCGCCGCAGACGCGATCCTCGCCGAGGACACGCGGGTGACGAAGACACTGCTCGCCCATTACGGCATCACGACCCCGCTGGTGGCCTACCACGAGCATTCCAACGATGCCGTGCGCGAACGCATGGTCCACCGGATCCGCGAAGGCCAGGCGCTGGCTCTGGTCTCGGATGCCGGCACGCCCCTGGTATCGGATCCGGGTTACAAGCTCGTGCAGGCCGCCATCGAGGAAGGATTGCCGGTTACCCCGATCCCCGGTCCCTCCGCAGTGCTCACCGCGCTCGTCGCCTCGGGCCTGCCGACGGACCGCTTCTTCTTCGAAGGGTTCCTGCCGGCAAAGAGCGCCGCGCGCCGCACGAGGCTCGCCGAGATCGGCGCGATCCCCGGCACGCTCATGCTTTTCGAAGGCCCGCACCGCCTGCCCGAGATGCTGGCCGATGCCGCAGCCGTTTTGGGCGAACGGCAGGCCGTGGTGGCGCGCGAGCTCACGAAGATGTTCGAGACGATCCGGCGGGGCACCCTGCCGGAACTCGCCGAACAATTCGCCCAGGAAGGGCCGCCCAAGGGCGAGATCGTGGTGCTGATCGGGGAAGCCACGAAGGCCATGCACGCGGCGGAAGCCGACGCGGCCCTCGACGGCAAGCTCGAAGCGGCGCTGAAGAACCACTCGATCAAGGACGCCGCGGCCCTGGTGGCGGCGGAGCTCGACCTGCCCAAGCGCGAGGTCTATGCCCGCGCCTTGGCGCTCGCGAAGAAGGACGCATGAAGAGCGCCCTCGAACGCCGCCAGGCCACGTTTCTCCGCGGCCATCGCGCCGAGTGGATCGCGCTCCTGTTCCTCGTGATGAAAGGCTATCGCCCGCTCGCGCGCCGCTACGCGGCTTCCGGCGGCGAGATCGACCTGATCATGATGCGTGGCGACACCATCGCGTTCGTCGAGGTGAAGGCGCGGGGTCTCATGGACGACGCGTTGTCCGCCATCACGGCCTGCAAGCGCCAGCGCTTCTCCCGCGCGGTGCGCACGTGGCTCACGCGCAACGCGTGGGCTGCGGACAAGACATGGCGCGCCGATGCGGTGTTCATCGCACCGAAACGATGGCCGCAGCACATCGTTTCGGCGTTCGAGCTGGAGATGCGCTAGCGCATCGTGCGAATGCTTCAAGCCGCCATCCGGTGCCGGTCGGCGACCGCCTCGCGGATGTGCCGCGCCAGTTCCTGCACCACATGGTTGCCGCCGTCGCGCGGCAGATAGAGATTGACCATGAAGGGCGGCAGCGCCGGCAAACCTGATTCAGGCCCGAGCACGTCGAAGCCGCTGGGCACGGTGGAGGCCATCCAGGCCATCACGGCGATGTCGGCCGCGACCGTCGCCACCTGCGCGGACGTGTTCGTCACCTCGGAGACCGAGCGCCATTCGATGCCGGCCTTCTGCAGTGCGTCCCGGATCGGCGCCCGAAAGGCGCAGTCGGAGCAGCCGATGGAAACGGGCAGCGGTCGCTGGCGCGCCGCATCGCCGCCGCGCGCACCAACCCAGACGAGGCGATCCATGACGAGGTTCTCGCCGTCGGGATCGCAAGCCATCTCGGTGGCGAGCACCACATCGACCTTGCCGTCGTAGAGCTTCGAGCGAAGAGACACGCTGGAGCCGCTGTTGAGCGAGATCTGCACGCGGGGGTAGCGCCGCGCGAAATCCTTCAAGAAGGTCGGAAGGTACGTGGTGACGATGTCGCTCGGGATGCCGAGCCGCACCTCGCCTTCGAATTCCGGCGTGGTCATCTCGGTCCAGATCTCATCGTTGAGCGCGAGCATGCGCTTGGCCCGTCCGAACAGGCGCTCGCCGGCCGTCGTGAGCTTCATGCCGCGCCTGTCGCGGGTGATGAGCTCCTCGCCGAGCGTCTCCTCCAGCCGCTTGATCTGCTGGCTCACGGCCGCCTGGGTGAGGTTGAGCACCCCGGTGGCGGCCGTCATGCCGCCGGCATCGACGACTGCGACGAATGCCCTGAGAAGGCTGACATCGAGATTCCGGGCCATGGCCAACCTCAATAACGGTTCGTTATCTTCAATATAATGAACATTCGTTTCACTTATGCAAGGGGCAGGCGCATCCTCTCTTCATGAACTTGAGGAGACAGCCATGACAGCCCGTACCACCCCCTGCGATTGGACCTCCGAGCAGCCGTCCGCCAAGCCCTCGCGCCTCAGGAGCCTGTTCGCCGCGCTCGTGCACGAGATCGAGATCCGCCGCGCCCTGCACGACGTCAGCTCGCTGGACGAGGCCATGCTGCACGATATCGGCCTCACCCCTGGAAACCTGGAAGATGCCGTCCGGTGCGGCCGGCATTAAGCTCCGGCTTCTTCAGGCGCGAACACGGTCACGGCCGCGGGCCGGATCGAGAAATGGGCCGGCGTCTGGGTCACGATCTCGCCATCCGCATTGACGGGCTTCGGCTTGCGGGTGCGGATGTCGAACTCCTTGGCCCTGACCGCCCGCACCTCCTCCCAGGCACCATGCTGCCCATAGCGGAACGAACGCGCCATGAGGGCGAGCTTCCAGGCGCGCTCCAGCTCCAGGCTGTAGAGATCGAGATGCTGGTCGTCGATGGCGGCATCCTTCTCCACCGCGTTCCCGCCGCCATAGAAACGCCCATTGCCCACTGCGATCTGCAGGGTTCTCACGCGCACGGTTTCGCTCTCGCTGATGATGGTGGCGCGGAAGGGCTTTGCGTGCGCCAGAACGTTCAACGCGACCAGCGCATAACCGAGACGACCCCAGCGGCGCTTGATGTCGCGCGTCAGCTTCTGCGCCAGTTCCGCCGAGAGCCCGAGGCTCGCCACATTGAAGAAGGGTTCGCCGTTGACGAGGCCGAGATCGATCCTGCGCGTCATCCCGGCCGCAATGACATCGGCGGCCCCGTCGAGATCGAACGGGATGCCGAGGGTGCGTGCGAGATCGTTCGCCGTTCCCATCGGCAGGATGCCGAGGGGCAGCCCGGCCTCGATCACGCCGAAGGCCGCCGCATTGATGGTGCCGTCGCCTCCGCCGACGATGGCGCAATCCACGTCCTTGGCATTCTTGACGATGAGCGGCGACAGATCCTCCCGGCGGCCGCATTCCAGATGAACGGGCTCGATGCCATGATCCCTCAGGCGCTCGATGGCGATGTCGCACTGGGCGGCGCCGCTGCGGCTCTTGGCATTGACGATCAGAAGGGCGCGGCGGGGCATACTCGACTACATGGAAAAGCTTGAGGGGATCCGCAAGGGGCAGGCCCCAAGCGGGGCCGTTGGATAACACACCTCGCCGGCTTTCGTTCACGACACCGAGGATGAAGAGTTGCCATCCGGGTTTTTAAGGCCAATAACCCTGCTTCCCCAAGGAGTCTTGCCAAGGAGGCTTGACGCATGACCCTCACCGTTGCGTTCCAGATGGATCACATCCGCAGCATCAAGATCGCCGGCGATACGGGCTTTGCCCTGTTGCTCGAAGCCCAGCGGCGCGGTCATCGGGTCCTGCACTATACCCCCGACCGTCTCTCCCTGCGCGACGGCGCTGTGATCGCCATGGCCGAGACCATCGAAGCGCGGGACGTGGACGGCGACCATTTCACCCTCGGCACGCCTGAGCGGGTCGATCTGTCGAGCGTCGATGCGGTGCTCATGCGCCAGGACCCGCCCTTCGATCTGGCCTATATCACGGCAACCCATTTCCTCGAGCGCATCCACCCGAAGACCCTGGTGGTCAACGATCCGACCCATGTGCGCAACGCGCCGGAAAAGATCTTCGTCACCCATTTCCCGCACCTGATGCCGCCGACGCTCATCTCCCGCGACAAGCAGGAGATCGAGGAGTTCCGGCGCGAGCACGGCGACGTGGTGATGAAGCCGCTCTACGGCCATGGCGGTGCCAGCGTGTTCAAGGTCGGCCGGGAGGATCCGAACTTCGGCTCGCTCTACGACCTGTTCTCCAACCTGTTCCGCGAGCCCTGGGTGATCCAGCGCTTCCTGCCGAAGATCACGGAAGGCGACAAGCGCATCATCCTCATCGACGGCGAGGCGGCAGGCGCCATCAACCGGGTGCCGGCGGCGAACGACATCCGGTCCAACATGGTGCGCGGCGGCGCGGCGAAGCCCACGGACCTGACGCCGCGCGAGCGCGAGATCTGCGAGACCATCGGGCCGGATCTCAAGCGCATGGGCCTGATCCTGGTGGGCATCGACGTGATCGACGGCAACCTCACCGAGATCAACGTGACGGCCCCCACGGGCATCCGGGCCATCAAGCGCCTCGGCGGCCCGGATCTCGCCGTGAGGGTCTGGGACGTGATCGAAAGCAAGGTGAAGGGTTAGGTCAGGCCGGCCGACGCGCGAGCGTGAGAAGGGCGCCGAGGCCGCACATGACCATCCCCGAAGCCTGGCGGACGCGTCGGAAGACGTGGGGCCTGCGCACGAGGCCGTCCCGGACCCGGGACGCCATGAGGGTGGCAAGAAGGGCCGACAGCGTGTTCAAGCCGATCGAGACCAGCCCGAGAGCAACGAACTGAAGCGCGACGCCGCCCTGATCCAGGCGGACGAATTGCGGAATGAAGGCCAGGAAGAAGGCGGCAGTCTTGGGATTCAGGGCCTCGACCAGAACGCCGTCACGAAAGGCCCGCCACGGTCCCGACGCCGGGGCGCCCGCAAGCGTCTCGACCTTCGCTTCCCGGATCGTCTTGAAGCCGAGCCAGACCAGATAGGCCGCACCGACCAGCTTCAGCACCGTGAATGCCTCGGCGCTCGCCATCACCAGGGCCGAGACCCCGAATGCTCCGGCCAGCACATGGACGGAGCCGCCGAGAACGGTTCCACAGCAGGAGGCAATCCCTTCCGCGCGCCCGCCAGCCAGGGTCCGGGCGGTCACGTAGAACAGCCCCGGACCCGGCATGACCGCGATGAGCAGGGCTGCGGCAAGAAAGACGACGAAGCTCTCCGGTGACGGCATGGGCGCGCTCCTGAACGGCTGCCTCGACGAGCCGTCCAGAGCAAGACGCTCGGCTTAAGCCGCCAGTTCCGCAATCACCGCATTGAGCACCGGAAAGCCCTTGGGCGTCACGGCGAGGCGCGAGCCGTCGTGGCGGACCAACCCTTCCTCTTCGAGGATTTTCAGGCGCCTCTGATTGAGCGTCTTGCCCGTGAACGCCTCGAAGCGGCGCGGATCGACGCCTTCCTTCAGGCGCAGGCCCATGAGCAGGAACTCGTCGCCCTCGGCCTCGGAGGTCAGCACCTCCTCGTCGATGACGCCGTGGCCCTCGCGCTCCACCCGTTCCAGCCACGTCTCCGGGTGCTTCTCGGTCGCGGTGGCCAGCCTGGCGTTGCCGGTGACGAGACGCCCATGGGCGCCGGGGCCGATGCCGGCATACTCGCCGTAGCGCCAGTAGAGCAGGTTGTGGCGGGATTCCGCGCCGGGCCGGGCGTGGTTCGAGATCTCGTAGGCCGGGAGCCCGTGCTTCGCGCACACCTCCTGCGTGATGTCGTAGAGCGCGCGGCCCGTCTCCTCGTCGGGCACCGTGATCTTGCCGGCATCGTAGAGGCGCTGGAACCAGGTGCCGGGCTCGATGGTGAGCTGGTAGAGAGAGAGATGCTCGACCGCATGGGAGATGGCCTGCTCCAGCTCCGCCCCCCAAGCCGCAGGCGTCTGGCCTGGGCGGGCATAGATCAGGTCGAAGGAATAGCGCTCGAAGATGGAGGCCGCGATCTTGACCGCGCCCAAGGCCTCCTCGACGGAATGCATGCGCCCGAGACGCTTGAGATCGGGATCATTGAGGGCCTGGACGCCGAGCGAGACCCGGTTGATGCCGGCGGCGCGGTAGCCGCGGAAGCGCTCGGCCTCGACGCTGGTGGGATTGGCCTCGAGCGTCACCTCGGCCTGCGGGTCGACGGCCCAGGCCCCGCCGATGGCATCGAGGATCGCGCCCACGGTCTCAGGGCGCATGAGCGAGGGCGTGCCGCCGCCGAAGAAGACGCTGGTGACCGTCCTTCCGGGAATGCGCGAAGCAGTATGGGCGATCTCGCGCCTAAAGGCCGCCAGGAACCGCTCCTGATCCACCGGCTGGTGGCGGACATGGCTGTTGAAGTCGCAATAGGGGCACTTGGAGGCGCAGAAGGGCCAATGGACATAGACGCCAAAGCCCACATCGCGCGTCGGATGATCGATCATGGGGCGTATATGGCAGTTCTTGCATGGAACGTCACGGGTAGCGGTGTCGCGTTCGTGTCGAACAAGCGGTCATCCCAGGGCTGCGCGGCACTATCCGGGATCGTGGCACGGCAGCCCACGTCATGACCAGCCTTGTCCCGGTCATCCCGATCCTGTGAAGCGCAGCGCTCTTCCTTATCGAGATCACCGGCACAAGGCTGGTCATGACGGCTCTTGGACTGCATTAACGAAGAACCATTCCGAACCTCTTGGCTCACAAGGTTGTTCACTCCTATAGCGGCTTCCATCCTGGCCTCCGCCCCTGCGGAGCCCTAAGATCGGCAGGCAGAAGAGTAGGAATCCAGCATGCGGCATTGGCGCGGCCCGTTCGACCGGCAGGGCTATCACCACGGCAACCTGAAGGAGGCGCTGATCGAGGCAGCGCAGCGCTTCATTGCCGAGCGGGGGATCGGCGGGTTCACCCTGGCGGATGCCGCCAAGCTGGTCGGCGTCACGCCGGCGGCGCTCTATCGCCATTTCCGGGGCCGGGACGCGCTGGTGGCCGAGGTCGCCTTCCGCGGCTACGACGAATTGGCGAAGCGCCTCGGACGGGCCCTGCAGAGCGAGGGCACGGCCCTGGAGCGCTTCACCCGCATGGGCGAAGCCTATCTCGCCTTCGCCGAGCAGGAGCCCGGCTTCTACACGGCCATGTTCTCCGCCAAACCCGCCGAGGGCGAGGCTTCCTGCGGCCCGTTCTGGGCCAAGAGCATCCAGAGCGGCGGCAAACCCGTCGGCAATGCCTTCGACTTCCTGGTCCAGGCCCTGTCCGAGACGTTCCCGGAGGGCTTCCAGAGCGTCGATGTCCGCTTCATCGCCATCGAGGTCTGGGCGCTTTCCCATGGCATCGCGACCCTGGACGCGGCAGGCCAGCTGCCGAAGGGTCCCGGCCTGCCGGACAAGTACGAACTGCTCCGGGCCGGCGTGCTCGCGCTGGTCCACGGAGCCCTGAACGGCCGCTCCGGCGCCTCCGCAAAATAATCGGCGCAGCCTCTCTTGAAAGCGCCAAAATCGATCCGCATGTTAATGTTGTTAGCATTAACATAGGGACCTCCAATGTCTGACTCTGCCTCCACCGCTTGGAATGCGGGCCCACATCCGGGCCCCTGGGGCGACGGCACCCATCGCCGCTGCGGGCGCAAGCCCGGACGCGGTCTGGAGATCGTCGGCATCATTCTGGGCTTCATCTTCGTCTGGCCGCTCGCGCTGGCTTATCTGGTGTGGAAAATGTGTGGATATCCGAAATACGACGAGGCCAAGTCCTTCTTCCGCGACACCTTCGGGCGTGCCCGGGATGATCTCTTTTCCGGGCGCGGCCCCGCCGGCTTCGGCGGCTTCGCCAGCACGGGCAATGCGGCCTTCGACGATTACCGCCGCAGCGAACTCGAGCGCCTCGAAGAGGAGCGTCGCAAGCTCGACGAGGAAGCCCGCGAGTTCCGGAACTTCGTCGAGGAGTTGAAGCGGGCCAAGGACCGCGAGGAGTTCGACGCCTACATGGCCAAGCGCCGGGGCAACGGCGCCACGAACGTCTAAACCGAGCATGGATCAGCGGAGCGCCCTTCGGGGCGCTCCTTTCTTTTCGAACCGCTCCCCGCCATCGCCGAGAGGAACTCGTCCTCGATCATATCCCCGTGATGGCTGGCCTTGTACCGGCTTTCCCATTTGTGTGAACCGCCGCGCTTTTCCGGCCGTGATTGAACTCCCCCGCTCATTCCTTCAACGTCATGGCCGGACCTGTCCCGGCCATGACGATACAGAAAGGCACCGTGTTTTTCCGGCCGGGAGTCGCTCTGTCCCTGCCGCCCTCTCCCACGGCATGTCCGGGCTTGTCCCGGCCATCCCGATTGTTGGTGCGCCGCGCTTCTTCCACCGGGATTACCGGCACAAGGCCGGTGATGACGTCGAGGGTGTGGGTGAGAGCGCAACGATATGTTCTCACTTTGTTCTTGACACTCTGTTGCACCTGGGCTATATCGTTTGTCATCCCGGCCTGACGGGGGCGCGCTCGCGAGGCGTCGCAAGGGTGAGGCCAGGAGCGGTCCCGCGGCAGGTTTCGCAACCCGGCCGGCGGGAGGCCCTTGGCTGTCACCGGCCAAGTCTAAACGCCTAAAAGTACCGCGTGCGAAGAGGCATCCTGGCTCTTCCATCTCCCACCATCATCGAGCCGGGCCGCCACTCGCGCCACCCTCGATCATCCGCAAGGCTCGCAGCGCAAGCTGCGGGCCCCAAGGTGCTGGCTCTGGGACATCGCAGAGCAACACGTCTGCGCTACCCTCCCAGCCATCGTGACATCCTCCTCGTCATGGCCGGGCCCATCCCAGCCATCCACGTCTTCCGGAACCGCAGCGAAGGCGTGGATCCCGGGCCAAGCCCGGGATGCCGAAGTGCGTGTCAGGTCGCCCCTCATCCCGGCCGTCCAATCGGGAAGCCGCCACGCCTCACACAAACTGGATCGCCGGCACAGGCCCGGTGATGACGGGAGAGAATGTCAGGATCGTTCCCGCACTCGATGCGGGAGGCGATGACGGCGAGGCCTCAGAGGAGCCTTTTCGCGCAAGACGCTAAACCCGGTGCAGGCAGCCGGCCGCCAGCTTCACGAAGGCGCGGGCCCGGTGGGAGAGGCCAGAGGGCTCTGGCTTCGACCAGTCGATGCCGTGCTTCTCCTCCGAGGAGATCTCCCCGAAGGTCTCGGTGAAGCCGTCCGGCTGGAACATGGGGTCGTAGCCGAAGCCCTTGTCGCCCCGTGGCGGCCATACGACCTGGCCGAAGACCCTCCCCTCGAACAGCTCCTCGTGGCCGTCGGGCCAAGCGATGACGAGGGCCGAGACGAAATGGGCCCTGCGGTCCGTCGCCTCGCGCTTCAGCAATTCGCGCTCCACCCGTTCCATGGCGGCATCAAAATCCCTCTTGGGGCCGGCCCAGTCGGCCGTGAAGAGGCCCGGCGCGCCGTCGAGCGCGTGAACGCAGAGACCGGAATCGTCTGAGAGCGCCGGCAGGCCGGTGGCGATCGCCGCCGCATGGGCCTTGATGGCGGCGTTCTCGGCGAACATGTGCCCGGTCTCGTCGGGAACCGGCAGGCCGAGTTCGCCCGCCGACACGGCCTCGACGCCGAAGGGAGCCAGAAGCTCCTGCATCTCGCGCAGCTTGCCAGCGTTGTGGGTGGCGACGACGACCTTGCCGGTCAGGGAACGATGAATGCTCATGCCACGGCCTTCTTCTGCAGGTCGACCAGTTGCGCCACACCGGCCTTGGCGAGCCGCAAAAGGCTCAGGAACTCCTCCTCGGAGAAGGGCTTGCCCTCGGCCGTACCCTGCACCTCGACGATGCCCCCCGAGCCGGTGATCACGAAATTGGCGTCGGTCTCGGCGGCGGAATCCTCCGCATAGTCGAGATCGAGCACCGGCTGCCCCTGGTAGATGCCGCAGGAGATGGCGGCGACAGGCTCGCGCAGGGGATTGATCGAGATGATCGAGCGGTTCTGCATCCACGTGAAGCATTCGTGCAGCGCCACCCAGGCACCGGTAATCGAGGCGGTGCGGGTGCCGCCGTCGGCCTGGATCACGTCGCAATCGACAACGATCTGCTTCTCGCCGATGGCCGGCAGGTTGACGACGGCACGGAGCGAACGGCCGATGAGGCGCTGGATCTCCTGGGTACGTCCCGAAGGCTTGCCGGAATTGACCTCGCGGCGGGTGCGCTCGTGGGTGGCGCGGGGCAGCATGGAATATTCCGCCGTCACCCAGCCCTTGCCCGTGCCGCGCAGCCACGGGGGTCCTTTTTCCTCGAGCGAGGCCGTGCAGATCACCTTCGTGTTGCCGAAGGTCACGAGGCAGGAGCCTTCCGCATAGCGCGCGACGCTTCGCTCCAGGGTGACGGGACGCAGTTCGTCGGGGGCGCGGTTGGAAGGACGCATGGCGGGTTTCTCCTGAAGGATCGTGCGATTCCCCGCCTGTTTGGAGCCGCGGGGCGGTTTAGGCAAGCGCAAGGCTTGCTTAAAGGACGTCCGATCCGCACATAATACTGACTTGCAGGGTGGAATTGTGAGAGCGTAGAACCCTTCGGATGCATCCAACCGGCCCCTTTTCCCATCTGTCGGAAACCCGCGCCATTGCGGAGCTGAACGACCGTTCCCGCGAAATCTTCCGCCAGATCGTCGAGAGCTATCTCATGACAGGCGAGCCTGTGGGCTCGCGCCATCTCTCGCGCATTCTGCCGATGACGCTCTCCCCGGCCTCGATCCGCAACGTGATGGCGGATCTGGAGGCGGCGGGGCTGATCTTCGCGCCCCATACCAGCGCCGGTCGCCTGCCGACGGAGACGGGCCTGCGTTTCTTCGTCGACGCCATGATGGAGATCGGCGACGTCACCTCCGAGGAGCGCTCGCGCATTGAGGCGCAAATGCGGGCGGCCGCCTCCGGCCATACCCTGGAAACGGCCCTGGCCGAGGCCTCGGCGCTTCTGTCGGGCGTCTCGCGCGGCGCCGGCGTGGTCGTGACCTCCAAGTCCAATGCACGCCTCAAGCACATCGAATTCGTCCGCCTCGACCCGAGCCGCGCCCTGGTGGTGCTCGTCTCCGAGGACGGCTCGGTGGAAAACCGCCTCCTCGATCTTCCGGCCGGGTTGCCGGCCGGCGCCCTGGTGGAGGCCGGGAATTTCCTGAATGCCCGCATCCAGGGCAAGACGCTCGGCGACGTCAAGGGCGAGATCCAGAGCCGCCGCGAGGACATGGAGCGCGAGCTCGACGCACTGACGGCAAGGCTCGTGGAGGCGGGGCTTGCCACCACGGTGGGACCGGCGGATTCCCGCCAGCTCATCGTGCGCGGGCAGGCCAACCTCCTCGACGACCTGAAGGCGGCCGAGGATCTGGAGCGGATCCGCCTGCTCTTCTCGGACCTCGAGACCCAGACCGACGTGATCGACCTGCTGAGCCGGGCCGAGGGTGGCGAAGGGGTCCGCATCTTCATCGGCTCGGAGAACAAGCTCTTTTCACTCTCCGGCTCCTCGATGATCGCCGCCCCCTTCCGCGACGGCAGCCAGAAAATCGTCGGGGTCCTGGGCGTCATCGGCCCGACCCGGCTGAACTACGCCCGCATCGTTCCCATGGTCGACTACACCGCCAAGGTGATCTCGCGCATCCTGGAACAGGGACGATAGGCGCGAACGGTTTCCGGCTGTGCCAAATCGGGTTCGGGGCGTGGCTCCGCGCGACGTCAGGCAGGACTCTTGCCGTTTGGCGTGTTATGGCAAAAATAAACGGCCGCGCCTTATATTTTGAGGAACGAGGTTCGGCTCCGGAGCGATCAAACAGTGGGCAAATCCATTTCGGTGTCGGGACTGGGCGGACGGAAGGCCGCCCGGCAGCATCTCCCGTCCGTGCGGTCGCGCCTCATCCTCCTTGCGCTGGTCCTGCTCGTTCCGGCGCTCGCGACAGCCGCCATCACGGTCTATGCCGGGTATCGCCACGACCGCGAGGAGATCGAGAAGCACCTTCAGGAGACCTCCCGTGCGCTGTCGCTCGTGGTCGACCGCCAGTTCGGCCAGGCCGAGGCCCTGCTCTGGGCGCTGTCGACATCGCCCCAGCTCATCGAGAAAGACTATGCGGAGTTCGATGCGAGGTCTCGCGCTGCAATCCGTATCCCGGGCACCTGGATTACCGTTGCGGACGATCGCGGTCAGGTCGTCAACACGCTGCTTCCGCCCGGCAGCCCTCTGCCGCTCATCCAAAGCAGGGATCATCGCCAGGGCCTGAGACCGGGAACGATTAGGATCAGCAACCTGTTCAACGGCTTCGTGGCGAAGCAGCCGACGGTCGGCATCGACACGCTCGTCACCGCCAGGGACGGGTCCGAGCTTTACGTCAGCATCAACATGCTGGCCGAAACGGTGAGCCGGGTTCTGGCGGATCAGGGCCTTCCTCCATCTTGGATCGGCGCCATCGTCGATCGCAACGGAACGGTGGTGGCGAGGAGCCGTGACGCCGATCGTTTCGTCGGCAAGCCCGCGACCCCTGAAAACGTGGTGCGGGTCCGGACGCAGGTCAGGCAAGGCGTCTTCGAGAGCGTCTCCCTGGACGGCATTCCGACCCTGCTGGCCCTGTCACGCTCTCCTGGCTCGGGGTGGTCGACCATCGTGGCGGTGCCACGCTCGGAGATCACGGCAGCGCCGTGGCGCTCCGCCCTGTATCTCACAACGGCCGGGGGGCTCCTCCTGACGCTTGGAACCTTCATGGCATGGCTGGTCGGCCGCAGCATCGCGGCGCCGGTCGGGAAGCTGGTCACCCTGGCACAGCGCCTCGGGCGCGGCGAACCGATCAGGGTCTCGGCAAGCGGATTGGCGGAGATCGACCGGGTCAGCGACGCACTCGCTTCGGCCTCGACGGAGCTTCGGCAACGCGAGGCCGCCCTGCGGGCAAGCGAGGCGCGCCTGCGCGCCACCCATGAGAACGCCGCGGTGGGAATCGCGGAAGTCGATCGGGAGGGCCGGTTCATTTCCGTCAACGAGGCCCGCTGCAAGCTGACGGGCCATAGCCGCGAGGAGTTGATCGGACAGCACTTCAGCCATGTCACGCAACCAGGCAGCGTGGATCAGGATCTGGCGCTCTTCTCCCGTCAGGTCGCAGGCGAGCTGGACACCTACACCACCGAAAGCCTGTTCATCCGCAAGGACGGCAGCAGCGGACGGGCCCGCGTGACGAGCACGGCCCTGCGCGATGCAGAGGGTTGCTTTCTGTATGCCGTACGCGTGGTCGAAGACATCACGGAGCGCTGGGCCGCCGACCGCCGTCAGAAATTGCTGATCGACGAGTTGAACCACCGGGTCAAGAACACCCTTGCTACCGTTCAGTCGCTGGCATGGCAGTCGAACCGCTCCGGCGCATCGCCCCAGGTGGCGCAGGAACGCTTTCAGGAACGCCTGCTGGCCCTCTCGCGCACCCACAACCTCCTCAACGAGACGCATTGGGAAGGCGCCTCGCTCAGGACCGTGCTGGAGACCGAGCTTGGGCCTTATCGGACCACTTCGTCACGGGTCACGATCGATGGTCCGGACGTGCATCTCGTGCCTAAGTCGGCGGTGGTCTTGGGCATGGCCTTCCATGAGCTCACCACCAACGCCGCCAAGTACGGAGCGCTCTCGACAGCCTCAGGCAGGGTCCAGGTCGATTGGACGATCGAGGGAGCGATCCTGACCGTCCATTGGCGCGAGCTGGGAGGTCCGACCCTTGAAACCCAGCCGATTCCGGGCTTCGGCTCGCGCCTCCTGCGGCAGACCATCACCCGGGAGCTTGCAGGAGAGCTCGATATCCGCTTCGAGCGGGAGGGCGTTTGCTGCACCATCGGCATCCACATCGGGTCGGCCGACCAGCAAGCTGCTTAGGCTTCGGTTGGGTCAGCGGCCCGTCCACGTCTCACCGGCGCGTCAGGAAGCGCGCAAGACGGTGAACTTTCCTCGGCCCGTGCTCAGAATCTGCCCGATAGGAAATAATCTTCTCCTGAGGCGTTGAACCTCCGGCCGTCGAGAGCGGCCATGTTTCCCTGACAGAGGAGGTTACCGTGAAGGCACTGACACTCATCGCCAGCACCGGTCTCATGGTGCTCGGCACCATCGGCTTGGCCCAGGCCCAGACGAGCGGCACACCCGGCTCCCCCTTCCCGAATGCTGCTCCGCACGAAATCCAGACCATCAACGGCGTGCCGTGCCGGACCATCCTCGACCGCGAGAGCAACCAGCGCATTCCCGTCCAATGCGCCAGCTCGGCCGGCATGATCGGCATGGATCCGACGACGACCGGCAGCGTTCTCGTCGGCCCGCGGGCCGCCGGGGCTCCCGTCTCGGGGACGCCGGCCTCCGCCTTCCCGACGGCCGCCCCGCACGAGATCCGGATGATCAATGGCGTGCCGTGCCGGACCGTCCTGGTCCAGGGCACCGATCAGCGCGTTCCCGTCGAGTGCGCCCGGTAATCATCTCTTTCTACAGCAGGCGCGGGACCCCGGTTCCACGCCTGCCCCAGGGCTACGACACCGGGTTCCGCGGAGCTAGGCGGTCCGTCTCTCGCTCTTCGGCCGGTACAGCGCATAGAGCAGGAAGATCCCGGCCAGCAGCGCTCCTGCGAGAGCCGGCGCGCGCCAGTCGCCGGTGATCACCCGCACGATCACGAGAGCCGCACAGACGAAGCATCCGAGAAGCGGCAGGATCAGCGGGATCTCGAAACGCCCGCGCGGCTCCCCTTCCCTGTTCTTCAGCAGCACCAGCGCGCCGTTCAGCAGCGCGAAGACGAGGAGCAGCAGGAGCACGGTAGCGGCGGCCAACTGGCCGATGGTGCCGATCACGGCCAGGGGCGCCACGACCACGAACAGGGCGAGGATCGCCAGATGCGGGGTGCGCCGGCTTGCATGAACGCGACCGAGCCAGGAGGGCAGGAGACCCTGATGGGCCATGCCGTAGGCCAGCCGCGAGGCGGTCACGTAGTTGACGAGGGCTGTGTTGGCGACGGCGAACAGGGTGATCAATGCATAGACGATGGGCGGTAGCCAGGGAGCGGCCTTTTGCATCACGGCCGTCAGGGGCCCGGGAGCCGCAGCGAGCTCCCGCCAGGGCAGCACGGAAACGGCCGTGATCGCGACCCCCATATAGATCACTGCTGCCATGCTCATGGCGGCGATCAACCCGATGGGAATGGTACGTTGAGGATCGTGGCATTCCTCTGCCACATTCAGCGAATCCTCGAACCCGATGAAGGCGAAGAAAGTGAGCACAGAGCCCTGCAGCACGAGCAGGATCATCACGTCGCTTGCGCCTTCTCCCGGCGGCGGCGTCTCCAGCAGATCGACCGTCCCCCAATAGCTGATGCCCACCGCCACGACGAGCAGCAGGCCGCCGGCCTCGATGCAGGTGCAGAGCACATTGACCCACATGGATTCCCGAATGCCGCGCAGCACCAGTCCGGTCAGGAGGAGAAGGAAGCCCAGCGCCAGCCAGGTCACCGTCTGCTCGCCCGTTCCCGTGAGGGAGGCGAGATTGGCGGCAAAGACCCGGGACTGGGTTGCGACCGAGGTGAGCGACGAGCAGGCCACCGCTAATCCTACAACGAAGCCCAGGAGAGGCGAGCGGTAGGCCCGTTCGGCGACATAGGCGGCGCCTCCGGCGCGAGGGTAGCGCGAGCCGAGCGAGGCATAGGTGAGCGCCGTCAGGAGCGCTGCCACGAGGGCCACCAGAAAGGCGAGCCAGACGGCATTGCCCACCTGCCCCGCCGCCTGCCCGATCAACCCGTAGACGCCCGAGCCCAGCATGCTGCCGAGCCCGTAGAGCGCCAACTGGAAGGAGCCAATGGAACGGTGCAGTTCTGGGCGGCCCGTGCCGTCAAGGTTGCCTGAATCGTCGGTCATCGCTGGGGTTCCGGCCATGGCGGCTTTCCCGGATTGTTGTCCTGTCCAAGGGGATGATAGGGCAAACCGGACCGTTGGCGACCGAAAAGCCCCCCGCCACGCGACACCGGCCTCCCTTGGCTTTGGGGGGCCACCCTGCTATTGCGGCCTGAACATTCTTATATCAGCAGAATTATGACCGCTCGCACCTTCGACAACATCCGCAACTTCTCCATCGTGGCCCATATCGATCACGGGAAGTCGACGCTCGCCGACCGCCTGATCCAGACCACGGGGGCGCTCTCGGCCCGTGAGATGACGGAACAGGTGCTCGACAACATGGATATCGAGCGCGAGCGCGGCATCACCATCAAGGCTCAGACCGTGCGCCTGGAATACAAGGCTCAGGACGGCAAGACCTATATCCTGAACCTCATGGACACTCCCGGCCACGTGGACTTCGCCTACGAGGTCTCCCGCTCCCTCGCGGCCTGCGAGGGCTCGCTCCTGGTGGTTGACGCCTCCCAGGGCGTGGAGGCGCAGACGCTCGCCAACGTCTACCAGGCCATCGACGCCAATCACGAGATCGTGCCGGTCCTCAACAAGATCGACCTGCCCGCCGCCGATCCGGACCGGATCAAGGAGCAGATCGAGGAGGTGATCGGCATCGACGCCTCGGAGGCTGTGCCGATCTCGGCCAAGACCGGCATCAACATCGAGGGCGTCCTGGAGGCCATCGTCCAGAAGCTGCCGGCGCCCAAGGGTGACCCGGATGCGCCGCTCAAAGCGCTCCTCGTCGATTCCTGGTATGACGCTTATCTCGGCGTGGTGGTGCTCGTGCGCATCGTCGACGGCACCATGAAGAAGGGCCAGATCATCAAGATGATGGGCACCGGCGCTACCTATGGCCTCGACCGTGTCGGCGTGTTCAATCCCAAGATGACCGAACTGGCCCAGCTCGGGCCCGGCGAGGTCGGCTTCTTCACCGCTTCGATCAAGGAAGTGGCCGATACCCGCGTCGGCGACACGATCACCGACGACCGCAAGCCCACCGCAGAAGCGCTTCCCGGCTTCAAGCCCGTGCAGCCGGTTGTGTTCTGCGGCCTCTTCCCGGTCGACGCGGCCGATTTCGAGAACCTGCGCGCCGCTATGGGCAAGCTTCGCCTCAACGATGCCAGCTTCTCCTACGAGATGGAAACTTCGGCAGCGCTCGGCTTCGGCTTCCGCTGCGGCTTCCTCGGCCTTCTGCATCTCGAGATCATCCAGGAGCGCCTGGAGCGCGAGTTCAACCTCGACCTGATCTCCACCGCTCCGAGCGTAGTCTATCACCTCAAGCTGCGCGACGGGTCGACCATCGAGCTGCACAACCCCGCCGACATGCCGGACGTGATGAAGATCGAGTCCATCGAGGAGCCGTGGATTCGCGCCACGATCCTCACGCCGGACGATTATCTCGGTTCGGTCCTCAAGCTCTGCCAGGATCGGCGCGGCGTGCAGATCGATCTCAACTATGTCGGCAAGCGCGCCATGGTGGTCTACGACCTGCCGCTCAACGAGGTGGTGTTCGACTTCTACGACCGCCTGAAATCGGTCTCGAAGGGCTACGCCTCCTTCGACTACCACATCTCCGATTACCGCGAGGGCGATCTCGTGAAGATGTCGGTGCTGGTGAACGGCGAGCCGGTGGACGCGCTTTCCATGCTGGTCCATCGCGACCGGGCCGAGGGCCGCGGCCGCGCCATGTGCGAGAAGCTGAAGGAGCTGATCCCGCCGCACATGTTCCAGATCCCGGTCCAGGCGGCCATCGGCGGCAAGATCATCGCGCGCGAAACCATCCGTGCGCTGCGCAAGGACGTGACCGCCAAGTGCTACGGCGGCGACGCCTCCCGCAAGCGCAAGCTGCTCGACAAGCAGAAGGAAGGCAAGAAGCGGATGCGTCAGTACGGCAAGGTCGACATTCCGCAGGAAGCCTTCATCGCCGCGCTGAAGATGGACACCTGAAGTCTCACCGAAGCCTTTGCAGCACAATGCGAGAGGCCCAGCTCGGTCATGAGCCGGGCCTTATTTTTGCCGTTTGCACTGCAGCAACAAATCCTGGAACCTGCCCTTTGCCCCGGAGTTCAACTCAGCGCGGGGCTTTGGTCTCTCTCATGATTGCAGGCTGAAGAACGGGGTCTTCGGACGCCGGGCTTCGGCGCGTCCATGGGTACGAGGCCGGACCTTTTCACACGCCGCACATCCGAGCCACAGGATCTCACTTTACAGGAGAACCCATGTCTTCGTCCCTGCGGGCCACGCTGCCGACGCTTTTCGCCCTCCTTCTCGGCTATGCTCTCATGCAGATCGGCAATACCCTGCAAGGAACGCTGCTGAGCGTGCGCGGAAGCATCGAGCAGTTCACACCGACCCAGATCGGAGCCGTGGGCTCCGCGTTCTGGGGCGGCATCGTGATCGGCTCCCTTTATGCCGGGCGCGTGATCCAGCAGGTCGGGCACACCCGCACCTTCGCCGCCCTGGCGGCCGTGGCAGCATCGACCGCACTCCTCCACCTCCTCGTGATCAGTCCGGCCGTCTGGATCGCCGCGCGGGCGCTGACCGGCTTCTGCTTCGCCGGGCTGTTCATCGTGGTCGAAAGCTGGCTCAACGCGTCGGCCTCCGCGCAAACGCGCGGACAGGTTCTCAGCGTCTACGGTATGGCCGGTCTGATCGCTGGCATCGGCGGGCAGCTGCTTCTGCCGGCTGGCGATCCTTACGGCTATCGGCTGTTCTGCTTCGTCGCCATCCTGATCTGCCTGGCTCTGGTACCGACTGCGCTGTCGCGGGCCACGGCACCGGCTCATGCGGTCAGCGACACGAAGATCAACCTGATGCAACTCTACCGCCAATCGCCCTTCGGCGTGGTGGCGGCCGTTCTCTGCGGCGTCACCACCAGCTCGTTCTTCGCGCTCGGCCCGATCTGGGCGCAGGAGCGCGGTTTGGACACCGCGGAGATCGCGATCTTCATGGCCTGCGGCACGCTCGGCGGCTTTGCCACGACCTACCCCCTCGGCTGGCTCTCGGACCGCATGGACCGGCGCCACGTGATCATCGGCGCTTCGGCGATGGCGGCCGGGATCCTGCTCGCGCTCATTCATTTCGTGCCGCTGACGGTGCCGGTGTGGCTCGTCTTCGTTTATGTCGCCATTTTCGGCGGCAGCGTGATCCCGACCTACAGCATCGTCACCGCCCATGTGAACGACATGGTGAAGCCGGGCGAGTTCGTGGCCGCAGCAGGTGGCCTTCTGATCCTGCAGGGGGTGGGCGCCACGATAGGCCCGATCATTTCCGGCATGGCCATGACGGAGTTCGGACGGCTGGGCCTGCTCTATGTCGTGATCATCGCCCAGGTGCTGATGGCGATCTGGGGCGCCTATCGCAGCCTGCAGCGCGCCGCACCTTCATCTGAGCAAAAGGAAACCTTCGTTCTCGAGCCATCTGTTCCCGTGGGCACGCAGCTGGAGGCGCATTGAGCCCCAGCAGGCCTGCTCTTACACCAGCAGCGACTGCCCGCCGTCGATCCACACCGGCGTTCCGGTGATGTGCCCCGCGCGATCGGAAGCAAGGAAGAGCACGAGCTCAGCCACCTCCTCGCTGGTGCCGGGCTCCTGACCGGTGAGCGGGATCGAGCCCGCGGGATATTCGGCGGGAACCTCCGCTTCCTCTGTGTTGCGTTTGTCGGTGTTGTCGGAGATCTCCGTGCCGATCTTGCCGGGGCAGACCACGTTGACGCGGATCTTGTGCTTGGCGAGTTCGACCGCCAGCATCTGCGCCATCGCCACCTGAGCGGCCTTGGTGGCGGAATAGGCGGTCGCGCCGGCGCTGGTAAAAGTCCGCGATCCGTTGATGGAGGCCGTGATGACGATGGAGCCTCCGGCCTTCTTCAGGTGCGGCACGGCATAGTGGAGCGTGAGATATGTGCCGCGCAGATTCGTGTTGATCGTACGGTCCCATTCCTGCGGCTGCAGTTCGTCGATGGGAGCCCAGACGCCGTTGATGCCCGCATTGGCGAAGACGATGTCGAGGCGGCCGAAAGCCTGCACCAGATCGGCCACGGCCTTGCGCATCTGATTGTCATCCGCCACGTCGGCTACGAGCGGGACAGCCTTGCCACCGGCCGCCTCGATCTCGTCGGCAACCTTCCGGATCTCATCCTCGGTGTGGCTCAGCACGCCGACCATGGCGCCCTCGCGCGCGAATCGCAGGGCCGTCGCCTTGCCGATGCCAGATCCTGCGCCTGTCACGAGCGCGACTCTGCCTTGAAGCTCCATGATGCTGCCTTCCTTCGAACGGGACTGTCTTGTCCCTGAACCGGAGGAAGCAGCGGCTTGTTCCCTTGGTATCTATGCCAAACCGACGCGGCGCCCGGCGGCATCGACCACCGGCTCGCCATCTTCCTTGACGAATTCGCCCTGTTGCGGCGGCAGGATGTCGAGCACGATCTCGGAGGGGCGGCAGAGCCTGACGCCCATGGGCGTGACCACGATAGGTCTGTTGATGAGGATCGGATGCGCCATCATCGCGTCGAGCAGCTGATCGTCGCCCAGAGAAGGATCACCGAGGCCGAGTTCCTCATAGGGTGTACCCTTCTCACGGATCAGGTCGCGGACGCTCACCCCCATACGGTCGATCAGCTGGCGCAAGAGCAGGCGCGTCGGCGGCGTCTTCACATATTCGATGATATGTGGCTCGATCCCCGCATTGCGGATCATTCCCAGGGTGTTGCGGGAGGTCCCGCATTGCGGGTTGTGGTAGATGATCACGTCCATGGCTTGTCCTGACGATGGGGCGGGCCTCGTGCTGGCCAATGTGCATCACGAATGGCCAGCGGCGAACGCCGAATGCGATGGGTCAGCCCTGGCAGGCCGCCCTGCCCTGCACCTTCAACCGTGCCAGCATGTGCTGTGTAAGCGCGTTGTAGGCCTCGCGGGTCTCGACGCCGGACAGGGACAGTTCGAGCACCCATTCGCCCGAGAGCGGCACGATCAGGGTCTCGACAGTGATGGCATGGGAGGCCATAGGCAGATTGGCATCGATCCAGGTGGCGGACCAGCGCGCAGCGCCGGCCTTGGAAGACAGGGAAACAGACTGGGCCGGACGCCCGAGAAGGCCCTCATAATCCTGCTGCAGGGCCGCGGCATCGCGGCTGACGAGATCGGGCTGCGGCATGTCCCGAAGCTCCCGGGCGGAGCGAAGGCTCAGAGAAAGCTCACCGTCGAAGGAAGCCGCCTTGATCCCGCCGTCCGCCCGCCGCCATTCATCCGGCAGAGAGAGCGAAAAGCAGAGATCCGAGGCCGCTCGTCCCGTCACCCAGGTCTGGCGTGTCATCGGATCGAACCGGACCTGCACGGTTTCGTTCGCGGAGGACGTGTCGAGAGGGGTATTGGCGGCCTGCGCGACCGAAGCGACGGCACATCCTGCCAGGATGATCGCCCTGCGGGGCCATGCTCCCCATTCCTTTACGCTGCGCACCATGGCCTCCAGCCGTAGCGAACCCCCACATCCAGGGCAACGCATCGAAAGCGCAACGGTTGCCTGTCCACAGCTACGCTTTTGAGCTCCCATGGAAGATTGTCCCGACAGGGAGCCCGTGGCGAGCCCGCAGAAAAAGAAAAGGCGGGCGGATGGCCCGCCTTCTGTTCGTCATCAGCCGCGGGCGCGGGCGCGGATCATGAAGGTGTCGTAGGCGTATTCGGCCACCTGGAACCAGAGATATTCCTCGTTCCGGAAGGCCCTGTAGCTGTCGTAGATCTTCTTGAAGTCGGCGTTCTTGGCCGAGATCTCGTCATAGACCTCGTTGGCGGCCTTGTAGGCCGCATCCATGATCTCCTGCGAGAAGGGCCGCAGCTGGGCGCCGTTTCCGATCAGGCTGCGCAGGGCCGCGGGATTTTTGGCGTCGTACTTGGCCTGCGTGTCCACGTTCACATAGCCCGCCGCCGCTTGGATGGCGGCCTGGTAGGTCTTCGGCAGCTCGTTCCATTTCGCCTGGTTGATGAACAAGTGAATCGCCGGACCGCCTTCCCAGAAGCCCGGGTAGTAGTAGTACGGCGCGACCTTGTTGAGACCGAGCTTCTCGTCGTCGTAGGGCGCCACCCATTCCGCGGCATCGATGGTGCCGCGCTCCAGCGACGGGTAGAGATCGCCGCCGGCGATCTGCTGCGGCACAACGCCGAGCTTGCCCAGGATCTGACCGGCGAGACCCGCGATGCGCATCTTGAGGCCCTGCAAGTCCTGGACGGTCTTGATCTCCTTGCGGAACCAGCCGCCCATCTGCACGCCCGTATTGCCCGCGGGCAGAGCATGGACGTTGTGCTTGGCGTAGAATTCGTTGAGCAGGGTGTTGCCGTTGCCCTGATAGAGCCAGGCATTCATCTGGCGGGAATTGAGACCGAAGGGCAGCGTCGTGCCGATGGCGAAGGTCGGGTCCTTGCCCACGTAATAGTAGGAGCAGGTATGGCCCATCTCCACCGTTCCGCTGCCGATGGCGTCGAGCGCCTGGGGTGCGCCGACGATCTCGCCGGGTGCGAAGGTCTGGATGATGAATTTCCCGTCCGTGGCCTCTGAGACGAGCCTGGCGAAGGTTTCGCCGCCGCCGAAAAGGGTGTCGAGGGATTTCGGGAAAGCCGAGGTCAGACGCCAGCGGATCTCCGGACTGGATTGAGCAATGGCCGGCTTGGCAACCGCTCCGGCGGCTGCACCGAGGGCAGCGGACTGGAGGA
The DNA here is from genome assembly GCF_036314085.1 of Microvirga sp. CF3016. Taxonomy (NCBI): domain Bacteria; kingdom Pseudomonadati; phylum Pseudomonadota; class Alphaproteobacteria; order Hyphomicrobiales; family Methylobacteriaceae; genus Microvirga; species Microvirga sp. CF3016. The sequence goes on from NZ_JAYGGM010000006.1 coordinate 223,096, forward strand.
ATGCACGACGTTTCATGGGCGTCCCTTTCATTCGTTTCGGTTTCAAGGCGCACATGAGACGGAAAGTTTCAACGCGACGCACTCAAACGAATAGTTGAGACGCCCCTATATCGGGGCGGGCGGAAGAAGGGAGGGCCTCCGAAGCAGGGACTTCATGCATCCAATGCATGCATTTCCCGGCCCCGAGACGAAGCTCGGAGCCGAATTCCCGATCTGCGCAGCGTCAGAGAAAGAAGGGCCTCAGAAAATCAGCTCGCCCGCACCCCAGGCAAGGAGGATCAGGAGGATGAAGGCAAGGAGGAACAGGCCGAACAGAACCTTGGCGATGGTCTTGGCCCCGGAGGCGACACCCGTGAAGCCCAGCGCTCCCGCCACCAGGGAGACCACCAGGAAGATCAGAGCCCATTTGAGCATGTCCGTATCCTTGTCGCTTATTGCTTAGCTATAGCCATAAGCGCCCAAGCTTGATCCGGTTCCGGCCATCGGCACTCAGATCACCACGATGACCTTTTCGGCCGCCCGGGTGAGGGCCGTGTAGAGCCAGCGGCTGCGATGCTCGCGAAAGGCATAGGACTCGTCGAAGAGCACGAGGTTGTCCCATTGCGAGCCCTGCGCCTTGTGTACGGTCAGCGCGTAGCCGTAGGTGAACTCGTCGGATTCCTTGCGCAGCACGAACGGCACCTCCTCTTCCGTGCCCTCGAAGAAAGCCTTGTGCACGGCGACTTCCACGGACCGGCGGCGGGCATCGTCGTCCGGCAGGACATCCATGCGGATGAAGTCGTTGCGGATGCCGCGCAGAGCCTGGATGGTCCAGGTGCCGCCGTTGAGCAGGCCCTTGGTCTTGTCGTTGCGCAGGCAGACGAGCTTCTCGCCCGCCGCCGGCATGGGGTCACGGTAGCCGTTCAACTCGCGCAGGCGCGTGTTGTAGAGGCGCCGGGTCTTGTTGAGGCCAACCAACACCTGATCGGCCGCCATGACGGCGGAGGCGTCGATCTCGCGACGGCGGATGATGCGGCTCTCGCCATACGTCCCCGGTTCCAGGCGCCCGCCTTCCCGAACGGTCATCGACAGATGAATGATGGGATTGTCCTTCGCCTGCCGGTGCACTTCCGTGAGCATCACGTCGGGCTCGCCCTCGGTGAAGAAGCCGCCGCCCTTGACGGGCGGCAATTGCGCCGGATCGCCGAGCACGAGAACGGGCTGCCCGAAGGAGAGCAGATCACGCCCCAGTTCCTCGTCCACCATGGAGCATTCGTCGATGATGATGAGGTCGGCCTTGGAGGCCGGGCTCTGGCGGTTGAGCACGAATTGCGGACCGTTCTCGTCCGACTCCCGCGACCGGTAGATCATCGAATGGATCGTCGAGGCATCCGTGCAGCCCTTGGTGCGCAGCACCAGTGCGGCCTTGCCGGTATAGGCGCCGAAGGCCACCTCGCCGTCCACGTTCTTGGCGATGTGCTTGGCAAGCGTCGTCTTGCCCGTGCCGGCATAGCCGAAGAGGCGGAACACCGGACGGTCGCCGCGGCGAAGCCAGTCGGCGACGGCCTTGAGGGCGGCATCCTGTTGCGGCGACCAGGTCATGCGGATTTCGCCTCGCGCTGCAGGGAGTAGAGAAGGCCGATGATGATGATGCCGCTGCCGAGGAAGACATAGGGGTCGAGCGGCTCACCATAGAGCTGCCAGCCGACGAAGGCGATCAGCGGAATGCGCATGAAGTCCAGCGGCACGACCATGGTCGCATCGCCGCGACGGTAGGCGTTGGTCAGGCAGTAATGCGCGAGAAGACCGCCGACGCAGATGCCGACGAGAGCGAGCGTATGGGACGGCTGGACCTCGAGCCAGAAGGCCCGGCTCACGCCTACGAGGTTCATGGGAAGCTGCAACAGGTTCATGAAGAACAGGATCGAGAAGGTGCTCTCCGTCATCGTCAAACGCTTGGTCATGATCGCCACGAGGGCAAAGCTGAAAGCGACGCCAAGCATCAGGAAACTGGCCGGCTGCAAGGTTTCCAGCCCCGGACGCAGGATCACGAGAATGCCGATGAACCCGAGCACGATGGCAACGAGGCGCCCTCTGGTCATGTGCTCCTTGAGCAGCGGGATCGCGAGCAGCGCGACCCAGGCCGGCGTGGTGAATTCGAGCGCGAAGACGGTTGCGAGCGGGAGGAGCGTGAGGCCGAACGCCCATCCGTCGGTGCCGAGGAAATGAAGGACGTTGCGCGCAAGGTGCAGCGGGAAGCGGCGCGGCTTCAAGCCGGGCCGCAGCTCTGGCCGGAGCAATGCGAGCACGAGCAGGATCAGGACACCGGCGGCGTTGCGAACGGCCAGCATCTCGAAGATCGAGAAAGTGGGCGCGAGTGCGCGCACCGCGACGGCCGTTGCGGAGAAGGAGAGGAGCGCGCCGCTCATCCAGAGGACGACGGCGAGAATGCTGCGATGGGGCACGGCGGTCCAACCGATGTGAGGGTCTCCTCGCTTAACCTGCCGCCGCCACCGCGTGAAGCCTCCATCGGCATTCGTTCGAGCGACCAACACGCACATGAGGTGCAAACCTGAAGCGAGCCACGATCAGCCTCTCACGGCAACAGGCCGTCGGATCGATCATCGCGCGTGATTCTCGACGCGCTCAGCGCTCCTCTTGCGGCTTTTCGAGTCGATCCTCGAAAATTTTTTGTTCCACGCGTGAGAGGATCCCGGGATGAGCAAAAGCCGCCTTAGACCCTCTCCAAGTGAAGAGGATTCGTCCTGCGATGTTTAATATGCGTTAAGACATCCGAATACTCTGAAGGGCGATACCATCATCTTTATCATTGGGTTAAGTACCTGGGAGTAAATAACAATTTATACTACCTCATGCTGCACGCCGGCACATCCAACGATGTCGATGTGCCTGAGGAAGCGGCTCTAACTGTCTCATCTTGAAACCGATATTGAGTCTTAGATCTGCAAGTGCAGAGAGACATGCCGAGATAAATATCCACAGAAAAAGTGAGCATTCTACTGTCTACACTTTTCGATAATCGGAACCCCCTTGGTATAACGACGTTGCCTTGCAAGCGTGACGGTTGCACGCGAAGGCCCTTGAAGGAGGCGGCAATGCCGACAGACACCAAGTCTAACCCGCTGACAATGCTGTTCACGGGAGACACCGGTGCGACCAGCACCAAGAAGACCGCTAAGAAGAGCAGCGCTCGCCGCAGCTCGACCAGCACAGCCAAGAAGGCTGGAGCGAAGAAGACCGCTGCCAAGAAGTCGGCAGCGAAGTCGACCTCCCGGTCGGCGACGAAATCTTCCGCCAAGTCCGGCGCGAAGAAGACCACCGCTAAGAAGACCACTGCTAAGAAAACCACCGCGAAGTCTGCTGCCAAGAAGACCTCGGCCCGTTCGTCGGCCAAGTCGGCAGCGAAGAAGACCACCGCCAAGAAGACTGCTGCCAAGAAGACGACCGCTAAGAAGACTTCGGCCAAGTCGGCCGCTAAGAAGTCCTCTTCTCGTTCGACTTCGGCTCGTCCGGCGGCCCGGAAGTCTGCCTCCCGCAGCTCCAGCCGCGGTGCGGTGAAGTCGGCCTCGAAGGCGCGCAGCGCGTCGAAGTCGACCCCGAAGCGCGCTGCTGCCGCTTCGAGCCGGACCTCTTCCACGAAGAAGTCGGGCACGGTTGCCAAGCGGTCTTCCGGCTCCCGTTCCTCGAGCGCTCGCAAGAGCCCCTCGAAGTCGCGGAAGCGCTAAGACGAGCATGCCGCAAGCGCCGGGATAGGTTCCTTCCTGTCGCCGGCGCCTGCGCAAAAAAATCGCCCGGTGAAAGCCGGGCGATTTTATTTCTCCAGGGTGGCGCTCCGGGTTACCGGCCCGTGCTCATCGGATCACTTGCCCCCCAATAGGGCGTGGCGTTGTAGTAGCGATGAACGTGCTCTTCCCATTCCCGATCGTAAGAAGCGTCATGTCCTTCCGCGCTGCGGCGGGGCGCTCCGCGCAGCTGGTCCTCTGACAGGTTCAGCTCATAGGCGTCGAGCTCGGTGTTGTACTTCAGAACAGTCCAGGGAAGCGTGTAGTATTCCTCGCCGAGCCCCATGAAGCCGCCGAAGCTCATGACCGCATAGGCAACCTTGCCGGATCGCTTCTCGATCATCACGCGCTCGATCGTCCCGATCTTCTCGCCGTCCGAGCGGCGCACCGGCGTTCCTTCGACCTTGTCGCTGGCAATCAGGCTGTGGGTTTCGCGAACGTCGCTGCTTTGTGCCGTCGTCTGCATCACTTCGCTCCCTTCATGAGTGAGATCCAAGGCATCGGACGCAAAAGTGGACCCACTTTTGGGATCCATCCGATGCTTCTTCCTTAAACTGGCGCATCGCCGGGCGCGAAAAACCGGGGCCACTTTTCCGCACGATGCGCTAGGGCAACGCTCGGGTTGAAAAGCAGGTTCCGGCTTTGGGCCGGAACCCTAAGGATTTCAACCTTCTTGGCCGTTCCTTCGCGCCAAGCGCTGCCGTAGGAACCCCCTTCCCGACCTCACGTTGACCCACGTTTACGAAACCTGAGGACGTGAAGGAGAATGCCATGGCGGTTCGCCAGAAGCCGGTTGGAGACCAGGTCGTCGTCATCACCGGGGCATCCAGCGGTATCGGACTAGCGACGGCCCACCTGTTCGCCGAACGCGGCGCCAAGGGTCTCGTCCTGGTTGCCCGCAACGAGGACGCCCTGCGCAAGATTGCCGACGAGCTCAGCCATGGGACGACGCGCGCCATTGCGGTTGCGGCGGACGTCAGCAAGCGCGAAGATCTGGAACGGGTGGCGCGCACCGCCATCGAGACTTTCGGCGGCTTCGATACCTGGGTGAACGATGCCGCGGTGGCGCTGTACGGTACCCTCACTGAGATCCCGATGGAGGACCAGCGCCAGCTCTTCGACGTGAACTACTGGGGCGTCGTCAACGGCTCGATGATCGCGGCGGAGCATCTGCGCCATCGCGGCGGCGCCATCATCAACGTTGGCAGCGTCCTGTCCGAGCGGACGATGATCCTCCAGACCCAGTACTCGGCCTCCAAGCATGCGGTCAAAGCCTTCACGGACGGGCTGCGCATGGAACTGGCGAACCAGGGCGCGCCGGTCGCTGTCACCCTGATCAAGCCGTCGTCCATCGATACGCCTTACGTCGAACATGCCCGCAATTACCTCGACCGGGACAATGCCGTTCCGCCGCCGGCCTATGATCCTCATCTCGTCGCCAAGGCCATCGCGTATGCGGCCGAACACAACCGCCGCGAGATCACGATCGGCTTCGGCGGCTGGATCATCGGCGCCATGGGCAAGGTCGCGCCTCACCTCGTCGACAAGGCGATGGAATGGACGGGCTATGGTTCGCAGACGACGGACCATCCCGAACGGCCCGGAATGCGCGACAACCTCTATCAGGCCCGCGAGGACGGCGACATGTATTCGTCCCTGCCGGGAGAACCGCGCAAGACGAGCCTGCTCCTCGAAGCTCAGCTCCACCCGCTCGTGACGGCGGCCGTGCTGGCCGGCGTCGCCGCGGGCATCGCCGCCCTGTTCCTGCCATCCCTGGCGGGAGGCCGGAAGCCGAAGCGCTTGAACAAACGGCCGACGCCGCGCTACCAGCCGGCCATGCGCCGCGCCGGCAACGGTCATGACAAGCGCACCTTCGGACCGGGACACATCAGCCAGCGAAGCCCTTACGAGGGACGCCCGCAGCCCCGGCACTGACGAATTGAAGGGGCCGGGTCTAGGATCCGGCCCTTCTTCTTGAGAGCGACAAGATGGCCGCATGCGGCACGTTCCGGAGTCGAAGCTTGCAGGCTAGCCTTGCCGCATGACCCCGATTCGCTCTCTCGCCTTCACGCTCGCTCTTCTCATCGGTGGCACCGCCGCCGCGCAGGACAGGGGCACCCTCGACCCGAAGCCGCTGCCGCCGCTCGCTAATCCCGGCGATCCCAGGCTCGCCGCGAAGGAGCTGTTCGGGCGGCGCGCCACGCCGGCCGATCTGCGCTCGCGATCCATCGGCAGCTATGCCCGAGGCTGCGTGGCCGGGGCGGCGGCGATCCCGATCGACGGCGAGAACTGGCAGGTCATGCGGCTCTCCCGCAACCGCAACTGGGGTCATCCGCAGATGATCGGCTTCCTGCAGCGGTTCGCCACCCGCCTGCCGGGCATCAACGGATGGCCGGGTCTTCTCGTCGGCGACATTTCGCAGCCGCGCGGCGGACCGATGATCACGGGCCATGCCTCGCACCAGATCGGCCTGGATGCGGATATCTGGCTCACTCCCATGCCCAACCGCCGCCTTTCGCGGGGCGAGCGGGAGGAGATGTCGGCCACGAACGTGGTGCGCGACGACTGGCTCGATGTGGATCCGGCCCGATGGACGCCGCAGCACACGGCCGTCATCCGCGCCGCCGCTCAGGAAAGAGGCGTCGCCCGGATCTTCGTGAACCCGGCCATCAAGAAGGCGCTGTGCCGGGAAGCGGGAGCGGACCGGAACTGGCTGACCAAGGTAAGGCCCATGTGGGGCCACAACTACCATTTCCATATCCGCCTCGCCTGCCCGGCCGGCGAAGCAGGCTGCTCCGATCAGGATCCGCCTCCGGGCGGCGACGGCTGCGGGGCGGAACTCAATGCCTGGTTCACGCCCCAGATGCTGCGTCCGAAGCCCGGCAAGCCCCGCCCGCCGCTGACCATGGCGCAACTCCCGAACGAGTGCCGCACCGTTCTCGAGGCGCCTTGAGACGCGATCCAGAGAAGCGGCCTACATCCTTCCGGATGCAGGCCGCCTGACGCTCTCGGATAAGATGGCGTCCTATTCGGCCGCCACGCCGACGCCGATCTGGCAGGACACGCCGGTGCCGCCGAGGCCGCAATACCCGTTCGGGTTCTTGGCCAGGTATTGCTGGTGGTAATCCTCGGCGAAGTAGAACGGTCCCGCGTCGAGGATTTCCGTGGTGACCGGCCCGTAGCCCTTGCCGGCAAGGGCTTGGCCGTACGCCGCCTTGGACGCCTCTGCGGCCTTCCTCTGATCCTCGTTGAACACGTAGATCCCGGAGCGATACTGGGTGCCCACATCGTTGCCCTGGCGCATGCCCTGGGTCGGATCGTGGTTCTCCCAGAAGGTCTTCAGCAGGGCCTCGTAGGACATCGCCTTCGGATCGTAGACCACCAGCACGACCTCGTTGTGGCCGGTGAGACCCGTGCACACTTCCTCATAGGTCGGGTTGGGCGTCGTGCCGGCGGCATAGCCCGCGGCGGTGATCCAGATGCCGTCACCCAGCTGCCAGAACTTGCGCTCCGCGCCCCAGAAGCAGCCGAGGCCGAACAGGGCCTTTTCCATGCCGTCGGGATAGGGCGGCTGAAGCGGACGGTCGTTGATGAAATGCCGTTCGGCCGTTGGGATCGGGCTGGCGCGGCCGGGCAGAGCCTCGGCGGCGTTCGGCAGGTCAAGTCGTTTGCGGAAGCTGAACATGAAGGTCCCTCGCGTGACCTCGCTCATGTAGGCACGGCTACGCGCCTGCGGGAGGGCCCCGGGACGTCACCTTCCCGTGAAAACTCAGCGGCCCGCGAGGTACCCGATCGGCTCCAGCGGCTTCTGGCCCAGCCACATCAGCAGGGCTCCGACCAGGAAGGCCGATACCGAGGCAGGCATCTGCAGGACGTAAGTGGCGATCGGATCCCACAACCAGGGATAGCCGCGCTGCGCGATGCTTCCCTCGAGCGACGCCATTCCACCCGGGGAAAGGATGCCGATCACCTTTCCGATGGATGCGAACGATACAGCATTGTTGACGATGGATCGCGTCCCGTCGATCACCAATCCGATAAATCCGGCTGCGATCAGCAGGAGGCCAAGGCTACGCGCTAGGAACTTCAAGGGAAGATACCTCTATGAACAGAGGGGGAATATCTAGAGCGTTTTGTCGCAATGGCAAAGGCGATTCAGGCTAAATTGACTCAAGTTCGGTCTTGCCTTTTGCCGTGATTTAGCGATACACGGGCGCTCCGCAGACGCATGCGGAGAACCGACCGGCCCGTGTCGAACGGCGCTGCGAAGGTTCCTGGAGCCCAAGGGGCTCTGTTGGAGGGGTGGCCGAGTGGTTGAAGGCGCACGCCTGGAAAGTGTGTATACGGGAAACCGTATCGCGGGTTCGAATCCCGCTCCCTCCGCCATTGCTCATCAGGCTAGTTTAACCCCTTGAAATAACTGGCGATCTTCGCCCGAGAGCTTCGGGGCTCCCTACAGGTTTTACCTACAGTCTTCCCACACATAGGGTCCATTGCGCTATGTGATTTGTTGTGGGTTGTGGCTCCTCTCCATCGAACCCGCGTGCTGAGCCGCCTGCTGTGGTTTAGAAATGGCATAAATCTCGAATGTGGGGGCAGGTGTGCAACACATTAACCTGAGCTTTTTCGTCGATCTTGGAGCGTCGCTCAATGCATTTGGGGCGCTAGGAAAACAGCAGCAAAGCTCGCTCGCGGATGCATACAGTCCCCTTGCTGACTTAGACACTCGCTTGGAAAAACTCCTGAATGGGGACCCTATTCGCTTAGAGACCGCTGCCCATTCAGCAAGAGAGCTATTCACACCGCTCCGAGCTTTGCTTCGCCGCCACTACTACGTCTCAGACACGGACCAGCTCGATTGGGGAAAGGATTGGAACACCAACTTCATTGCAGATTGGGAGTTCTTGACCCTGAAAAGGAAAGTCGAGGCGTTTCAGCACGTAATGGCGGCAGAGTTTCAGAACTCTGCTACGTTCTATGTTCCGCAAAGAATGGGGTATCACACCCCTACCCTGATCCTTAATGCTACCGTTTGTGCCGGACTCTGGGACGAGCCCCGCTTCCAAGGAGTAGCGAGACACGACTTTAACGAGGCCGGGAAGTGCCTGGCATTTGGGATGCCGACCGCAGCCGGTTTCCACGCTGCTAGGTCGGTCGAGGCGATCCTGATCCTTTATTATGAGGCTTTCTGCGGTCCCCGCCCGGAACGTCTCATGATGGGAGACGCCATAAGAGCATTGGAAGCAAAGGTGGACCCAGAGGGGCCTCTTTCTCCAAGTCGCAAGGTTCTCCGAACCCTACGAGAAATCAAGGACCTGGACAGGAACCCGTTGGCTCACCCTGACGCTACGCTAGACATGATCGAAGCTAAGGCGCTGTTCGACCTAGCTGGCATTGCAATCGTTTCCATGCTCCGTGGAATGTACAACCTTGAACGGGCGAAAGCGGGCTCAGCATCAGATACTGCCGCCTAAAGTCGGGACTTTCTAGCTGGAAAATCTCAGACCCCTTCTCCGCTAAGGAGAAGCCGGAAATCCCCCCTTGGGGTGGACTTGTTGAGCAGGGTCTTGACTAAATCTCTGCCGATCCTTTACGTTTGTCTCAACGTTCGTTGAGAGATACGTAAAGATCATGAAAGCTGTCGCTTACTATCGGGTTTCGACAGACAAGCAGGGTCAGTCCGGTCTCGGCCTTGAGGCACAGAGGGAGGCTATACGGGTCTTCCTCAACGGCAGGGGTTGGCCTCCTATTGCTGAGTTCACCGAGATTGAGAGCGGTAAGAAGGCAGACCGCCCTGAGCTTATGAAGGCACTTGAGGCTTGTCGGCTCTACAAGGCGACCTTGGTTATCGCGAAGCTGGATCGTCTAGCCCGAAATGCTGCCTTTCTACTGTCTCTGAGAGACGCAGGAGTGGACTTCGTGGCTGTGGACATGCCCGATGCTAACCGCCTTACGGTGGGCATCATGGCCCTTGTAGCTGAAGATGAAGCTGAAAGGATTAGCCAAAGGACGAAGGCCGCCCTCGCCGCGGCAAAGGCCAGAGGGAGAACCTTGGGTGGGTTCCGAGGCTATCGGCCCTCGACCGCGGACAGGTCCAAGGGTGTGGCCTCTCGACAGGCTCGGGCAGATGCTAAGGCCGACCTTCTAGCACCCATTGTCAGGGACCTTCAGGGAGCCGGGACGTCATCCTTAGCTGGGATCGCTAAGGCGCTGAATGACCGGGGTATCACGACTGATCGCGGGGCCAAGTGGCATCCAACCTCCGTGGCGAGGCTCTTAGCGAGGATGGGGAGCTAACAGGGAGCTAACAACCTCTGTAGACCGGTCTTCAGTCCAATACTGATTAACCCTCACCTTCAGGGGGAATACTGATCATGTTCCACCTCCAGTGAAGAAGATTAATGATTTACCGCCCTATCTCAGGAGAAGGTGTTTAGGTTGGACCTCCAGAAGAGGACACTCACTGATACAGGGGCAGTGAGGTGGTTACGGGGGACTACAGGGGGAACTTAGAGTTTCCTTAGAGTAACTTGAGACTGCTCAACCAAGTTATCTCACTTCTACTCCCTCTCCTTGTTAGATCACTTTGAGAGAGTTCCCTTATTAGGGGAGACCAGAAGAAGGGGCTCCATCTCATTCACACTTTAAGTCCGAGTGTCTAGGAAGACATCGCGTCTCGTTAACGAGGTGTCTTCCTCGGCCTTCTGGCTGATAACCCTCAAACATAGTCTTCTCAACCGAGCGGGCATCTTCGGGCACACGGATCGACCGCCTGAGACTGTATCTGCGATGACGTTGAGAAGACCTGGGCGAGGGTTTGATGGTCGTCAACGTGATGATGGATTGAGGGGCTGTGTCTTACTGGCACGGCCTCTTTCGATTTTCAGCATCACGAATGTTGGAGCCCGTCCGTCTCCTTATCAGTTCAACCCAATCACCAGTAGATTATTCCATGCCGCTCAAGCCACTCCGCGCCCCTGTCAGGTCCATCGACGCTGACGGCAGAGAAGTCGTTCTCGTCCAACTCGCAAACACCGATAAGTTCGCGAAGCTGTTCCCTGAAGACTGGGAACGCATCGTTGCCGCTGGCTACTCGCCCAACTGGGCTTGGAACTGTCGGGCTGTTCGCATCCCCGACTATCGCGCCAACACCCTCCGCGCTCCTCGCATTATCGCCGGTGTCACTGGAAGCCACCTCCGTGTCGTCCAGAAGGACCGAAATCCCCTCAATCTCCGCCGGGACAACTTGATTGTGAAGCCAGTCACGACCCGTCGCGAGACCCACTAGCCAACCCACGTCCGCTATAAAGCGGAACTAGCCTCACCGTGTTTGCAAGTTATCGGGCAGCATAATCGCTGCACCTACAGCACAGTCATCACACAGACCCTCGGGGAGAAGTCTCCGGGGTTTTTCTTTCCAATCTATCATCGAGAAAAAGAACACATGCCATACAAGGACCCTGCCATAAGGCGGGAGCGCAGGCGCGACTACATGCGTGATTACATGCGCCGGAAAAGAGCAAAGCCCCATAACTCCCAAGAGGCTGTTAGCCCCCTTCCGCCTGTTAGCTCCTGTGAGCCAGCCAGCTCTGTGGCGTCTGTTAGCACCTTGCCACCTCGGGAGCGCACTAGGGCCAGATCACTCCACAAGTTGATGACGAGCCCGACTGCAACCCCAGCCTCTCATGCCGCCGCCAAGCAGCGCCTTGATGCGATTGCTGCAAGGTTCGGTCTGCCTACCGCCGATCTCGTTCAGTCACTGTAACCCCTATGGCTCTAAAGATTGTTATTTCACCCGAGGGTCGAGGACGCTACTCCGCCCGCCTCGGGAACAATCGCCTATGCAACTCTTCCTCGACGCCCCTACTCACTGCCGCTCGGGTTCTGTTGAACGAGGGTGTCTCACCTAACATCGTTATCACGATGACCCATGAAGGGGCATCGGAGGTCGCAATGAAGGCCACTCTTGGGAAGGCTGCAAAACTAACTGTTGTCGAGAACGACAAGGAGGGGCCACGGTTGTCGAAGTATCGCCCTCTCCCCTCCTTTGAACAGGCCCGTGAAGCTGTGACGTGTCAGGCGTAGACGGCGATTTGGGAGAGCCCCGCTACTACACTATCTGAAGCGATAGGTAGCCGCCTGCGGGGCTCGTTTTCACACACTTGATTTCGACACCTCATTTCAGGCGAGTGCAGGTGCCAAGTGTGAGCGAGGGGGTGTTACCTGGCTCGTCCTTGCCGTCAATGTAGCCGATCCCATAGAACTCCTGATAGCGCAGCGACTTCGCGTCAATGAGCATGCCGTATCCCAAGCCGCCACAGATAATGCGATTTGATTTCTTCCCGCTGTATTCACCACGTTCGCATTGGTGAAGCACCCGATCACTACCAAACCTTTTCACTTCAACATTGAATGTCTTGCCTAAAAGCTCAGTCGGCTCTGTTTCTTGGATAAGGAACTTGTCATTATCGACTTTGAAGGTGGCTTGGACCCACGCACTTCCATTCCAGTTGAACCCAGTCGCCTTCTCTCCAATGCAGAGATACTGTTCAAACGCGCTCGCTGTATCCGGTCTAATCACCAGAACAGTTGCCAGTGCAATCAACGAACCAACCCACTTATTCATCACCTGTCTGCCCCATAGACCGCTTTCCACGCACTAAAGCCCGGGATAGGCCAGCTTCTCAAGAGCTTTTCTCTTGGTTTCCAAGCTAGCTCCTCCCGAATACAGGCCATAGGTAATGCGGGGCTTCTCATGCCCCACAATGTCCGCTGCAACGTTCTCGGAGACGCCAGCGTTCTCAAGGAGGGTCGTGACCGTCTTTCTGATCGAGTGGAAGACGTGGGCTTCGCTGAAACCCAGATCGGCCTTCAGCCTGCCGAACCTCTTCCCTATGGCATCACTCCGATCCCCATACTTGTTAACTGAGAGACCAGACAGAATAAACCCGTCTTGGCTTTCCTTCACAAGGCGTTTGAGGATTGGCTTGAGCCTAGAATGAATGGGAACGTCCCGGTTTCCTGCGGGGGTCTTATCATCCTCGATGCGGAGGTGATCCCCTTTCAGATCCCCGATCCTGAGCTTGCAGAGGCTTTCAATCCTCGCCCCGGTCCACATGGCTAGAGTGATGAGGTCGGCAAGGCTCTTGTCGTTCTTCTCCTCGGCAGCACGTAAGAGCTTCACGACATCCTCGGGGCTGAATGGCTTTCTCTCTCCTGACTTTTTCCCATTATAGGCCAGCTTCTCGAAGGGACTTCCCTCCTCTGGGACAAGTTCCAAGGACCGGAGAAAAGCCCAGTAACTCCGCAGTTCGGAGAGGTACCGATTGAGGGTCTTGGTCGTCAGACCCTCCTCATCGGCCCGCCTCTGAAACCATCTTTGAACGGCCTTACGGTTTACGTCCTGAAGGTAAGGAAAGGCCTCTCCGAACTTGACCACCGTAGACCGCTTCTGGTCCTTGGTCTTGGCTTCGTTAGGTAGACCCGCAAGCCACTCGTCCAAGTGTTCGAGGGTTGGGGTCAGTACCCCTGTGGCCAGCTTGAAGAAGCGTTCAGCCTCGGCCACACCGGGAACCTCCTCGTCCTCCGGCACTTCTCGCTCGTCCTTGTAGCCCGCGCGGGATAAGGCTCTGTCAATACGCTCTTGGGTCTCATCGCGGATGCTGTCCATGAGGAGTTGCTTCTCCTCCTCTGTATCGGCTTGGGTAAGGAGGCGGCGGAGGAAGGCCGTCTCAGCTTCCTCGATGTGCGGTGCTCCTCTTTTGGCTTCCTCAACCCGCTTCGACCAGTCATGAACCCAGAGGAGTTGCGCCCTCCTTTTAGCTACCCTCTCGTCCTCCGTTTCAAGGCTCTTGGCGAGGCGCTTCAACCCCATGATTGGCCGGAGCCTGGGTGGGACATCGTGCATCGCCCACCATTTCTGATGACGCTTTACAAGATACATTGCGAGTGTCCTCGATAGCAGCCTCGGCGAGGCTTCCATACAGGTTCTACCCACTGTTTCTCCACACAGGTCGGATTTGTCAACCCATTGATTTCATTGAACTCAGTGACTTAGCGGACACTTGTCGGAGTGTCCCGCTCCCTCCGCCATCTTATCCGACTAAGCTGATGAAAATACTAGTAAATTCGCCTCCCACCAGGTTAAAGGCCCATAATCTACCCCACATTTGCCTCGGGTTAAGCTAACCGTTGTTGGCTATCCTTGGACGCATTCGGCTGTCTGCCCTCCACTGAGAACTTTCCAAAATATCTGTCCTCAAGGTACCCGGATTAGACACGGTGTGCACAGGGGATGAGCAGCTCGCACGCGAGCTCTAAAGTCCGGAAAAAGGGGTGTGCTCCTTCGTGCGCAGCGGCTGGGAGCTGATTCCGCGGAGATCATGCCCAGGAGGCAGCTCCTCCAAGCATCGAGTAGGCTGGCGCCTCATTCGTCATCTGACCTGATAGCATCGGTACGAATATGAACCTCTATCGTGGTTCCAGGGCAGAAGCCCCCACCGGGGATCGGCTCGGCCTGCAGCCCGGATGCGCCGCGCGAGAACTTCACTGCACCCCTTCTTGAGTAGATCGTAACGAACCCGCCGTTGGCCAACACAACCGCCCTCATAAGGTAGTCTAGCCCAGCTCCCCTATTCTGATGGGTGCTGCGCGACGTAAAGCCTTCTTGCGCTGCTTGTACAAGCGCAGCGTTGTCCGACAATTCCGGACGTATTCTTCGGACCGTCTCCGGAATGCCGACGCCGAAGTCTGCGACAGCAATGGAAACAGTATTAGAGTTCGGAAAATGTTGCACGAATATGCTGCCAACGTCGTGCGCCGTATGATCTTTGATATTGTTGAAGATTTCTGACAGACAAATGCGCAGTTGATACAAATCGTCTTCGGAAACCGAAAGACGAGAGGCGAGCCAGGGTATCAAATTCGATGTGAGCCATGCGTGGCTTGAGCTTTGAAGTACACGTTGCAGTGGCCTAGTGGTGCTGCGCGGAGCCGAGGAAGGACTCAGTTTCTTCCGAGTGTGCTGCTCGAAGAACTGCGAATCATCCAGGTAGATCAATGCTTCCGACCGAACATCCGTGTTGAGGAACGTGACCTTGCATCCCTGGTGGGCAAGCCAATGGCACAAGTTGCTTATGAACGTCACACCGACAGGTTCGATAAAGGTCAGCTTGCCGAAGTCGATTGAGACCTCCGGTGGTATTTCTGCATCGGGTCCGACGAAGCTTGAAGCAAGCGTGGCCAAACTAGGCCCAACGAGGTGCTCAGGCAGGCGCAATATCTGCCCTTTATGGAAGAGGCGTCGACGCAGACCCGACATGTTGTTCATAGGTAAATAGTCCTCAATAGATCAAACGAATAGCCAGTTTCCTCGTCAGCCTAAAGTTTGCTGAACAAGGGAATAGACTCAGGCGTATCTCAAGCTTCAGAATAAGGACAAGGCCGAGTTTCACCGTAAGCTTAAGCTATTGACGCCCAGCGGCCAACAAGAGTCGAGAATGGAAACAGGGGGTATGGAGGCCGAGGAGGCAGACGACGACATTGTCGAGCTGGTCGTCGAGAGTCTCCTAGGCGACAAAGAGCGGACGGGGGAGCTGACGCCCGCCGATCTCGCGCGGATTGCTTCGAAACGGCAGCTATCGCCTGAGCAGATCGACCTTGTCGTTCTGGAGCTGAAATCCGCCGGAGTGGAGATCGACGATCCTCAGATCCCGGCGGACGACGCCGCTCTCGGTGGCACGACCGGTCAAAAGGACCTGCTAAAGTTCCCACCGGTAACGCCCGAAGACGAACGCTCCCTCGCGCGCACGTACGCGGCAGGTCGGCAGCTCGAAGGAAACCAAGCAGAACAAGGCTCTGCATCTCCTCATCGCGAGGTTCTGATCCGCCAAGGGCGCAAGGCTCGAGAAAAGCTGATTCTCCACAATCTCCGATTGGTCGCGTGGGCGGCGAAGGACTACGGTCACTACTCGGTCGACTTCGAGGATGTCTTTCAGGAGGGATTGTTCGGATTGTTTCAGGCGGTGGAACGATTCGACCCCGCGCTTGGATACCGCTTCTCGACGTATGCGCTTTGGTGGATCCACCAATCCATCCAACGCAACTTGGACAATACCCAAAGCACGATCCGTATCCCCATTCATCGGTTGACCGAAATCAGGAAGTTGCGTCGAACCAAGCGCCTGCTGATTGCGGAGAACGGGCGCGAGCCGACGTTGGACCAGCTTGCTTCCGCACTGGATTGGACATTAGAGCAGACCGCCTACGTCAGCGACCTTGAGATAACCCGCTTCATATCCTTGGACGCGCCCGCCTCCGAGACGGGCTCCTCGACCATCGGCGATCTCATCCCGGACTTGGATCTTCCATCACCAGAACAGATCACGATACTTGCCGATTTGCAGGAGACCATAGCCTCTCTTCTACGGACGCTGACCCCTCGCCAAGAGAGGGTTCTAAGATTGCGCTTCGGAATCGGAGTCGTCCGCAACCACACCCTCGAAGAAATCGGCTCAGAGTTCGGATTAACGCGCGAGCGGATTAGGCAACTGGAAGCTCGCGCGCTTGAGCGCCTGAGACATCCGGCCCGCCGTCGCATTCTAACCACCTTTAAAGATTGAGATCATGACCCGAGATTTTCTGCCGCTGTCGTCAGATGGCCGATACGCCGCTGGTCAACGTTTTGTGGAATGGCTCATGGCCGAGGTGCTCGGCAAGGCCTGTCGGGACGCCAGCAACACATCGCAAAGCAAGCCGTCGGATCGCTTTTGGCTGGGCCGGCTGGCGCCGTCCCGAATCGCGGCGGTCTCAGGACGCGACAACAGATTGGACAGACTGGAGCCCTGCGAAATCGGCTTCCGCTTCCAGCCTTCGGGACCGCCTCCCTGGAACCTGGATCTGGAGGCCGAATTCTGCCTTTGGCAGAAAGGACGTGACAAGACCTGGCGCAAGATTGAGCCGGTGAGTTTTCGGGAAACCTTTCAAATCGACGGCAAGAAGAGCCTGGTCCAACTTGCCAAGGACAGGTTCGACGAGGCCCTTCAAGGCCTGACCAACGAAATCGGATTGCATTGCGAGCTGCGGGTTACGACTGAACATACGGTCGAAGGCAAGCCGATTCTGTCCGTCACGTTGGTCAACAGCTCTGATCCCGATGACACTGGCGACGTCGATCCACGCTTCTACGAGGCTTGTCTGAGACTGCATGGCTTCAGTGGAGACCCTTTCTCACTTGAGGCCCTTGAGGATGCGTTCCGTTACGACCGCACTGTGGCCGCCTATGGAATCAACTGTGGAGTAGTTCTGGAAGGCGGTGCCCTTTGCACGGAAGACGCCCCAACTGTCCAAAAGATGAGGCCCAACTATTGGGGGGCGCCTGGAGGCCCCCCAGACATGTCCTTTGCGAGTCTCGCGCAAGATCCGGTCGCGCCTGCACAGGCACTTGCGGATGCCCACCGCGATTGGGGAACAGGCGCTTGGTCACAGGAGCGACTGGAGGCCAGAGGTCGCTCCGAACAGTGGACACCTGAAATGCAGCATGCGGCCAAAAGGGGAGCGGATCAGTTCTGGGAAGAGCAGGAACGAATCCGATCAGGCGTGCGCTGTCTCCGGGAAGACCCTCATTTAAACCATGCTTTCCGGATGATGAGCGAAGCGATGTCGATCATCGGCTCGCGTCGAGGATACAACCGATGGCGTCCGTTTCAGTTTGGCTTTCTACTTGCGAATATCGGGTGCATCGCCAATCCTTCTGAAGAGGCAAACATTGCCGATATCGTTTGGTTCGCGACGGGAGGCGGCAAGACCGAGACCTATCTGGGGCTTTTGATCACGGCTGCGTTCTACGACCGCCTCCGCGGCAAAGCAGCAGGGATCACTGCGTGGAGCCGTTTCCCGCTACGTTTGCTCTCTCTTCAGCAGATGCAGCGTTTTGCAGACGCGATGGCTGCTGCCGAACTCGTTAGGCGCCGAGAGAACATCGTAGGATATCCGTTCTCTATCGGATTCCTCGTCGGTGACGGTGCCACGCCGAACAGAATCAGGAGGCCAGAGCAGGATCGAAACTCGAAGTATGACCCCGACGATCCCACGCTCGGGAACAGATTCCGAATGTTGAAGTCGTGCCCGTTCTGCGGCAGCGAGAGGATCAAAGTTCGCTTCGACACGGCATCTTGGACCCTTCAGCATCGGTGCTCCAACGACAGTTGCGGGTGGCCCGAACGCGGACTCCCGTTCCATATCGTCGACGAGGAAGTCTTCCGGTTCCTGCCCACGATCGTCGTCGGCACTCTCGACAAGGCGGCATCCATTGGAATGCAGCAGGCAATGCGCGGTCTCGTCGGTGCGCCGCGCGGTCTGTGCTCTTGCCCGAACCACGGGTTCACCTACAATCCCAATTCTTCCGCACGAGCAGGGTGCCTTGTACCCGAGTGCACGGGCGAGCCCAAAAGCCTTCCATTCCCGGGAGAATACTTCCCCCCGAGCTTCCGGTTGCAAGACGAGCTGCACCTGTTGCGTGACAGCTTGGGCGCCGTCGACGGTCATTACGAGGCCGTTCTGGACGGTCTTCAAGAGGAGCTTACCGGGAAACGGGCCAAGATCCTCGCATCCTCTGCGACCCTCAGCGGATACGAGAAGCAGTGCAGGGTTCTGTATCGGCGCGCGGCACGGGTCTTTCCGCAGCCTGGTCCCTCGCCGCAAGAGGGGTTCTGGTCGACGCCGAGCTCGCATGCGATGCGTCGCTTCGTGGCGCTGGCGCCGAGAGGCGCGACCATCGAGTTCGCGGTCGATCGCCTCGTGGCTGAGCTTCAGATCGCAATCCGGCGACTGACCGCTAATCCAGGGTCGCTGTGCGAGGAAATCGGCATCGATCCAGGATATGCCGACTTTCTGTTGAGCCAATACGGCACCACGACGGTCTACGGTAGCACGCTTCGTGACCTGGATGCCGTGTCCCGATCGTCCACGACCCAGCTCGTGGGAGTCGAAGGTCCAGTCAATTCGGTCTCACTTACCGGCCGGACCCAGTTCGACGAGGTGGCCCGAACGTTGGACTCGCTCGAAAAGCTGGACGAGGGGAAGCCCTTCGAGGAGCGGATTCACCTCATAACGGCGTCTTCCATGATGTCTCACGGTGTCGACGTGGACCGCCTCAACGTGATGATCGTCCTGGGGCTGCCCTTGACCACCGCAGAATTCATCCAGGCTACGGCACGTGTCGGCCGCAAGTGGCCGGCTCTTGTGCTCGTCGTGCATAAGATGGGCCGCGAGCGGGACGCGGGGGTCTTCAGGTCATTCCCGAAGTTCGTCGAGCAGGGAGACCGATTCGTCGAGCCGATTCCGATCACGAGCCGCAGTCGTCGGGTGCTCGAACGGACAATCCCAGGGCTCGAAATGGCACGGCTGCTCCACGTGCATGCTCCGACATTCGAGGGTCGCTTTACGACCGTCAAAGCTGTCCAGCACAGCCTTGAGGTCGGAGAGGTCGAGGTGCAAGCGGAGATAGACGCCCTCATCAGGTATCTTGAGTTTGATCCCGCCTCCGAGAGCGAGCACATCGAGGACATTTCCGACGCGTTGGACCGGTACTTCGGTCGACTAGGATCTCCCAGCATGCGTCCGATCGACTGGTTCGGTGCAGTTTGGTCTCCCAAGCCTATGAATTCTCTCCGAGATGTAGAAGAGCAGGTGACGGTCCACCTGAAGCGTGACGCATGAGCAAGAATGAAGGAAGCAAGCCCGCTGCGGAAGTTCGCCGGAGCGCCTCGCAAATCTCCTTTGGGCACCTTCCAGAGCAAACGGTGGACATCAACGGAGGCATTTGGAAGGTAACCAAGTGGAGAAACACGAAGCTGGAGCATGGCGTCGATACGGATGCTCTGATGGGCGAGGTGTTAGCTGCAGCATCGCCTTGGGCGAACGCCGGGAAGGATCATGACTTCAGTCAGAATGTCCGCAGTGGCCGACGGAAGCTCACGGTTCGTTCGCTAAACAGAGATGACGGAATCGAGGTCTCGCCGTTTCCGAAGATCTGGCGCTGCCACAAATGCCACCGGGTTCATCGCAACACGACCTCTCGTTGCCAATGCGGCGCAGAGGGCGGCCGGCAGCAAGTTCACTTCGTTTGCTTCTGCACGAATTGCGGTGACGTTTCGGAGCCACCAATATTCACGTGCAAAAGTCATAACGAAGTGACGCTTGAGTATCCCGGCACCATGTCCGCATCGCAGATTATCCAGCGCTGTCCATCGTGCCAGGCGGTCACCCGCAAAGGGTTCGCCGGTGCCAAGTGTCCAAGGTGTTCTCGGCAGACCACCGCGCAGGTGCATCGCGCAGCTTCGGTATTTACCCCGCGCTCCGTCGTGATTGTGAATGCTGCTGACCGAGCACAGCAGGAGCGACTTGAACATGCTGGCGGAGCGCCCGGGGCTCTCGATTGGGTCATCAATGGCATGCAGTCCCAAGCTCCCGACAAAGGAGCGCCGAGCGTAGATGCTATGCGCGCTCTGCTAAGGGATAAAGGCGTACCGGAGGCACTGATCGGGAAGTTCATAGCGGATCTGGCCGAGTCCGGAGTTACTCAACGAGAGACCGCGAGCATTCCCGAGCAGATGCGTGAAGACTGCGAGAAGGAGGCCCGTGCAATTGCGCTGGGTCTCATGAAGTCCCGAGCTACTCTCAAGTCCTTGCAGGAGGCCGCGTCCGAGCCAACTCGGGACGTATACAAGGTCGATTATCCGAAGTGGCTCAGATTTGCCGGCTTGAGCGGCGTCGATCTCGCAGATCGGTTTCCGGTACTGACAGGAATGTTCGGATTCACCCGTGGTTCGTCTACAAACCCCCAAGAAAGCATCCTAGTCCCCTTCCAGGATGACCGAGGCGACTACGTCGTCTACGGAGAAACCATGGAGACGGAAGCCCTGTTCGTACGCTTGGACGCAGTCAGGGTCCTGAAATGGTTGTGCCATATCGGCGCGACAGGCCGTACAGCAGCCACGGAAGTTGAGGCGCGGCTGGCCATTCTACAGGCAATGGCAGAGGATCCGACTGGGGACGTACGCCAGATCGTAACCACATTGGTTCACAGCTACTGCCATCGCTTCATCCGGATCGCTGCAGTGTACACCGGGACGGAACGAAGCTCGCTTTCGGAATACCTTGTGCCGAGCCATCTCGGGTTCTTCGTTTATGCCGCGGCTCGAGGCGACTTCGTTCTGGGAGGGCTTCAGGCTGTATTCGAGGGAGAGCTTCATCGCCTCCTCAAGGAGCTTGTCGATGGGGAGCACAGATGTGCTTTGGATCCTGGATGCGGTGACACCGGAGGCGCCTGCATGGCCTGCCTCCACTTGGGTGAGCCGTCTTGTCGGCTGTTCAATCAACATTTGGATCGGGCCACCTTGTCTGGGCCTGATGGATATCTGACCTTCCAAGTAGGCGCCGGCTAGGAGGTCCTGACCACCGCAGCTGTTGTGATTGGCACCTCATTGACGAAGAGATCGAGCCAGCGTTTACAGACGTGACCAAACTATGGAAAGGGCCTTAGCGGGAGGCGATGTCTGAGGTCTCATCGGGAATGTAATACTGTAGTCGCAGGAGCCCGAAAGCCGGTTCTCACGCCTAATGAGATATATCGAGGAAACTTTTGAGTTTGTCTGCGAGGGTGTCGAGATCCTTTGTTTCGCACTCCCAAATGATCAGCACCGACCAACCTATAGCCCTTAAGGCATTCACTGCCTTCTCATCTCGCTCGACGTTTCGTTTGAATTTTGCATTCCAATATGCTGCACGAGTCTTGGGAGTAGTTGTATGGGAGCAGCCCTCATGACGATGCCAGAAGCAGCCGTGCACGAATATCGCCTTATGTGATCGGGGAAAGACTAGGTCTGGGGAGCCTGGCAGCTCACGACGGTGGAGGCGAAAGCGATAGCCGAGCCGATGAGCCAAGCTCCTCACGACAAGTTCAGGTTTCGTGTTCTTCCCACGAACGCGCGCCATGAGCGCGGAGCGTTCGGTACTGGGAGGTGGATCCTGGTCGGCAATGTCCATCGCCCATATATGATGCCTCGTCTCTCTTGTTACGAGATCCCGCAAGATAGGTATAGGCTAGACCGCATCGGGTAGGAACTGCTCAAGCCGGTCCAGGAAATGATCAGGATAATGCAAGCGACTATCTCGAGCCCTCGTAGTGAAACCCCTAAGCGCTCGCTTGGAGATGGGCTGCCATGTGAAGTCGGGGTGTTCAGAAAGACGTCCGATCTGAGGTAAATCGGGAGCCTCCCCAGCTTCTATTAGATATCGTTTCCCCTTGCCGTCACCCCAGGCCGCAAGAGGCCAAGGCTTGCTTGTTGGAAGTTCATGTTTTGGGGAAGCATACGCAATCGGCGTCTTGAAGCGCTCCCCGATCCACCGAAGGACTGGGGGGGAAACGGCATTACCGACAAGCCTCCATCTATCTCGAGCCGGCGCAGCTTCCGTCCAACCTTTAGGAAAGCCCTGGAGGCGCTCCGCTGTCTCGATCGTGGGCACCTTTACCGAGCCATCTGGAAACAGCACTGCTGGAGGTGAAGGGATGCCGATTGTAGAGCCAGCCTTCAAGGTCGGGATCGCATCAACGGTGAGCCCGTGACCAGCTCGGCCTTCCGTCCAATAAAAACCTATAGGCCTGTCAAGACTAGGCTGTTCCACAAGCGGCGCAGCTTCGCCGCCCGAGAATAGGATCGTTCCAGGATCCGCCACCCGTGAGGCGACAAAGTAGAATCTGCGTCGCCGCTGGGGGAGATTGAAATACCGAGAATCCAGCGTCCGATACGCCCATGAATATCCGAGGCGCTCAGCCTCATGCATGAGGTAAGCCAGCACACGTCCACCATGTACATATCGGATGGATTGTACATTCTCCAATAAAATCCAGTCAGGGCGTGAGGCTTCGGCAAGACGAAAAACGTGACGTACCAGCCCGCTTTTTTCGCCACCTAAACCTCGCTGACCGCCAACTATAGACACATCCTGGCAGGGAAACCCGCCAGTCAACAAACTGGCACTCGAAATCTGGCTAGCTGTTAGATCCTCAACATCAGCGACTATCGATAGGTTGGGAAACCGATCTGCCAGCACATCCTGAGCAGCCAAGTCCACCTCTGTCGCGACAACGGTTGTGATGCCCTCTTCAGACAAGCCGAGCTCGAAGCCACCAATGCCGGTGAATAGGCTTGCAGCAAGCATCATCAGCTCAGAACAATGGGTTCGGGCAGACGTTCATGCAACGCAAGAAGCGGATATGGCCTACTTAAAAGCGCATTGAAAGAACGTGACACTGAGAAGATTCTACGCCTCTGTCGCATATGATGTTGCTTCATGCTTTCAGAGCTACGGGTCTTCTGCACTGTATCTTTCCAGTCGATCGGCCACAATTCAACCAGGGCCATTTCAAGCACGTCTGGCGGCGTAGATAAAAGAATAGGAATCCTTGGAATATTCTTACCAACATGAATATGAGAGAAGCAGTGCCGAACCCCTTTCTCAGCGGGGTTATCTCCTAGCTCTTCAGAGGGATTGCCATTTCCATCATAGTCAACGTGAAGGCCGCCTTCACATACGTCGATATGATACTTGCTCCAGATTTCATCAGGCGTGTTCTCAAGACGGAACTCTACATTCACACTCCCGTTGTAGACAATCCACCAATCAGGATCTTGCGCACTCCGTTCACAGCTCCAGTCAAACCAAAATTTTGCAAATACTCTCTTTGTATTTTCTCCAGCCTTGTATGCAGTAGATGCCCTAGTCGCGAAAGGCGCGCATTTCCATAAAAAGTGCGTACGATTAGGAATCGATGCTACAGTCAAAAATCGGGATGCAGCATCCTCCAGCTCTTTTCTGCCCTTTTGGTCAATCTGCTGAGAACTAGTTCGCGCTATGGCTTGCAAGGACGAGCAAAGTCCAGCAGGCTGAAATTTTATGCCTGCTTTCATAGCTGAATACCTAACTCTGCGGCATCAGCTTGATCGACCATCAAGCCTAACCAGGGATGCTTCTTGACCTCCGATATTAGCATCCAGGGCTTTATGCATTCGGCAGGCCAGCCAGGAGGAGTCACAGGAACTGCGGCGGAAGCCTCAACTATCTCGCTTTCGACGAGCTGCTCATTCCAAACGACAACAGGATCAGCAACTTCAATTAAACTTACTGTGCAGCCTGCCAAGTCTGACAGAGACTTCTGGATGTCGCGTCTATCCAACTCAAACACTGTAAGCGCAGCCAAGTCCAACCCGGCTGTCCACCAGCGCCGGCTGAAAAGCTTCTGACCGGGACCACTGTAGGCTGCTTGCGCAAGCTGTCTTGCCCATTCAGTCTGAGGATTTGAGACAATTTTATCGAGACTTTCCCTGTCTATGCCTAGACGGGCACTCACATAGAAATCAGATACGAAGAGCCCGGGATATGGCAAGGCTGAATGAAGCAGCCACCGTATCAGCGATACGGGACCTCGATTCGGATTATCGGGGCGGTCAGGATTATGCGAAATAGGGGGTAGAGCCCTTCTCACATCGGAGATC
Source organism: Microvirga sp. CF3016 (assembly GCF_036314085.1). Classification (NCBI taxonomy): domain Bacteria; kingdom Pseudomonadati; phylum Pseudomonadota; class Alphaproteobacteria; order Hyphomicrobiales; family Methylobacteriaceae; genus Microvirga; species Microvirga sp. CF3016. Next base: position 247,433 of record NZ_JAYGGM010000006.1, read on the forward strand.
GCTCGTTCATTCCATTGTTCACCACTTGGTAGTCTCAAGAACTCGATCGTCTCATTGAAACTAATGCCATTGTCTCCAACGATGCCTGATGCAGCCTTGAATGAGGAGATGAGATCGTAAACCTGGCCCTTCGTCACCTCCTCCTGATCTCGGTCAGCCTCAGGTTTGGCCAGCAACCACTCGACGTCAAGCACAGGAGCAAGTTGAGGTTCACGTCCAATGAACCCGCCATTCAGAGGGCGATTCGGGCCAACTGCCGGCACTTCGTTGGCAAATAAATCAGGTTCCTGAGTAATAATTACGATAGGCGGAAGCTTTAAGTTCTTCTTCCGTGCAACCGCATGCAGCTGGGCGACGAACCCGCTTCCGTCAAAAACGCTTAAGAGCTCCGGATCTTTCTGGAAGTTTTGATCGACAAGTATCAGATCCCAAGCTTTCTCGGAGTTCCCAGAAATGATCTTAGGATCATCGTTAACATTGGAGACTACGAACTCCGTGTCGTCTGGCATGATCTTCTGTGCATCATCCCTTGTCCATTTGTCATCAATGACCCAGACTTTCATTAGTTCATTCACTTCCTTGGCCATTTTAGCTCTACCGCCGTCGCATAACCGTTGGATGGCATTACGAAAGCGATCTCTCCCCCATACTCGTCCATTAGACTGCGCGAAACTGTAAGGCCCAGACCCATCCCCCGTCCAAGCACGTGATCGACCTCATGTGTGGTGGATCGAAACGGTTCAAACCAACGGTCAGCGGAATTTAGGTCGACAGAAGTACCAGTGTTCTCGATACGGATGATCACTTCTGCTTTATCATTCCGGCCCGACGCTCTGACTTTGCCAGGAGATCCAGCAAATTTGACAGCATTGCTAACAAGGTTCGAAAACAAGGCTGAGATCTCAGCTGGAAATACAGGAGGCGACGTTAAGTCCTCCGGGATCTCATTGATTATTTCGATTTTGCGACTTGCTGCAGCCGATCTGAAAAACTCTACGACGGGATTGAAGCGATCTCTCAGCAAGATACGCGAGCGGCGACGACGGCCTTCCACGCCGGTCATGTCCGCTAAATAGACTCCATTTCTCTTGAGACGCTCTCGGAGGCTTCGTGCCTCCGCAGCAAGAGATCGTAACTTCTCACGTTCGGTACTGGGGATAGTTTTAGTCTTTGCAGCTGCATCTAAGCCACGTGCTATTGTGTCTGCCGTCGACCCCAACCCTAAGATTTCGTGTACGAATGCAGCTTGCTCAAGTCCTAGCGACGCGAGAACACGATACATCACGGTTTCAGATGCGCCCTCAGAAGAAAGCGACATCGCTTCCGTGACTGCCAATTCAATTACACTAAGACTTTCAGTAAGACGGTCATTGGCCTCCTTTGATCTGCCGGCAGCAACTAGGCTTTTGGCCTCACGTACGGCGTCGGATGCACGTCTATGAAGTTCATGGCTACGGAATACAGTAGGCGAGTTATATTCGCTCGAACGTGCTGCAACATCCTGTCGTTTGGCTCTATCAAACGTTCGTGCGATCTTCGCCTGCGAGGTCGCCGCCTGACGTGTTCTTACCTGAATACCGATAGCATGTCGTATTGAGTCCGAAACAAAGTCCCACGTGGGAGAAGGCAGGAAACCCTCCCGGTTAGCTAGAATTTTTAGGCAGTCTGCACCGTCTCGCGTTAAGAACACGGCCCCAAAATAGTGGCCGTTTCCTTTGATTACGAGGCCTTCTCTATCATCAATAAAATCCGGCTTTTCCCAATCAGAAAATCGCCGTAGGCGCTGCATTTCACCCCGTCCACGAGACCGATAGTCCTGGGCAAGACCCAACCAATCGTCCTCCCCGTCGCCATACGGCAATACCCGAAATCCTTCCAGATACACTCGGACGCCCCTGAAAGCCCGCGTCCAGGCAACCTGTTCTTTCTCGAAGATCCGCGCAGTAAAATCGATAGGCTCAATTCTGCGCTCAAAAGGATCGAAGTCTGGGATCCGCCCAACAGTACGAAACCCCTCTGCATTCGCAAACTCTGTCTTGAATAGACCTGTCGGTTCAACCGCGATTTCGATTTCCCTATCTTTACCCCGACACTCGATCTCAATGATCCATGCCGCTGATTCAGCGACAGAGGGCACGAACTGCTCCACATCAGTAAAGCTGCCAGAAAATTTTATCGAAAAACCTGGATCGCCACGCTGGTTATCTCTTACTTTAGGGCGATCAAAGAGCAGGGGTTTTGGGGTCACCCTCTCGGGGAGAGGGCTAGACAACACCTCCGGCGGAGTAAGTGTTGCAACCTCATCGTAGAATTGGCCTAGATCCCGACCGGTCCAAGGTTTTCTGAGCTCGATCAGGCTCAATTTCGTTCCGGCCTGTCCAGAAGCCTTTAAGTCCTTGACTACGACCGCATCGCTCGTAGCCACCTTATCCAAATCCTCCAGCGCTTCCACGCGATCCCAATCGATCTTTGCCGAAACGCCGATCTTGCTAGGCAATCCCAACAAAGGATCACGCTTTTCATCGGAAAACTTTCGCGAGTGGACTTCTAGCGTGCGAGCAAGCTTGTGAGCTGCGAGACGACCGACGCCTTTTTCTCCTGTAAAGCGCCTCTGATACAGCCTTGAGCGTTTATTCCCTCCGATCTTGGTGCGTCCGGCAATAGTGAGGAACCCGCGCTCAAAGTCGGCTGCGTCCATTCCTATCCCATCGTCCTCGACGATGATCGAGCCGGATAGACTATCCAAGTCGGTGCCGTGAATCCTGACCCGTGTCGCGTCTGCGTCATAAGAATTCTTGATCAGTTCGACGAGCGCGGTGCTGTCGCGGCCAACAAGCAGCTCGCCAAGCTCGCGGAAGAGCTTCGTATCGACCTTGAACTTAGCCAAGTTGGGCCTCAAGAATTCTCAAAAAATTGTACCCTAGAGTACCTGGAAGGAACCTGAGCTATATGATAGCAGCCTTGGCAACCCTCGCGCGAGTAGGAAAGTTGGCATAGGTTAATGACGTTGCATCGGGCCATCGACGAACTTCATGCACGGTGCTCCGTTTACACCTCTGAGGCCACCTCAAGCTTGCTCCTCGATCTGATAGGTTGGACCGGCAGCCATAATCTGACTGCAGCCTGCCTCTTAGAGCCTTGCGTTGGGGAAGGAGCCATCCTCGTCGAAGCGACGAAGCGGCTGCTCAAAAGTTTCGAGAAATACGGAATTTCTTTATCCCAAAAAAACCTCATAGGACGTATCCAGGGATTCGAACTGCATTCCCCAACGGCAAGAATCGCACGCGCCAAGGCAATCGAGGTTCTTCGAGGGGGAGGTGTTAAGTCAACGATTGCCGCCGCGGTGGCTGAGAATTGGATTCAGACAGGGGATTTTCTCTTGCGTCCCGTGGGGACGGCCAGCCATGTTGCGGCTAACCCCCCATACGTACGATGGTCTCGGGTGCCAGCTCTGCTTGCAACTGAGTATCGCGAATGCCTTCCCGCAGAAGTCACCCGAGGGGATTTGTCCGTGGCCTTCCTGGACCGGATGCTTGATTGGGCCGGACAGACGGGCATCGTATCCGCACTTGTAAGCGACAGATGGATGTATGCCCAATACGGCGACGTCTTTCGGGGCCGTTTGGCGGAACGTGGATGGGAGGTAGAGGTGGTTGACGAGCGCCCTTCCGGCGCTTTCGTTCGGAAGGTGGGTGCCTATGCAGCCATTGTCCGCCTTTCAAGATCGAAGCCGAAGAAGTTCGCTAAGACTGCTACTCCAAACTCCAGAGTAGCTTCTCAACATCTATACGAGAAATTGCTGGAGAGACATGGCGATCTGGCGTCTGCTGGCTGCGTAGTTCGGGTCGGGCCCGCCCTAGGATGCGGCCGGACCTTCATCGTGGATCCTCGAACTGCAGAGGCCATCGAGCCTGAGCTTCTCCGGTCATACGTCGGTCGGGAAGATGTCGATGGCATTCAGGCTTATCCAGGAGAGTTTCAGGTTGTTGTGCCGTTTGATAAGGACGGGCGACTTGTTTGGCTTGAGGATTGGCCGCGCTTCAAGGCTTGGGCGTCCAAGCACAAGCAAAATCTACAGAAGAGACGGTTTGTCCAAGAGGGTGCACCCTGGTGGCGAACCATCGATACAATCGGTCCGCAGTGGCTTGAGCGTCCCAAGCTGCTAATTCCTGAACTGTGCAAGGAGCCCGTGGCTGCCCTAGACAGAACGCCAAGCATTCCTGCTCACTCCTTATACGCGATTTGGTCGAGTGAATGGCCAATCAAGCCTTTGCAACGCGTTCTCAATACAGGGTTGCTAAAGCTGACGGCAGAAGCGCAGGCTCCAATGCTTCAGAAGGGTTGGTATCGCTTCTACAAGCGCTTCATACTGCGGACACCCCTGCCCTGCTGGCAGAAGCTCACCGAAGCTCAGCGGATTGGATTATCTAGTAGGTCTGACAGCGAGTTCTCTAGCGCCCTTATCTCAGTGTTCGGAAAGGAGCTGGCAGCCCTGTCGAGAGAAAGCGGCACCAGGTAGGGAACTATACAAAGTGTTGGCGCAATTTAGGTTTTGTCCTCCTGATTGGGTTTGTCTGATCAGGAGGAGCGCCATGGCGCGCCTGTTTTGGTTATCCGACAAAGCCTGGGCCTGCCTGGAGCCACACCTGCTGCATGGCCGCCCGGGCAAGCCTCGGGTGGACGATCGGCGCTTGATCAGCGGCATCCTGCATATGCTCAAGACCGGCCGCCGCCAGCGCGACGCCCCCAAAGTATGGTCCGGCCGCGACCGCCTACAACCGCTACAACCGGTGGTTACGACGCGGGTTGTGGCAGCGCCTGTTCGCGCAGGTAGCCGCGTCTGGTCGGGTGTCGGGGTCGGCTCCAGCGCGAGGGCAGCGTCACTCATCTGATCGCCGAGCATTTCATCGACTTGTCCGATCTTCTCCGATCGGTGGCCGAACGCGACGGCGAACTGCGCCTGCGAAGCGGACGTGGGGACGAGACTAGGATTGGTACCCGGGACAGGTTGAGAGGCGGTGCGATGGAACCGACGACTCCCCCAGATATCTATGAGCATGATCGAGAGAGTGTCCCAGCAATCAAGATTGCAACCCGGGATTTCAGGTAAGGGTGAGAGCGCCGATCATCTCGCTGTGGCCGGCGATCAAATCGGGCGGACCGCCGCGGAGATCCCACCAGAATAGCTCAAGAGGAATTGGCTCGGCCCCGGCATGAAGTTCCTCGTGACGCCATCGCTCCGGAGCCTCGCCCGTCAGGACGGCATGGAAGAAGTAGCGATGGTGAAACTCATTTTTGCCGAACGGGCGCATGTCGTAAATCCGCTCGCCCACCAAGCTCGCGATCTCGAACTCGTGAAGCCCGGTTTCCTCGACCAACTCCCGTCTGGCGGCGTCCCGCGGAACCTCTCCAGGAAGGATGGTTCCGGCAGGAACCTGAAGGCTGGCCTCCGGATGGATGGGATGGGCGAGGAGCAAGAGCTCATGGTTGCCTCGTGCGAGGTAGATGAATGCCTTCGGCACGATCCGACAGGCCACGATCCTCACCTCCATGTGGCATCAGCCGGCGCACTGTCACAGCCGCCACAATGAATCGCCCTGATGGGAAGACATGAGATCCAGCGTTTCCCTGGATCTCTTGAGACGCCTCCGATGCAGGTATCTAGTCCTCGAACTCCCCGCGCAGGATCTCTCGCTTGCCGGCATGGTTGGCTGGGCCCACGATCCCTTCCTTCTCCATCCGCTCCATGATGGAAGCTGCCCGGTTGTAGCCAATCTGCAACCGGCGCTGGATGTAGGACGTTGAGGCCTTCCTGTGCCGCAGGACGATGCTGACGGCCTGCTCGTAGGCATCGGCCGACGCGAGAGCGGCATCGTCCTCATCGATGGACAATTCGGGGACCTCCAGTTCCTCCGGTGCCTCATCGTCGGCTGTAACGGCATCGAGATAGACTGGCTCGCCCTGGCGCTTGAGGTGGTTGACCACCTTCTCCACCTCCTCGTCGGAGCAGAACGGCCCGTGCACGCGGGTGATCCGCCCGCCGCCGGCCATGTACAGCATGTCGCCCTGACCCAAGAGCTGCTCGGCGCCCATTTCCCCTAAGATCGTGCGGCTGTCGATCTTCGACGTGACCTGGAACGAGATCCGGGTCGGGAAGTTCGCCTTGATCGTGCCGGTGATCACGTCGACCGACGGGCGCTGCGTCGCCAGGATGACGTGGATGCCGGCGGCGCGCGCCATCTGGGCCAGGCGCTGGATCGCGCCCTCGATCTCCTTGCCGGCCACCATCATCAGGTCGGCCATCTCGTCGACGATCACCACGATGTAAGGCAAGGGCGTGAGATCAAGGGTGACCTCCTCGTAGACCGCCTTTCCGGTTTCCTTATCGAACCCGGTTTCGACGGTCCGCGTAATCGCCTCGCCGCGGGCTTTCGCCTCGACCACGCGGGCGTTGAAGCCGTCGATGTTGCGAACCCCCAGCTTCGACATCTTGCGGTAGCGGTCCTCCATCTCGCGCACCGCCCAGCGCAACGCGATGATCGCCTTCTTGGGATCGGTGACCACGGGCGTGAGGAGATGCGGAATGCCGTCATAGACGGACAGCTCCAACATCTTGGGATCGACCATGATCAGGCGGCACTGCTCCGGCGTAAAGCGGTACAGCAAGGACAGGATCATGGTGTTGATCGCCACCGACTTGCCCGAGCCGGTGGTGCCGGCCACCAGCAGGTGCGGCATGCGCGCGAGATCGGCGATCACCGGCTCGCCGCCGATGGTCTTGCCGAGGCAGATCGGAAGCCTCTGGACCGATGCCTGGAAGTCCGCCGCCTCCAGCATCTCGCGCAGGTACACCGTCTCACGGGTTGCATTCGGGAGCTCAATGCCGATGGCATTGCGCCCCGGGATCACTGCTACGCGGGCTGAGACAGCGCTCATCGACCGCGCGATATCCTCGGAAAGCGCGATGACACGCGAGGATTTGACACCTGGTGCTGGCTCAAGTTCGTACAGCGTGATCACAGGTCCGGGATGAACGTGGATGACCTCGCCCTTCACTCCGAAGTCACGAATGACCTTTTCCACCCGTCCGGCCCTCTCCTCAAGGATATCCTCGGTGAGAACCTCTCCCTCCCGCTGCGGCGGCTGAGCGAGCAACTCGATGGACGGGAGCTCATATCCAGCGCTCATATCGCGCGTCTGAAGTGTCCGCTCGTGAAGCGGGAACGCAATCACCTGCGCCACCTGGCCGGATGCTGCCGGAATAACGTCTTCCAGAATGGTGGCAGGCGGTTCAGCGGGCGTTATCTGACCCTGAGCAACGGCGGTCGCCTCTCGCACCGTTTGTGCGGGTACGAACTCGCCACCGAACAGGGCTAGGTATCCCATATCGACATCCTCAGTCGCATCGTGGGCCACCGCCTCGCCCGGATCGGATTCTACGACATCCGACGCAGCCGCCTCCTCAGATTCTGACGTGGGGAAAGCAACTTCCTCCTCAGGCTCCGTGGGCTGGTTGATCTCATTCGCCTCGTACGGCTCCTCCTCGACAGCAATCCCCAGATTCAAGGCCACCATCTCCGTCGGTGAGTGATCGATCAGGAAAGGTCCAGGTACGACAACGACCTGGTAGAGGCTCGATTGGAAGGCGAAACCCGAGAAGGCCAGTGTCGCTGGCGGCCTGGGAACAGGCAGGAGCAGCTCCGTGGCAATGGCGGGACCTGCCTCATCAATCAATTGTTCGGCGGCCTCATCGGCGACTGGACCGCTGTCCATGTCCAGGCTTACCTCCGAGGGCGATTCATTAACGATAGGGCCGTGATTGACCGTCACTTCGGCCTTGTCTTCAACGACGACCGGAGCATGAACCGCCTTTTCCACAAGCTGCTCCTCTGACAGCCGCGGCTTCGCAGGATCCGGGTCCAATTCCGTTCCGGGAGCTCGGGCGTCAGTCGATCTTGCCTCTATGGCGGCGCGAAGCCTCTCCAGACGGTCATGGATCGTCTCCTGCGCCGTCTGAATTTCCTCACGGGCAGCGCGAGCGACCTCCAGCCCCTCATCGGCAATCAGAGCTACGACGTTCGTTTCGGCTTGCTTCTTGATGAAGCGGTCAGGTGTCCGTGTTGCCCTTACATCCTTGGATAGTGCGAAGGCCTGCCACCAACCGGGCTCGGCCTCTCCCACCGACGACCATGGCGCCTGCCAAGCAAACTGCATGCTGCTCCCGACTTGCGTGCTCTCCGTCTTTCGAAGCTCCGATATCTTTGCCGAATCCCGACCTTCATGCTGAATCGCGGCCGGAAGAAAATCATTAGGCTTGAATGGGTTACGCATGAGTGCTTGCAAATCTGTTGAGGCAGACACAGAAGGCTGCTGCCGTCGGGGACTGTCTCTCATGGGAGTAAAGAGAGAGTTATTGGATCGGTGATCATCCGGACACGCCCAGCCAATAACGGAGCGGAGCAAACCTGGTGATCCGCCCCACCGACATCGCCGGCGATGCTGCAGACGATGCTGAAAGTCCGCCGAGTGCGACCCGATGATTACGGTCGAATTTCCGGCGCGACGAGCTGTGTCGTTGCGAACAAAACGGGAAACGGGATCTATAGTGGACCAAAGGGAATGATTCGACCGTGCCTGTTAACGCTGCTTACCTTGATCAACTCAATCCCCGGCAGCGTCAGGCAGTGGAGCATGGCGTCCTGGCCAATGGCTCAAATTCGGCTGTGCCGCTGCTGGTCATTGCCGGGGCGGGATCAGGCAAGACCAACACCCTCGCCCACCGCGTGGCGCATCTGATCGTCAACGGCGCCGATCCGCGCCGCATCCTCCTCTTGACTTTCTCCCGCCGGGCCGCCTCCGAGATGGCCCGTCGGGTCGAGCGGATCGCCGGACAGGTCATGGGTCAGAGCGCAAGTGTGATGACCGACGCCCTCACCTGGGCCGGCACGTTCCACGGCATCGGCGCAAGGCTCTTGCGCGACTACGCTCCCGAGATCGGTCTGGATCCGGCCTTTTCGATCCATGACCGCGAGGACTCGGCCGACCTGATGAACCTCGTCCGCCACGAACTCGGCTTCTCCGCGACGGAGAGCCGTTTTCCCGCCAAGGCAACCTGTCTGGCGATCTATTCCCGCTGCGTGAATGCCGAGATGGCGCTCAAGGAGGTGCTGCGGGCCTCCTACCCATGGTGCGCCGGCTGGGCCGCCGAGCTGCGGCAGTTGTTTGCCGCCTATGTTGAGGCCAAGCAGCGCCAAAATGTGCTCGATTATGACGATCTCCTGCTCTACTGGGCCCAGATGGCAGCCGAGCCCTCGCTTGCGGCTGAACTCGGTGGGCGCTTCGACCATGTCCTGGTCGACGAGTATCAGGACACCAACAGGCTTCAGTCTTCGATCCTGCTCGCCCTCAAGCCGGGCGGTCAGGGCCTCACCGTGGTCGGGGATGATGCTCAGTCGATCTATTCCTTCCGCGCCGCAACCATCCGCAACATCCTGGACTTTCCCACACAGTTCAGTCCGCCGGCCGAGATCGTCACCCTCGACCGCAACTACCGCTCGAGCCAGCCGATCCTGGCCGCCGCCAATGCAGTGATCGAACTTGCCTCCGAGCGCTTCACCAAGAACCTCTGGACCGACCGCACCTCCGCCGAGCGGCCGCAGCTGGTGGCCGTGCGCGACGAGGCAGATCAAGCCCGCTACGTGGTCGAGCAGGTGTTGGCGAACCGCGAGAACGGCATGAGTCTCAAGCAGCAGGCGGTGCTGTTTCGGACCTCGCATCACTCTGGGCCGCTGGAGGTGGAGCTGACCCGCCGCAATATTCCCTTCGTGAAGTTCGGGGGCCTCAAGTTCCTCGATGCCGCTCACGTCAAGGATTTGCTGGCGTTGCTGCGGTTTGTCCAGAACCCGCGCGATCGGGTCGCCGGCTTCCGGCTGATGCAGCTTCTGCCCGGCGTCGGCCCGACCTCGGCCCAGCGGGTGCTCGATCGCATGCATGACGCCGCCGATCCGATCGGAGCGCTGCTGGAAGCCCCTGCCCCACCGCGGGCCGGGGACGAGTGGCACGCGTTCGTCGACATGATCGCGCTGCTTCGCACGGCTTCGGCAGGATGGCCGGCTGAGCTCGAGCAGGCGCGGACTTGGTACGAGCCGCACCTCGATCGGATGCATGAGGATGCTGTGACCAGGAAAGCCGACCTGATCCAGTTGGAGCAGATCGCAGCCGGCTATCCCTCGCGCGAGCGCTTCCTCACCGAGCTGACGCTCGATCCGCCGGATGCAACGAGCGATCAGGCCGGCGTGCCTCTGCGCGATGAGGACTATCTGATCCTCTCCACCATCCATTCCGCCAAGGGCCAGGAGTGGAAATCGGTGTTCGTGCTGAACGTGGTCGATGGCTGCATCCCATCGGATCTCGGCACCGGCACCACGGCGGAGATCGAGGAGGAGCGCCGGCTGCTGTACGTCGCCATGACCCGGGCCAAGGACCACCTGCATCTAATCGTGCCGCAGCGGTTCTTCACACATCAGCAATCCGCCACGGGCGACCGTCATGTTTACGCTGCCCGCACCCGCTTCATCCCGAGCAGCCTCCTGAAGCTGTTCGAGCGGGTGTCGTGGCTCGTGACTGTGCCAGATCCGGCAACGTCACCTGCCGCGACAAAAGGCATTCGCGTTGATGTCGGCGCGAAGATGCGTGGCATGTGGCGATAGCACCTCCAAGCTCCCTCACTTGGAATGTCTGGTGTTGCCTACTTGAACCGACACCCGGACAACTTCAGCTTTGTGCCGTTTCCGGGCACTCGGCAGGTTACCCGTTTAAAAGGCGCGCCCTGAGAACTGATCGGCAACTGTATACGGCATCGTGCTTTGACTGCTGCCGTGCATGGGAGAACGCGGCAAGTACAGAGGATCTCGACCTGCCGGCTCCCAGATCAAGCACTATGCCGAAGTCATTGGTCCAGCCTTCAGCTGGCGACCTATCCTTAGTGAGGTGATAGTGCTGCGATATCTGGGCGGGAGCCGGATCATGGCTCAAATGGCGTAGTCCCATTCCGCTGGAACAAATCGGTAACCTTTTCCCTCCCGAGCCACATGGCCGAAGCCCGGAAACGGCAGGTGCATCCCAGCAACCAGCATCCCGTCCCCAGACGCGCGCTCAAGCGCCCGCCTGCGAGTCGCAGCAGCCATGTGCGGATCGATGTCGAAGGCAAGGCCCCATTCCGGCCGCGCGAACTGGTACGCGGCGATATGGACAACATCGGCCCAGATGAACAGACCCTCACCGTCAGACTCAATGATGAAGCCTGCATGTCCGGGCGTGTGCCCCGGCAGAGGTACCGAACGGATCGGGCCGAGGATTTCGCTCTCGCCCGAAAACCGCCTCAGCCGGGGCGCATACGCCTCAGCAGCCTTCCGGGCCCCCAGGAAGAACGGCTTCATTTCCTTCGGAGCCCGGCTCAGATTGGCGTCGTCATGCCAGAAAGCAAAGTCGGCATCCGGGACAAAGAGTTCGGCATTCGGGAACACCGCGTCGCCCTCGGGTGTCAGAGCACCGTTGATGTGGTCCGGATGCATGTGGCTGATCAGCACGACATCGACTTGCTTCGGGCTCACGCCCGCTGCCTCCAAGCCCATCGGAAGACGGCCGAGGGTTGCGCCCATTCCGCTCGCAGCGCCTGTATCGACAAGAACTAGCCGACCGCCAAGCCGGAGAAGGTAGGCATTGACTGGGATCCGGCGTGATCCTGGAGCCTGGAACACAGCCGCAGCCAGTGCTCTTGCTTCGGCCAGATCAGCTCCGATGACCCCATCCGCAGGTACATCGATATAACCGTCAAGCAGCGGAGTGACATCGATGGAGCCAATTTTGCGGGTCGGAAGGCCATATCCCCGGGGTGCCCTTGGTGACGCCTGTGCAGGTGTTGAACCGGGTACGCCAAGAGCGGCGGAGGTGCCGATGAGACCAGATGCGGCAATCATCGAGCGGCGTGAGAGAGTCATGGAGTGCCTCAGATCATTCGTGGCAGGCAATTGTCTGCGATGGCTCCGGACTCTCTCCCATAATCTATGCCTCTGGTAGGCGACCCATTCTTATAGTAGCGATAGGCTACACTTATTGATCGGTATAGCAGAGGAATGCATGGACCGCCTTGCGACATTGACAAGCTTCGTCCGGATCTGTGAGCTCGGAAGCTTCTCAGCCGCGGCTCATGATGTTGGCCTTAGTCAGCCATCGATCAGTCAGCAGATCCGCGGATTGGAGGCTTACCTGGGCGTGCGCCTCTTCAATCGGACGAACCGGCACGTCACCCTTACCGATGCGGGTGCAAACTATCTCGAGCATGCCCGAGATATTCTTGAGCGCCTCAACGAGGCCGATCGCACGGTCGGCGATCTCAATCAGGCCATGTCGGGGCAGCTCGCCGTCAGTGCTCCTATCGGCCTCGGAAGCACCGTGCTGGCGAACTTCTTCATGGAGTTCAAGCAGACCTATCCGGCCTTGGTGCTTGACATCTCGTTGAGCGACAACTTCGTCGATGTTGTTGCGGAGCGGGTTGATGTGGCGATCCGGCTTGGCACGATCTCTGATGAGCGCTTGGTCGTACGGCGGCTCGGCATCGTGGAACGCTGCCTCGCGGCATCGCCGGACTACTTGGCGCGCAAAGGCAAACCACGACATCCGTCGGATCTGACGGAGCACGAGTATATCGTCCATTCCCAGCAAGTCGCTGGCGCGATCCTCCCACTCATTGGGCCGATGGGTGAGCGTGTGGAAGTTCCCGTTCGCTCGACCTTCCGCACCGACAATGCACTCCTGATGCGCGAAGCTCTTGTCGCCGGCCTGGGAGTTGGGCTCATGCACAAGAAGGTGTTTGCCCCCCTGCTAGCGGAACAGCGGCTCGAATACGTGCTCCCGGGCTGGTCTTATGCGCCTCATCAGGTTCATGCAGTTTACCCGTCGAACCGATACATTCCCTTAAAGGTCCGGCGGTTCGTGGATGGACTTGCCGCTTACCTTCGAGAGGCTGGCGCCTTTGCAAACCCCGACGGGGAGCATCAGCCGGCGTAAACACATCCGATGCGCGCGTTGCAAATCACTGCGACAGCGCCTGCAGCAATGCCCTGCGGAAGGCTTGGGCGGCCGGCCCGAGTGGCTCATCCAGACGATGGGCAAAATAGACTTCCGTGGTCAGCTGTCCCTTTCGACCAAGCGCATTGGTCTCAAGGCGCACCAAACGGTTCTCATGAATATCGCGTTCCACCTGCCAGAGCGGCAGGCGGCCCCAACCGAGGCCCGCCAAGATCATCGCATGCTTGGTGTCCTGACTGCCGACGCGGCAGGTCTGTGGCGACAGAACGCCGAAACTGCGTCCTTCGGATAGGGGCGTTGGATCAGAAAGGACGATTTGAAGGTGGTCGGCGAGATCGGGCAAGCCGATCACCGCGCCATGCGGACGCAGCGCCAGCGGATGCTTGGATGAGACGACAGCCACCTGCTCAATCGAGGTGATCGCCTCGAGTGAAATTCGCGGATCGCGGAAGTCCTCGCCCACCAGAATGGCCAGCGCGCTCCGTTTCTCGACCAGCGCCGCAATGGGGCCACCCAGTGGTTCGACGGCCAGCCGGATGGAAACCGCCGGATACGCAATCCGCATCTCGCTCAGCGCAGTTCCGACCGCTGCAATGGGAAACAGCGTGTCGACTGTCAGCGAAAGTTCGAGTTCCACGCCCTCGCCGATACTGCGGGCACGGGCCCGCATCGCATCCACCCTGAGAAGAATGTCGCGGGCATTCGCCAGAAGTGCCTGTCCTTCCGGTGTGAGGGTCGGCCGGTGTCCGGACCGGTCGAACAGGGCAACGCCCAGTTCGGCCTCAAGGTTGGCAATCGCATGGCTGACGGCCGACTGGACACGCGACAGCCGGGCAGCTCCCGAGCGAAAGCTGCCGCTCTCCGCAACGGTCACAAAGGTCCGCATCTGGTCTAGGGTCAGCCCGCTCAACATGATCTATTCCGTCGATCGAATCTATCGATCTTATAGCACTTCCGCCGATATGCTCGAATGATATTCTGCCGGTCCTAGCCTGATCGATTTGCTAGAGGAACGGTGATGACGAAGGTTCTGGTGCTGTACTACTCATCCTATGGCCACATCGAGACGATGGCCCAAGCCGTGGCTGAAGGGGTCCGGGGGGCCGGTGCCGTGGCCGTGATCAAGCGGGTTCCGGAGCTCGTCCCGGAGCATGTTGCCGAGAAAGCCGGGTACAAGCGTGATCAGCCGGCGGAGATCGCGACAGTCGCCGAGTTGGCGGATTACGATGCGATCATCGTCGGAACGCCCACCCGTTTCGGCAACATGGCTTCCCAGATGAAGAACTTCTTCGACCAGTGCGGCGGCCTGTGGTTCGAGGACAAGCTGGTGGGCAAGATTGGCAGCGTCTTCACCTCGACGGGCAGTCAGCATGGCGGCCAGGAAAGCACCATCCTTTCAGTTCATACGGTCCTGTATCACCTGGGCATGATCGTTGTCGGGCTGCCCTATACCTTCAAGGGCCAGGGCCGGATGGACGAGATCACCGGCGGGTCGCCCTACGGCGCGTCGACGCTGGCGGATGATGGCAAGGGTGGCGATCGTCAGCCTAGCGCCAACGAGCTGGACGGCGCCCGCTTCCAGGGTCGCCATGTCGCTGAGCTTGCTCAAGCCCTTTCGGCCGCCCGACTGACAAAGGCCGCGTGATGACAGCGGCAGCTTACGGAAATCCTGGCATTGAGACCCGCTGGGCCACCATCGCTGTCGTGGTCGGATCCGGCGTTGTGACCGCGCTGCAGGTTGGCAAGGCGGCGATTGCCGCGCCGATGCTTCAGTTCGATCTGGGGCTCGATCTCGCGGCAGCCGGCTGGCTCACGGGGATCTTCGCCGTTCTCGGGCTCGTGGGCAGTATCCCCGCTGGGGCGTTCGTGACTGCCACCGGAGATCGCCGGATGCTGATGGTCGGCCTCGGAGCCATCGCCCTGGGCACGGTGATGGGCGCGGCGGCGCCAGGCTACTCCGTGCTTCTGGCATCCCGTGTTCTCGAAGGCTTCGGCTTTCTTCTGGTCACCGTTGCCGGCCCCGCCATCCTCCACCGGGTGGTGCGGTCCGGGCAGCGTGATCTTGCCTTTGCACTCTGGAGCTGCTTCATGCCGACCGGCATGGCGCTCGCCATGCTCGCCGGACCTCTGTTCAGCGACTGGCGCATGCTCTGGTGGTGCAATGCAGGACTAGCGGCCGCAGCCATCACCGCCGGAGTGGCGCTCATTCCAGCTTACCCGGTGCGCCAATCGATTTCCTGGAGGAGCCTTGCGGCTGATTCCATGCGCGTGCTGACGAGCATGGGGCCCGTGCTTTTGGCGGCCTGCTTTGCGCTCTACAGCATGATGTTCTTTGCCCTTTTCAGCTTCCTCCCCGTGTTGCTGATGCAACGGATGGGAATCGACCATGGCACGGCCGGGCTTCTCAGTGCTCTGGCCAGCGCTGCGAACGTCATCGGCAATCTAGCGGCTAGCACTCTTCTGGCCCGTGGCGCCAGGCGTTCTGCATTGATTGCCGGTGCGTGCCTGATCCTGGGCCTTGTCAGTCCCGGGATTTTCCTGCCGATCTTTGCCGATACACCAACGTTCCTGCTGTGCATCCTGTTCTCCGGCATTGGCGGGCTGATCCCGGCAACCCTCATCTCGTCAGCGCCGCTCCTGGCATTGTCCCCGGCGCTCGCCCCACTGGTCATCGGCTTGGTGATGCAGGGCAGCAATCTCGGTCAGGTGATTGGCCCTATTGCTGTTGGTGGTGCAATTCAAACCTACGGCTGGGCGGCGGCCGCTGGAATCGTCCTGATTGCGGGAATGATCGCAGCCATCGCCGCGCTCACCCTGAATTTTGACGACAGGCGAAGCCGCTGACGGAGAGGCTGAGAACTTGAAAATATAAGGAATACCATGATGGAGCCGATACTGCTTCGCAACCAGATGAAGATCACCGACGGCAGGTTGGAGCCGTTCAGCGATGCTGTGCGAAAGGCGATCGAGTTTGTCGAGAAACACGGCCCGCAGTTGATGGTGCAGGCTTACATCGATGAATTGAGTATGCGCGCGGTCAGCCTCCAGCTCTACAGGAACTCTGCAGACGTGTTACGCCACTGGGACCTCTCGGATCCCTATATCAAAGCCGTCTCCGAGCATTGCACCGTCGAGAGGCTCGAAGTGTATGGCGCTCCAAACGAGCAGGTGGTGACAGGTCTGGCGCAATTCCTGGATGATGGGCGCGCAGTGATCATTCGACCACTGGCGGGCTTCTCTCGCTTCTAGGCGATTGTCCCGAGCAGACGGACGCGACGGGCATAACGCGTTGACAACCCCGATTGCTGTCATCCCGCTGCTCGCCATCGAGGTCAGCGAAAGCCAGAGCCGCTAAAGATTACGGAGACCAGATCATGGGATACCTGTTCGATCAGCTCTACGCGGTTGGAGCAGCGACAGAGCGTTGGACTTGCAGGCCGAGTTACTCGGCTAATCGCCGTGGCACTGGGCGCATCGTCAGAGGTACTTCGTGGATGTGCCAAGAGCCACAATTCTCGGCCTCCTCCACGAATCGTTTCCTGTGACCCAGAAGAGACATCGGACGCTCCGACATAGGCGACCCATTGCGGCCCACGCACGCGACGGTTTAGGAATGCAAGCGGGTTACCTGCGCATGCTGCCCATCCTATCTATCGTGGTCTTCACCATTGCAAGGTCCAAGAATGAGCAACTCACTCACGATTCGCCCTGTCACGCGTCAGGACTTTGACCAATGGCTCCCCCTGTGGGAGGGCTACAACGCGTTTTACGGTCGCTCGGGCGCAGCGGCTCTCGCCGCGGAGATCACCCAAATGACCTGGGCGCGCTTTTTTGATGCCTATGAGCCAGTCCACGCCCTAGTGGCTGAAGGTCAAGGACACCTCCTCGGCATCGCGCACTATCTGTTCCACCGGAGCACAACATCGATTGAGCCAAGCTGCTATTTGCAGGATCTTTTCACCAACGACGCCTCGCGCGGAAAAGGGGTGGGCAAAGCTCTCATAAATGGAGTTTACGAGCAGGCCCGGATAGCGGGTGCAGCACGCGTCTATTGGCAAACACACGAAACCAATCTCACGGCTATGAAGCTCTACGACAAGGTGGCGGAGCGTTCTGGATTCGTGGTGTACCGGCATCTCTTCTGATCAAAGTTATTTTCCCGACACCAAAGAATAGAATACCCGCCGTCCGAAGGCATGGGCCCAGCCTTCCTTTGCAAGCCCTCACCACCTCCGCCACGCTCCGATCAACAGCGGTCCTAAACACGCCGAAAACCAAAACCTGAACGCCCGTAGGCAAGTTAGGGCGTGGGCGAGAAAAGTCCGGATTGGGTCAAACTGCGAAACTCCCGCAGTTCAGGGAAGGTCGACTTAAGGGTCTTTAACTGACCGATGGACTAGGTCCGAGAGGTGTTGATAGTTTTGAAAATGGCAGCAAGCGCCTTTCTTGGCTCGCATGACAAACCGGATGATGAGCCCGGCCTATTGGGATGACGCAAGTTATTAATCGCCCCGACTACATTTTGGACTTTATCAACACTATCTGCGACAAACTGACCTTCAATGACTACGTTTTCCGTCTCCTCTTCAGGGCCGTTGCCGGAGTGAAGCTCAGGATGAGGTCACGGACAGAATTTTCGACTTTCTGGGCTTCTCTCCCTTAGCCACCGCTCATTTCGCACACACCTCATCTGAAGTTACGGCCACCTCGTCCGTATGATGACAAGGATCGGGCGACTGCTGCCTGACTTATGACGAGCTTCACCCCCTATGCGTCTGAGTGACCAGCCCGAAATCCCGGTGCGAAGACACGCAGCACCTCCTCGATCCGCCGGGCCGTTTCGTCATCCAGTCTCAGACTCTTGTGACGGTTGTAGAACTCCATGAACCCGCTCACGATCTTGTTGAACTTGAAGGCCTGCACGTCACGGTCCACCTGATCCTCGAAGGGCGACAGGTCGATCCGGTCGGTGCCCCGGTTCTCCAGCCAGCGCCGCATCCGCGACAGGAACCTGCGTTGCCCGATGATGTGCTCGTCGGACCACTCCCCACCCTCGAAGTAGGGGCCGATGAACATCAGGTACAGCCGCAGTTCGTCGGGATCGTAGTCGTCGGGACTGACGGCGTTCCCCTTCGACTTCGACATCTTCGCCCCATCTTTCCTGATGACGCCCTGGTGGATCACCTTCCTGAACGGCTCCTCCTGCGGGACGACTCCTAAGTCGAACAGGACCATATGGATGAACCGGGTGTAGATCAGGTGCATGCAGGCGTGCTCGGCCCCGCCGACATACAGGTCGACGGGCTGGTAGCACCCCTCGGGCAGGAACTCGGTGTCGCTGTCGGTCAGGTAGCGCAGGTAGTAGAACGAGGAGTCCACGAACCCGTCCAGGGTATCCGTCTCGCCCTCGATCGGGATCGGGCACCCCCATGTCCTCTGCCGCGACACGCACCAGTCCCTCAGGTTGGCCAGCCAGGCCCGCTGCATCCGCTTGGTGGAATCCGGCATGTCGATCCTGTCCAGTCCCGCGATCAGGCGGTCGCGGTAGTCCGTGACCCGGAAGTACCACTGATTCATGTTCCGATGGGTGACCGCGCTGGTGCAGCGTTCGCAATGGCCACCGATCACCTGCTCGTTCGCCAGCACCGTCTCGCAGGATGGGCACCAGTTCACCTCGCCCCAAGCCTTGTAGGCCAGCCCGCGCTCGTGCAGGCGCGTGAAGATCCACTGCGTCCATTTCATGTAGGAAGGGTCACAGGTGACCAGGCGCTCCTCGTAGCAGGTGTTCATGCGGGCCATCTGCCGCCGGAACTGCGCTATGTTCTCGTAGGTCACGTCGGCCGGGTCGCGACCGACCTTGCGGGCATAGTTCTCGGCCGGCAGTCCGAAGGCATCGTAGCCGAAGGGCTGGAAGACGGTCATGCCGCGGTATCTCAGCCAGCGGCAGTAGGAATCGATGATGGCGTAGTTGTAGTAGTGCCCCAGATGCAGACCCGCCGCGGATGGATACGGGAACATCACGGCACAGTAGAAGTCGGCTTTCATGGCTCAACTCTCTGCGTTCGGGCGAACGCGCGAGAGGAGCGTCGCCCGGATTACTTCGCGAAAACGACGAATGACCCGGCCGTCGGAACGACCGGGAGGCGAAGTCGCAGAGTGTGGGCGAACGTGATCATGACTTTAATGTAACAATGACCCTAGCACGGGTCAACGCGCGGCGCCCATCGATCTCCTAGGCAATGATCGATCTCGCCGAATTGAAGATCCAAGTTAGGTGTGGAAAGCCTGGATCGGGTCAGACTGAGAAGCCCCTTGTCCTTTAAGAGCGTTCGGTATGACCTGGGTAGGCAGACATACGGCAGGACTACTCTGCCGTGGCAGCGGCTCATAGGTAAGCTCGGCACGAGCGGCCAGCCTGTCTACTATCGTGTCGAATCGGCTGAAGGCATTTGCACAGGACCGCCTCATGAAGAAGATTGGCTTTCTCTCGTTCGGGCACTGGTCACCCTCACCGCAGTCACAGACGCGGTCAGCCCGTGATGCCCTTCTCCAATCCATCGACCTTGCCGTAGCGGCCGAGGAACTGGGCGCGGACGGCGCTTACTTCCGCGTCCATCACTTCGCGCGCCAGCTCGCCTCGCCCTTCCCGCTACTGGCAGCGGTCGGCGCGAAGACGAGCCGCATCGAGATCGGTACCGCCGTCATCGACATGCGCTACGAGAATCCTCTCTACATGGCCGAGGATGCGGGCGCGGCCGATCTGATCAGCGGTGGGCGCCTCCAGCTCGGCATCAGCCGCGGCTCGCCTGAGCAGGTGATCGATGGCTGGCGCTATTTCGGCTACGCGCCAGAGGAGGGTCAGAGCGACGCCGACATGGCCCGCCAGCACACTGAGGTCTTCCTCCGCGTTCTCAAGGGTGAGGGCTTTGCCCAGCCGAACCCGCGCCCGATGTTTCCCAATCCGCCTGGCCTGCTGCGCCTCGAGCCACATTCGGAGGGCCTACGCGAGCGCATCTGGTGGGGGTCCGCCTCCAATGCGACTGCAGTATGGGCCGCGCAGCAGGGCATGAACCTCCAGAGCTCGACCCTGAAGGAGGACGAGACGGGCGAGCCGTTCCACGTCCAGCAGGCCAAGCAGATCCGGCGTTACAGGGAAGCCTGGAAGGAAGCGGGGCATTCCCACGAGCCGCGCGTTTCGGCCTCGCGCTCAATCTTCGCCCTCGTGGACGACCGCGATCGCGCCTATTTCGGGCAAGGCAAGGACAGCGATCAGATCGGCATCATCGACAACATGCGCGCAATTTTTGGCCGTTCCTATGCCGCGGAGCCGGACAGGCTCGTGGAGGAACTCAAGGCCGACGAGGCGATTGCAGAGGCCGACACGCTGCTTCTGACCGTGCCGAACCAGCTCGGCGTCGAGTACAACACCCATGTCATCGAGGCAATCCTAAAGCATGTTGCTCCCGGGCTGGGGTGGCGATGACGGTTCTGCGGGATTTCCTCCGGCCGGTTGGTCGGCATTTCTCGCTCGCGGCGGACCATGGAAGCCGGTATCCAAGACGGCGTGATCGCCCTCATGGACGGCTGAACTCCTCTGCGAGGAAGGCGAGGAACGTCTGGATCTTCGGAGCGAGGTGCTGCCGCGACGGATAGATCGCGTAAAGTGTGGTCACTACTGTGCTCCAGTCCTCTAAGGCGCATTGGAGGCGCCCTTCCCTCAGGTCGTCCTCGACATAGGGCTTCGGGATCAGGCTGAGACCGAAGCCTTCGCGCAGCGCATCGCGCACCGCGAGGCTCGACGTCACCGAGTACCGGGCGTTCACCGGAATCCGCTCGATGCGCCCATTCTTCTTGAACTCCCACACGTCCGCATGCCCCGAGAGGCTGAAACGGACGTACGCGTGCGATCTCAGATCGGATGGCGTCTTCGGCCTGCCGTGTGCCTCGAAATAAGCCGGCGCCGCGCAGAGCACGTGCGGCATGACAGCGAGCTTCCGGGCAATCAGGCTGGAATCCTCCAGGCTGTCGCTGCCGCGGATGGCAAGGTCGAAGCCTTCCCGGATGAGGTCGACCCGCCGGTCGTCGAGATGGAGATCGAGGCTGATCGCCGGATGGCGCGACAGGAAGCGGGGGATCGCCGCGGAGAGCCGTGTCAGGGTGACGGTCATCGGTGCGCTGACCCGCAGTGTGCCGCTCGGCCCCGTCCTGAGCGGGGACAGGGCCTCGTCGGCCTCCGAGAATGCGTCCAACCCGCGCACGATGTGCTCCAGGTAGATCCGGCCCTCCTCGGTGAGCGCCATGCGCCGCGTTGTCCGGTTGATAAGCCGGGCGCCCACATGCGCCTCCAGCTCGGCGATGTTCTTGCTGACCGCCGCCGGCGACAGGCCGAGCCGCCGTCCGGCCTCGGCGAACCCATTCAGCTCGGCCACGTGGCGGAAGACCTGCAAGGCGGTGAAGCGGTCCATCGGATTATCATCTGCTGGTGAACAATATCTTTCCGGCATACCGGATTATCAACCACCAGCCAAGTTTCTATCATCATCTCCGAACGCCCTTCCCTTCGGAGATGGAATGATGATCAACCCTGCCATTGCCCTCATCGAGCGGCGCGTGTCAGCCAACCGGTTCGACGCCGGCCATGCGCTGACGGACGCCGAGATCGAGCAACTGACCCGCCTCGCGACCCGGGCGCCGACCGCCTACAACCTCCAGAACTGGCGCTTCGTCGCCGTGCGGACCCCCGAGGCCAAGACACGCCTGCGCGATCTCGCCTACGGCCAGGCCAAGGTGGCGGACGCCGCCGTCACCTTCATTGTCTGCGGGGTGCTGCCGGACCACGCAAGCATCCCGGCCCGGCTGCTGCCTTTCGTGAAGGCCGGGTACATGCCGGCGGACATGGCCGCAGGCTGGCAGGAAGGCGCCCGCGCGCAGTATGCCGATCCCCGGACGGCCCGCGACGAGGCCGTGCGATCGGCCTCGCTTGGAGCCGCGACGCTGATCCATGCCGCCGAGGCCCTCGGCCTCGCTTCGGGGCCGATGGTCGGGTTCGATGCCGAAGGCCTGATGCGCGAATTCGGCCTCCGGCCGAACGAGGTGCCTGTCATGCTGGTCGCGGTCGGCCGCGCCGCCCCCGGAAACTGGCCGCAGAAGCCCCGCCGCCCGCTGGCCGAGGTCCTGGTGCTCGCATGAGACCGCACGCGTCCGACCTGCTGCTGACGGCCTTCGCGCCCGCGATCTGGGGCAGCACCTACATCGTCACGACCGAGTTCCTGCCGAACTACTCGCCGCTGACGGTCGCGATGCTGCGCGCCCTGCCGGCCGGGCTGCTGCTGCTTCTGCTGGTGCGGCAACTGCCGACCGGGATCTGGTGGGCACGGATCTTCGCGCTCGGCGCCCTGAACTTCTCGGTCTTCCTGAGCATGCTGTTCATCGCGGCCTACCGGCTTCCTGGCGGCGTCGCCGCCACGGTCGGGGCCGTACAGCCGCTGCTCGTGGTGTTCCTGGCCTACTTCGTGCTCGCCAGCCCGATCCGCCTGGTCTCGATCGTTGCCGCTCTGGTCGGAGCCGGAGGTGTCGCGCTGCTGGTGTTGACCCCGCGTGCCGCCCTCGACCCGATCGGCGTCATGGCGGGACTGGCCGGAGCCGCTTCCATGGCGTGCGGGATGGTGCTGAGCCGCAAGTGGCAGCCGCCGGTCCCCCTGCTGACATTCACGGCATGGCAACTGACCGCCGGTGGCCTGCTTCTGGTTCCGGTCGTTCTCATGTTCGAGCCGGCCATTCCTGTCCCGACCATGGCCAACCTGCTCGCGCTGACGTGGCTCGGCCTGATCGGCATGGCCCTGACCTATCTTCTCTGGCTGCGGGGCGTCACGCGCCTGGACCCGTCGGTGGCTTCACCGCTGTTGTTGCTCAGCCCGGTGACCGCCGTGCTGCTGGGTTGGCTGTTTCTGAACCAGACGCTGACCGTGCTTCAGATCGCCGGCGGCATTCTCGTCATCGGCAGCATCTGGCTCAGCCAGCGTGCCAGCCGCCATCCAGATGCGGCATTGAAGCGAAGGTTCGTATCGAGTCAGGAGCGAGTGCACAAACGTATTTGTGTCCCGGTCAGCTTACGATCCGAGAGGAGATCATTGAAGTGATAGAGGGTGCTTAGAACCGTCAATTCCGCTGAGAATGCCCACTCGCCACTTGGATGCTCTCACTCAAGCAATATTCAAGTTGCCAAAGGGGATGGGGGGTCGGATTAAGGATCAACCACGCGGGGAGCGGGGACCGCATCGGAGGGAAAAAATCGGGGATGCAGAGAAAAAAATCTACTTCAGACTCTTCTATCGTCCGGCGAATGGGCTCGGAGCAAAGGACGCCGGCGCGGTGGCGAAGAAGATCGAAGGTATCGGCGAAGGCATGAACGGACAACCGCTGCCTCAAGATCAGGCGATCATATGCTCTACCGCCTCGCCCATTTCCCGCAGCGTTGGCTGATTCATGCGCGTCATGGCCGAATCTGCCGCTTCCGCTCCAGTCGCACGTCGCAGTAGATATGCGCACCTGCGACCTGGGAAGGTCGATCGCAAAGGTTGAGAGGTACACCCAATGGCAAAGGCTAAACTCGCAGTGGAGCAATGGCAGAAGCTCGGCGAGGAATGGTCTGCGGGCTCTTCCGTCTCTTCGCTGTCCCTGAAATACAATGTTTCCCGCAAGGCCATCGACAATGCCGCCAAGCGCAATGGATGGATCAAAAATCCAATCGTCAACCAAGCGTTGACTGTCGTACGACGCGAGAAGACCGAGGACGATCCTCGCACTGGGACCGAAAACGCGAGAGTGGTGCATGTCGCATGCGACCGTGCGACCCTGATCCTGCAGCACCAGGGGCAGTGGAGCGACATCTACGAGCTGCGCCAGGACGCCTTCCGCATGCTGCGCGGCGAGCCGATGCGGCTCGTCTCCAACCGGGACGTCCTGGACGAGAACGGCGTCATCGTCGAGAAGGCCGAGACGCTGTCCCTGACCAAGCGCATCGCGCTGGCACACAAGCTGATGGCGATCTTCGAGGCCGACGCCCGCTCGATGATGACCGCCCAGGAAGGAGAGCGCCGCGCCTGGGGCTTCGATTATAAATTGCAGCAGGACGGCAACGCGGTCAACGAGAGCGAGCTGCGCCGCCGCAGCGAGCTGATCGACTCGATCCGCACCTTCGGCAGCAAGCTGGCCCAACTGCAGGCGCTACAGGGCGCATCGACAGTGGAGGTAGGCCCGCGTCTGCCGTCGCAACCGCCAACGATCGGGGGAGAGTCGGCGTGACCAGCCATCGCTGGAATTTGCATATGAGCATCTGAGAGGACTGCGGCGTGGCCAAGCAGGGTATTGCTGAAGGCAAGGTCAGCGCGATCTGCTGTGTCGGTTCGTCATGGGGAGGCGAGCATGAGTGATGGCGTGCAACGGTCTGGCGATCCAGGTAATCCCGGCGGTATCCAGTAGCGCCCTCTACGTCAACGACCCGAAGTCTGATCAGATCGCGAAGAAGCGCGCAGAAATCTCATTCTTCCGCGCTTCCCGTACTTGAACGGTGGAGGTTGCCTGCACTTCATGCCCGTACTCGTGGCAGTATAGCAGGTGCGATCCAGTACCCCCGGTCAATTCTGAGTCTGGCTTGGGCAAGCTGAATCATTGGACAGCGGCGGACCTTGCCTCAACCAATCTACTAACGGAAGTCGCGTGGCCGATAGGAGACATGAGCGTGTCGAAGGTCGGCTTAGGATCTGAAAATCGGACGCTCCAGAACGGTAGAAGATCGTCGCTGCCTGACCCACAGGAGACATTCCGATGGTCGGGCGAATTTGATCCGCCCTATACAATGCGTAGGCGAAACCTTCCCGTTCCAAGGAGTATCGACAGTGAATAAACGGCTTCTGCCCCCGCTGAACCGTTCTTCCTGTGTTAACCCGCGAGAACCCTCACCTCTGCAGCGTTTCGGCGACGACGCGTCGTGCGGCTTCAATCGCGCCCGCCAGATAGGCGCTGTCAATTGACCATATCTCGCTGCCTCCCGGCGCCAGCCGATCCTGCTAGGGTCCGGTCACCTAGGCGCCGATTTCAGAAATGAGCAGAGCAGTTGTCCCAATAAAGCATTCCAGCCCCGCGCCCTGAGGGGACCTGACGTCATGGATCACAGTCGTTACTCTTCGCTTTTAAGCCCGTTATATTTGCGCTTGATATTCCCTTCTGGGAATGGCTTTCACCGGGGTTAAGTCCTGAACTGCCTCTATTAATATGAGTACTTGCAGTTTCTGTATTGAATTCACACTCAAACGTGCATGTCTTCTGAAATTTCTTTTCATTCTTGACGATAGCCGTCGAATCTTTGCCATTATAATTACATGTAAGCCCCGCAAGCGCGGGTGATGTAAGAAACGCGGCGACAACTGCAATCGTCAGAGTGCTAGGCTGGCGTTTCGGCATGAAGTCCTCCGATGAGGCAACAGAAACGTTCTGGAAGTATATAGCACAATTGGGCTCTGACAAAAAGATCTGTTCAAGTCTTTTATGAGCCAACCGCGTCTAAACGTTTCCTCGATGAACAAGCTCCAGGCGGGGGTGTGCCGCGGAAAACTTATAGCAAAAGCGATGTTGATCCTCATTCCCGGTCCGATCTGTTAGCGATCGGAAAGTGGTCTGCTCTCTGAAAAGAAGTCCTCCTAAAATAGGCTTTCGAGCCTTTTGAGCCTGTTCCCGATACTGGTCCGGCCTAATGGCCACTTCCAAGGAGAAATTGGTCACTGCAGGCTGCTTGCCGGTTTCCGATTGACGCGATATCGAGGGCTGCTCCCGATCGCACTATGTAGTCGTAGCTCGTCGTATAATCCGGCGACGGAACGCCTACAGGACCAAAGAGCGCTCCGGTTTCTATTTGTGGCAATCCGTGAGCCGGGTGCATTGTCCATGTCGACGGTCGTTCATAAGGTCTCGGGCAATGCTGCATCGCGTGGGCTTGAGCTGCCGCTTTGGACGTTCGGTCGAGCGGCGTGCGCACCGATGCGGGTTGCGCTTGTGCCTTAAGTGGATATCGCCGCGGCGCTTGCTTTGATGGCGCTGCTGGCGGAAGAGTGCGGTCATCGACTCACGGGTTTGGAGGGCAGACTGGATTTCTCACGACGAGAATCTGGGAGATGTCAATCCAACGCGAACTGGCGTTGCCGGGAGAAGCAACATCACTACGAGGATTATAGGACACAAGCAGCCACGAAGGCACAAGCATATTGGTACAACGGCATTCGATTCACCTTCTTCACCAAAGCCTTCTGCTTTTCCAGTTAACTTTGTGAGACCGCCTCATGAGCGCTCGGCCAATTCGGTATCCAAAGCCGTCAACCTCTGGCCGATTTTCGGATTATTTAATTCAATCTTGCCGAAGTAACGCGGGAGATCGACTGATTTCTCATCTTCATTGGCGAATTCCATGAGAGCTTCCTCGCGCGCCGAGGCGACCAAGTTTCGTGTTCCAAGTTTGCCTGGCAGAAGGAAGTTCGCAACCCAATTTGCTTCTCCGCCATCGTATTTGAGATACAAGTCATTGGAATTTCCGCTGCCTTCCGCTCGGGCTTGGCCGCCGCCAACAGTCCTGACAGCAATCTCTTCACCGGAGATACGTTCCGAGAGCTCGATGCAAACCCTCGTGTCGGGCACCTCCGCGACAATTGGAGACGCTGGACCGGAAAGCACCACCGAAACGGACATCTGATCGCCATCGGCTCCTTGCTTGCTGTTGACCTCCGTTACACTCACTGACAATTTGCGCTCAGGGAGAAGCTGTGACTGAACTGGAATTGGTGGCGAGCAGCGAATTCCTGAACGATCGATGCGTTGTGATGGTGGGGTATCCTGACGCGCGTTAAGTTGCATGCGAACGACACCTAACCTCACAACGGCTTCCGCCACTCCTTTCACCGGAGTAAGATCGATATCGACATAGGCATCCCGCTCATGGTCGATGAAAGTGAGCGGAAAACTCACGACCGAAACCTCAACGAATATTTCCTTGTTCTGCCCCGGGATAGCCCCAGGAATTGGCATGAGCACCCGCGGATGCATCATCGCCTCCTCTGGAAGCCTCAGATCGTTCCACGATAGGAAGCGATGGCGGTCAATCGTTTGCTGCGGTTCGCGCTTTATTGGATCGCTGCCCCACACCGAAACGAAACGGCCGAATGGATCGAGGTCCTCTTCCGTCAAAAGGCTGAGGGCGGCGGCTTGCGGCACCTCGATTTCATTGAAAGGCGGCTGATTCTTTATCAATGGCAAATTGAGGACTGGGGGCGGCCAAAAAACAACGCCGACGCGCTCGCCCTCCCCAGTGCTGAACCATGGGCGTCGCAGGACCAAACGCAATCCGGTTTTACGCGTCCGTGAGAACCTGCCCGCAGCTTGATGTACTGTGGAAGAGTCGTCCCAATGGAAAACAGGAACCAGCTCCTTTACATCGGGTGCCGCCGGTCGGATCGTGGCGGGGATCCAGACCGGAGCCGACGCCTCGTTCAGAAACTGCTCAGGAATCGGAATCGGCTTTCTTGAAATCATGGAGGTGTGGCGCGCCACCGGCACAACGCGGAAGGTCGCTTGCCGAGCCTGACCGTGCTGCAACGGAGCACCATACTGGATGGCCGCTTGCTGCATATCTGCAATCCGGCCCAACAGCAACTCTTCGAGCTGGTATCGGCGAGGCCCGGAGCGACCGTCTGCGGGAAGCGGAATACTTTGAATGCGAAGGACTTCGCTCCACACCTTATGGCCAAAGTTCAGCACGCCATTGGGCGCATCTATTTTCTTGACCTCGTTCGGCACGAATTGTGGCGGTACCGCCAGCGGCGCAGGTTCAAGCACCTGGTCGCCGGGTCGCACCATCGAGGCTTCGACAACCAGTCCCGATGTGGTCGCTTGGTCGAACTCGATGGTCCCACCGAGAATCACGGCTGTTGCTCCGTCTTCCGCCTTGGATGCTCCCCAATCAGCTGCGGAACCTGCCGTCGCGAGGTAAGCCGTCAACGCATCCTTCTCGAGCGTGAGTGGCCGCGCAACAATGGGCGTGCTGATAAACTTCGCCGCGGCCCATGGCACGTCAGTAACATGAACGATGTTGATGTCGGCGACGTCTGCAAACAGGT
Organism: Microvirga sp. CF3016; assembly: GCF_036314085.1. Lineage (NCBI taxonomy): Bacteria > Pseudomonadati > Pseudomonadota > Alphaproteobacteria > Hyphomicrobiales > Methylobacteriaceae > Microvirga > Microvirga sp. CF3016. Next base: position 275,683 of record NZ_JAYGGM010000006.1, read on the forward strand.
AATTGGGTTCTTCGAGCAAGCGCTGGTGGTAAAGGGTCGCCAGCCGCCGATGTTCATCTTCATCACTGCCCAGCGGCCCGCTGGTATCGCCAAGTAGTGATTGACGACCGGTTGCACATGCGAGGCCAGGCGGGCATTCGCAAGCCTGTCCTTCCGACTCGCAGAGTTGCGCCGATCGCTCAACCACGTCGAACCAGGCGAGCAAATCGTCCGCGCTGGGAGCCAGCCAGGTCTTCAAGACCGCGCTTTCCCCAGGCCGCAGTGAAACGGTCACGCGTCTAAACAACAGTCCGCCCTCGCTGATGATTTTTCCTCCGGAAAGCTGGAGACCTTCGTCTTTCGCTCCATTCGCGGCGCGCAAATCGACGCGAACCGGCAGCAGATCGGGCCAGCGGAAACTCTTCTCGCCGGCAGCATCGCCCCGAATCCTAACCACCAAGGGCGGGCTCAACCATGTATCCGGACGCTCCGGATGCAACAGCCGCAGCACCATGTAGCAGGCAGCCGGGTCAGGATAATAGGGCGTCGGCCGCTTCTCGCCCGCACCGAGTCGAAAGCGGTGCTGCCCGCGTACATCGTGTCCGGGCGGCGGATCCTCATAGTTCAACCAGGCGTTAGGCAGCCCCTGTCGAGGTGCATGGATCGCCAGCGGCTGCATCCTCTGTTTTCTATCCGGGTCCGGCATAGCAACAAGGACTTCACCGTCAGCAGCCGATGGTTCCGCTAGTTCGTCGAATACTTCATGCATTGCAGCGAATTCGGGCTCGACCGACGGCGCGACTAGTATGCGCGTGGTGCGGCTGATCGCAGCGCCGCCTGCGGAAGACTTACGGCTGATCAACACCATCTGCGAACCAGTCTGCAACTGTGCATGCGCGGCAGGCGGGCGAGGCACGTCCGGTGCCAGCATAACAATCGGTTTTGCTATCGCGTCGTGGCGCAGGTAACGAAAGCCTCCACCACCCGTGGCGGCTGGCGGGTACGGGGCTTCAGGGTCCTCTTCATAGACAATTCGAGCACGTTCGAGCGTTGGTCCGGCACCACCCAGATAAGCTCGTCTAATCCCAAAATGATAACGCCAGCCGAGTCGGCGCAACGCGAGGGCCGCACGCGGCTCCGTGGATACTCCGATATGTTGGTCGATGATCAGATCCTGATCCGAGTCCAAGACTACTGGTCGTGCACCCCAACGCGGCATCCTGCCCGCCACGTCAATCGAGTTCGATCGTGCACCGATTGCCTCGCCGCTATATGTTGCCACTCGCGGGTCGAAACACTCGACAGACTGAAGACCTGCGCTTTCATTCTTCTGACGAAACGTCGCAGAGACGAGGCCATGCGAATCCCGCTCCCACGCTGGCAACCAGTTCGGCGTCAACGCGTCGATGACCTTCTGTGGCCAACTCTCATCAGCTTTGCCCCTTTGTTTGGGATCGCCGTGCCGGATGGTGCGGGGTGAGGCGCTGTGCCAGTGAATCCCGCCGTCCTCGGTGTCGATGCCGATATCGAGCCGGTCCGGAGCGGGAGCCGAAAGGTCCTCGGCATATTCCGTATCCTCATCGCGCACATGATTTTCGGATTCAGGATTGCAACGGACCAGCGCAAGAGGTCCAGTCGTGGCTCGGGCTTTTCTGCCATTGGCACTGGCCTGTATGTCCTCGTCAGCGGAGGCGACCGGCTCGATTGAGATCATTGAATAGCGGAAGCTGCCATCGTCTTTCTTTCCTCCCAATCGGCGAACGCCATATCGGAATAATGGGTCGTTCCCATGTTTGTAGGCAGCCTTTGACGGCGGGTAGAACAGGCCACTCGACTTGTTGAGGTCAAAGGCCGTTTTCTGGATACGATATTTTTCACTTTCGCGGTGGTCCGGGAAGTCGATCTGAGTAAAGCGACCGAGGCCATCTCCGAAAGGTTGTTCCAAATCGATATAGACATCCCGCGCAAAGCCGAACAGCCGCATCAGCCCGGGTGAGGACCACAATTGCTGCAATCGCCGATCTGCCGCCGGCGAGTCCTTGTCGTCTGCCCGCGCCGGCGTATCAGCCGCACGCCTGATTCCGTTCAACGCCGCGTAGTGAAACGCATGCATGCGATCAAATAACCAAAGCAGATCCTCGCCGTCATGGCCAAGTGCGCTGCGCGCAATGTCATCTGGCCGCAAATCGGCGGAATAGGGATGATTTTTCAGATCCAAACCCATTTCCCGATCGTGAAGCCATTCGCCAACGTCAGGGGGACCAAACAGAATCTGCCGTGGACCGTCGTCAAGAACGGTTGGGTCGGCGGAAGCGAATCGAACTAAGGCATCTGGCTGTCCGAGCCAAGGCCGTCCTATTGCGCTCAGCGAACTAGCGGACGGCCGCATGGCATTCCGCGTGCGCAGTAGGCTGTTTTCCGGAGCTATTCCCCCCAAAGCGGTGCGGGCGCGTTCGAGCGGCAATAGCAGTCCTGCCTCGGCAATCGGAAGCGGCAGGGCCGCACGGCGCGGCCGCACGGCCCCACTTACGCCTCGGTAAGCCCAGGCGTTGAGCATGTCCTCCGCTGCCTTTGTCGAACCTCCCAGTGCGCGGTGCCAGAAGTCGTTGACCTTGTTCACAGGCACGGGATACTCGAAGGGATCGCGCAGATGTCCTGTTATTTTGGAACCGTTCTTCCATTCGAGGCTGACTGTCGCGCACTTCGAGTCGCCTCTCTCGTTATCGCCGTGACGGAGAAGATTTTTGATCAGTTCATGAGCCTTCTCCGGCCAGTCGTAAAAGCCCCAATCCTGCGACGAATTCTTATCCGGAAAGAGTAGCAGCACCGCCCGGGCCCTGCGCGACGTTTCCAGTCCATTAGCTATCAGCCGAAGAACCGGTCCCGTCATCGGCGTTGTCTCCTACCCGCTGCGCGAATGCTAAAATCGTAACGTTTCCTGTAGCCGTGCCAGTCTTCCAGCAACGCGGGGACGCACGACGCGGCAACAGCTGAGGGCACATGGCCCCCGGCGAACATGACGCGCGGTTCCCCCGGTGCCGCGTCAAGCCAGGCTTGGTCACCTATGCTCCCACCGGCATTGTGGCCGACGCTCACGCGATACTCGATCTTTGTGGGACCACACGAAAACTCGAAGCTGAGGGTCGCTTCGCCTTTCATACGGTTGCTTACATAACGCAGGGAAACGACGAAGCTGCCGGCTACGCCGAAGCAGGCAACATGGCCTTCGAAAGCAGCGATGAAGAACCCGCTGAATTCAAATCCGGTTGGCTGGTTCGCCATTCGGAAGCCGATCATTATGAAGGCTTGGCCTTGAAGCGGTCCAAACGAGATGGCCGCTGCGCCCCCCCATTGGAAACCGATATCGAATCTCACGCCCTTATCGCTAGGGCCGCTCTCCAACAGAAAGTGGCCACGGCCGCCATACGGCGCACACGTAATCAGAAATGGCGCCTCCGGCGACGCAAGGCTGATCCTCACTGCACCCTTGGCACCGTCGAACGGCATCTCGCAATGTGCGTCGAAGTTCATGCCAAGGATGGAGAGCGTTCCGATTTGGGCGGCACCGAGCGCCAATCGGTAACCGGCCTTGATACCGGGCCCCTCAGCGCGCGGAATCACATAAGGGCCGTTCAAAAGCGCCACGCCACCGTCATCGGTGGGCGTTTCCCCGCTCTGCGCCTGAAAATAGGCAGCAAGAATGGTGAGAAACGCCAGCATCGCCCCGATTTCTACGTGGTCAAGGTCCGCCGAGAAATGCGAACTACGACCGCTGCCACTATGGAACTCAAACGGCTTGAAATGAAGTTTCACGGCTCCGGAAATGATATCGATGGCGAAGCTACCCAAACGCCCTGAGACATCAAAAGTAGGCGCCTTATCGAGTTGCCGAAGGTCGATGTCGGTTGCTGCGGAGAGCGTCAACTTGTCCGGAAGAATGAACTTTGCAAACCCACCGGCCCCAATGGGGATACTCCTGCCCACGTTCAGGGGCAGGTCCCAACTGTAGGCGAGATGACGCTTGGTTGGAATAACGTCGTCCAGCAGCTCATGCAGATTCTGGCGCAGTTCGTCCACGTCGACGATCTGCAACTGGGGTGGCAACGAAAGAACCTGCTTGGCGCGGGAAGACAGTCCGGAGATGAGACGGACAAATGCAGGATCCTTCTCGCTCCAAACTCGCAACAGGTTCAGCACAGTATCCAGCCGGCTTGCGCCCGCTCCGAGTTGCTTCAGACAGTGAACTGTCGCAGCTTCCTGCTTCAGTCCTTCCGTCTCGACGTCGCCGCCCGTACAGACGGTTCGCAACGCCGGGTCGACATCCACATTGACGGCATCTCTCAGCCGTCCGCCGGTGAGCTTTATTCCCAGGGTATTTTCAAGCTGCTGCTGCAAGTCATCGACCGTGGTCCTCAGCGCATCCCGGCTTGCCAGTAGGATCGGGTATCCGCTGTCGAGTGCCGCGAGCACCCGCGTAATCACATCCTCGCCGGCTGCAACCGCGGGAAGTGATGAACGAAGCATGGCTACCGTCAGCGCGTTTTCCGCATCCAACACCGCCTGGGCGGCAAGACCTGCAATCGCAGTCTTGAGTTGGTCTGCCGCGTTTCGCAGATCGTCCCTGTTCGCAACACCTGTGAACGCGCTGACCTGAGCACGCCAGCGGTCGACCGTGGCATCGATTTTTTGCTGGATCTCCTTCGCGGTCGCCTCACCCACCAATGGCTTTAGCTGGTCAACGAGGCCTAGCAGATCTCCCGCGTTCGGCGCCAGAATGCCAAGTGCCTTAGCAGCAGCAGCACCTACGCGCTCCACCGCGTCTTGAGCAAGACGGTCGAAAGCCGCACCGCCCAGGGCCTCTGCCCATGTCAACAATCTCGCGACGAATTCATCTCGTGCAGCAACCAGACGATGCAAGCCGCGCGTGAGGTCACGCCTGATTTGATCCAAATCCGCTGGGTTGCTGCATTTGGACCGCGCAACATCCTCCACGTCTACGAGCCCAACAGTGGCTACGGCAAGCGCCGCATAAGCCTTGGCGAGTTCGGTCGACTGCTGCGATAATGTCGGCAGATCTTGACAAAGCCGCCACAACAATAGGCAGAGACCATCCGTTCCGCCGCCCGGCGGGTTCTTTCCGGCAACGCAAAGGTCAACGTTCTTACAAGCGCTGGGGTCGAATTCTTTTGCTACCAGTGCTAGACGCAGCGCTTTGGCGCCGTCTACGAGCTCGGTACATTTTGGCAGGAAAGTTCGGCCCCACCAAAACAACAACTCGTCCTTGAAGGGTTGCCCCAGCAGCTGCGTTGCCAGGATATCGATCCACGCCGCCTGGGGCGCAGAGATGACGGCCACGGCGCTAGCATAGAGCCGCACCAAGACGTCGGGAGGGTCGGTATTGCTGAAGGTGGCAAGAACACCATCAAGTAGGACGATCTCGGCAACGATTTCCGGCGATTGTTGACTGCGCAGGACATTCAACTCGAGAGCCGCTTGAGCGACCCAGAGTTTCCGGAACCCCTGTAGTGTAGGCGGCGGAGTTGATGCGAACGCCGCCGCCGTTGCCCTGTCAAAGATAGCGGCAATATCCGGCTGAATGGCCACGAGCTTTTCCAGCCGGTCCACGGCTGCCATCGCCCTGCCGATCGGCAGCAACAGGTCCGAGATGGTGTCAAGCCGAATGCTGCCGGCGATTTGCTGCAGTGGGCCCTCGATTGACCCGGATATCCCCGCCCACAGGTCTTGCTCGGTGCGTCTCAGGGTCCCGTCCACAATACTTGTCAAAGGCGCCAAAGGAGCGGCGGACAGACGGTCCACTTCGCCGATAAGATTGCGCGTGGTTGCTACCGCCCGCGCAATATCTGATGGGCTACACGCGTTGGATATTGGAGCTAACGCATCGATCTCCTGCTGTAGAGACTTGCGGAGCCCTGAGTAAGCATCCGCGAATGGCGCGGGTAATTCTTCGATCTTCGTTTTGATGCGGATCAGCTCTCTACTCGCAGCTCCGGCACCGATTTGTACCGCCTCACATGCGACCTCGAAAGTATCCTTCAGCAACGGCGGCACCCGCGAATCGGCCACAGCGTTCATGACCAGGTCGTTCAGGCTGACAATGCCGAGGACCCGTGCATCGGACTGGAAGAAGTTTTCGTCGAACTTTGGCGGTGCCGCCGTTGCGGAATCCGGAGGTCCGTCCGGCCTCCCACCTCCGATGGGCCCGTCGCGGCCAATCGCGCGAATGGGCGCATTCGGACGTCCAACGCCCCCGGACCGGTCACCGTTGCTGCCCATCTCAAGCGCCGGCGCGTCCCGGCTTGCTACGATAAAAAACGTCTGCTTCGTTGAATCAGGATCGGGCTTGTCACCGGGCCGACGATCTAAAAATCCGCGCTTCAGATATTGATTGTAAAAGAACACCTCGGTGGGTGGTTGCGCGTTGCCGCTGAAGCGCGCGGAAGAATCGTGGCGAACGAGGGCGCTTCGGAGACGCGGATAAACCGGCGGCTGATCGACGCTTTCCATCGGTGAATCCATCAGAAATTGACTGTCGTCCGGGTCCGCGCCCCCTAGCTCTCTCTCCTCGCGGCAATCAGCCCCTACCCTCCATTCGAGCGTTTCGAAGGTGGTATCACCCGGCTTCTCCTCCGCTGCATAGCGCCGACGCACCCCGTTATGCTGGAGCAGCTTCAGTCTTGGAGCGACCTGGGCGTCGTCGTTATAATAGTTGCGCAATGTGCGCATCGTGGCCGGGTCGTGCGCCGCCTCGTTGTCGATGAAGATGAGCGGCATAGAGACTGGTTCCGGCCGCTCATCGACTTTCATCCGAAACTGAATATTGCCGGCCTCACCCGGACTCGTGCGCGGCCAGAAGACGAGTCCGACCCGCAGCGCATGATCCAGACGACCACTGCCCTGTTCCGTCCACGCTTGATCCGTGGATCGGCGGTCGCCCCTACCGACTGGATCTAGTAGATCGGGCGTATGATCCATGTCTAGTGTCATCGACTGTGCGGGCCAGCCCCGGCTGTCATAGGGCTGATTGACCGCAGGGAACTTCTTCGTCGGATTTGATATCTGAATGAAGAGACGTTGCCTCAGGAACGCGACCGGAAAGCGTCGCTGATCAGTCCAGGGACCGAAAACACGCTCGGTAACCTTGACCAGGGTGGCGCGAAAGCCAATCGGGTAGAGGAAGCCTTTGTAGACAACCTCGGTCGTAACATCCCGGCCAAAGGATATCAGGCTCCGCCAGCGCTCTACGCTGAAGGCGTCAAATAAGTTTTTCGTTTGCTGGTCACGAAGCGATGCGGGCGGAACGAAAACCGCCTGTAGATCGAGGCTGGCACCAATTGGTGAAAGCGAAAGAAACCGATGCGCCAGTGGCCGAGGCACATACAGAGCCTGGCCGTCCTTGTCGCTGTCCATGACATCGGCGAGCTTGTATCCGTCCGGGGGCAGAACCTGGCTGGTCTGCTCGAGCCCGTCCGTTGGCGATTGCCTCGCAATCACGGGCAGACCGTAGACGCTGCTTAACCCAACGAGTTGATGTCTGTCGAAACCATCCAGCGTGGACCGGAAATCGTAGACGCCGCGGAGGGGGGCTTTAGCCGTCCTGTTGAACGCTCCCGGCACGAAGTCGGGCGATCCGACAGCGCGCAGCGAAAAGCGCTTGCCAGGCACCTCGTGCATCTCGGCCTGCCAAATCGGGACACGATCCTGCCCCACCTTGGGAGCGCGGCGTTGATCGAATCGTGCATCGCTGGCGGGCGAAAGATAAAGTCTTGCAGGTAATTCGATCCGGGTATCAAATTCGTCGGGCTTGCGGCTGGCTTGAGCTACGATATCGATAAAGCGCGCGTCGATCGTGGTGGTCGGATTAATACCCTGCGATTTGAGCCCATCGATCAGCTTCTGCGTATTTGATGAGTCGGAGTCGACGTCGAAGCGCATTGCCCGTTGCGTGACTTTTAGCTCGTAACGATCCCAGGCCAGCAATGTCTCGAGAGAATAGTGCCAGCTAGTTGGCGGCTTTCCGCCAGGCTTTGCCTTGTTCGTCGCGCTGAGATCAAAGACAAGGCGCGTGGATCCGGCCGCCTTCCGCTTCACCGGCAATGCGTTGGGAGGCTCGTCCTTATATGCATCACTGAGGGCCTGCTGGCTCCCATCCGGTAGCGGGGGCGTGTCACGCTTGATAACAACCAGCATCGCCGATAGTTCATCGCGTGTGGGCTTCGGAGCGTCTGGCCGGACGGCAGGCAAAGAAGGATATTCTTCGGGCCACTTGTCAAGCCAGGCGGCGGCATAGAAACGTGTTGTGGCACCTGGGTTTCGTTCGCGGTAGTCCTTCTGAATAATGGAATGATCTTCGCTGCGTTTCTCCGCCTCTGCCAGCAACTCCTGGAACGCTTCCTGCGCGAGCGGACTTTGCCAGGGCTGCTGGGGATCGGGCTTGTGTCGCCGCAAGATATCTGCAACGAGGATGGGACCGAGACCAAGCTTGACATCCTCGAGCTTGATGCCCTGCTCGCTGCGGATTTTGTAGGCCAGTTCGTTCGCCACACGGCGGCTCCGGAGGGAGAAGAGTCCCTCTCGACCCGCATAAATCATTTCAAGTTGTTTAGTTGCCTCCGCGGGAACTGGAAGTTCGGTATTGCTGTACTCCGAGTATGCTTTTTCATAGCGCGTTGCGAACCTATCAAAGTCCGGATCATTTTTTCTGAGTGCCTTCTGCAGCTCCTTGCGTGGCTCCAAGTCGAAGAGCTTCGGCAACTCCGTTGCGACCAGCTCCCTGCCCGGCAATACTGGCAGTTGCTTGAAGAAGGCCTGCTCCTTAATGTGCTGCGAAGGCAGGTCAACGCGCAACAGCGGACGTTCGTCGGGATTAGACGTTGACTGGACAAGCACCTGACCGTTCCGCCCGAGGGTTAGTGCCAAGCCCGAAAAGTGAAACTTGCCGTGAAACATATCGGCTTCACGCGCAACGTAAAGCCTTGCACCATCGAGCTGGATTCGAACGTGGTTGGCGTCGCCGGAGTCGAGCGTTATCCGGCTCCGCAATGCCGGCCCACTAAATCCACCGAATGCAAAGGCCACCGGGGTGCTACCAGGCTTGAAATCAAGCCTGCCCAGATCAGCGTAGCCTCCACCCTTGCCAGAGATTGGGAGGCGCAGCGCAAGATGGCCAAGTTGGGCCGTTGCGGAAAACCGGTAGAGCTTGTGGAAGGTACCTTCTGCATCAATGTCCGATGTTCCAGTACCAATCACGTTAACGCGCGCCTGCGGGGTTTCGATCATCTGTTCCCGGTCCGGTAGGCGCCAGTCTGTCGCCCAACACATGCCCCGAGACGGGTGCCGGAAGAAACGGATTGAGCTACTCGCATCCGCCGCGAACCTAGTCGAGCCAACCTGCAGGGTTCCTTCGCCGTGAAGCCGAAGGTAGTTGGGCGGCGCGATCGGGAATTCGGCGAACATCTGATCCGCGTGCAGACACAACCCTTTCATTAAACCGATTGAATCTGTTGGACCAAAGGTCAAACGCGCCAGCGGCCCAACTGTCCCAGGTAGCAATTGCAGAGGACCTCGGGCCGTGAACCCGCGCAAGCATTTGAAGCGAAAATGTCCCGCAAGGGTCGGCTTGAGATGGTGCTCCAGCTCGAATCGCGGATGCACAATCGTGATCCCGGAAGGAAGTCTGGCCGCCCGGCTCCAGGGAACTCCGGCCACCGGAATTGAAACAATCGAGGATGACGGTTGCGCGAAGGGAAATGGAACCACCGTTCGGATGGTACCAAGCCCATCCAAAGTGAGATGACAACGGCATGTCCACGTTCCGTGAACAGCCGAAAAGGAAAGATTGAGCTCGGCTCGCTTTCCCAGCAAGTTACCGCGGATCACGACACCAGGCGATGACGGGGGTACGCTACATGTTACGGTTGCGCCATGTCCCCAACCCCGCTCTACCTCAGCGTAGCCGACCTTCCAGGATTCATAAAAATCCAGCCGTACGCTAAAACCACCGTCCTCGGTTGACGCAACGGTTAGCCCGGTCCCCGCAAGCGCAGTGTCAACAATTGTGGCGCCAATTCCGGCAAGAACTGTGCGCCGCGTTAATTCTGTTCCCTTGCTCCGGCTCAAGCCACCCCCCATCAGTCAGAGGAGAAACGCTAAAATAAAGCTGCAACCGATATCGTTTGAAACGCCCAATACTTCGCTTTCACTGATTACATTGCGCCATGGCTCTGAAGTTGTTCCTCTGACGCCGTCAAAGTAGGTGCGCGGAGCTTCCTCGCTCTCAACTTCCTGAAGAGCCCAGATCTGGACACCGGACGCCTATGTGATGGCTTTAGCCACCTTGGAATGATTTTTATCATCGTCGGATTCTGTGTTGAAAGTATAGGTACGGAAATCTGCCGCATGGCAGACACTGGTAACCAAAAGTATAGCTAGGGCCGTGACACAGTGTAGCGTCGTCGTTCCCAACTCGAAAAGGCGCAACCTTGTTTGAGAGTAAACTAATTCTCTGTTTCTACTGCTGTCAGCAAATCTTTGGGGGTAGAGCTTTCCGAGGATAGAAACGTGACTGCATATGAAAGCCTATACTTTAGGATCGCATCGCTCGATTTACATCCAGATGGACATTCGTTATTATGACAAACTAAGGATTGTTAATGCTTCTTACTGAGGAGCGGCGTCCCTGAGCGGGCACATCCTTATGGGGGTTCCCATGATTTTGCTTCGTGCTTTCACGGTCATAGCTAGCATCTCGATTTGCAGTGTCGCATTTTCCCAAGACATTCAAACGTGCGGTGACCTGGGAATGGATAACCGACCAAATTGGTGTGCACGACCGACCGGTACGGGGAGTATAGTTCAGGGAAAATCTGAATGCCGAAAAGTAACAGATACTCGCTACCTCTACGTACATTGCTCTGGAACAAACAGAGAGATCACGGGCAGCAATCCCTGTTGCCGTCAAAGCTCGCAATGTCCTGGAGCTTTCTATGTGGCCGAGTGCGTACCCTGAGGTAGTTGGTTCGCATTATGCGCCCGCCCGAAGCGTCTCTTTTATTCGGTGTTCGATAGCCAGTGGCAACCATCGTTCTAGACCTAGATTTAGTTCTGAATAATGGTTTGATGGAGTTCACACCATGCTGCTGACGCCGTGCATTATCCTGATCATGCCCCGGATCGGCGTTGGTTTGGCTCGCCGCTGCTAGCACCCTCCGAATAGAGCTTACGCACAAGGGAGGTTTTTGCGTCCTCGGGGCTGAACCGGCCTGGGAGCAGACTGGGGCCTAGTTGCGCGCCACGCTTTGTGAGGACTCTCGGGTCGACATCACGCAGTGCGCTCTAAGTTTCACTCGTCGATACGCTCACCGGCGAGACCATGCGGCTGCGCTACTCATGAAAGGTTCTTTGAAAAACCTCGTCCCACCCCCATCGGGCAATAATGTTAGGACCCGGAGCCGATTGTTTGACCTCGAAGGCGAAATCCATCACTTCAGGCGTTTGGGGCAGATGATTGAAGCTGAGGTCAGGCGGCAGGTCGGGAATGTCCATGGATTATAGCAGTATCAGAACACCCATAACCACGACACACCTGCTCATTCCATAGACGGACTTACGCGAAATCGAACTGTAGCCGCAAAGTTAGAATGTCCTGATCCTGCAAAGTAGGAATGTCACACTGCCCGCTCCTGGACGATGCGGGAGAAGGCGGATGGGACTGATTGCGATGAGCGAGCGCGACCTGCAGCGGATCGAGATTCTGTCGAAGGTTGTCGAGCGCCGCATGACGATCGTTGCGATGGCCCATGTCCTGGCGCTGAGCCCCGGCCGGTCCGCCGACTGCTGGAGCGGTTGCAAGCCGACGCGCTGCCGCCATCCGGCACAAGGCGCGCAGCCGGCCCTCGAACAATCGCATCAGCGGCGTGCGGGATTATGCCTTGGCGATCATTCGGGAGCGTTATGCAGATTTTGACTCGCCCCTCGCCGCCGAGAAGCTGGCCGAACGGCTCGGTTTGAGGGTTTCCCGCGAGACCTTGCGCCAGTGGATGGCTTAGGCCGGTCTCTGGTTGACCCGCAAACAGCGCCGCACCTTCCATCAGCCTCGGCTGCGGCGCGAAGCCTATGGCGAGTTGGTGCAGATCGACGGCTCCGACCATCGCTGGTTCGAGGATCGGAGTGAACCATGCTCGCTGCTGGTCTTCATTGATGATGCGACCAGCACACTGATGCAGTCGCGGTTTGCGTCATCAGAAGCCGCACAACTTACCTCGGGTCTTGGCAGTCTGGATGAGGCCCTATACGGTCCGTCCCTTCCGAAGTTTCGATCTCTACAATGTCCTTTAAGCAATAGTAGGGATAAGTGCCACGGCGCCAGCCCCGCTCAATTGTGAAGCCGAGCTCCCGTAACCGATGTATACGTGGTTCCCATCTTTCTCTCCGAACATTGACGACACGAGCGCCGAAGTACTCTGAGCAGAGACACAATGCGAATGCTTCATCATCGTCCAGCACAAGGGCCGGGAGGTCGGGGCGACTGATGTTTCTGACCCAGTAGCGCGATGGCTGCTCTGTCATCCATCGCTCGGCCTCCTCCGGCGCGACGAGATACCGACCACCGGCTTTTTCAGCTTTAATCTCACCCGCGCGGACCAGCCGGCGCGCCCACGAAGGGCTGATCCGATAGCGCGCGGCGAACTCTTTAATGTCCATCATTGTTCAATCCTTATGCTCATACCATTCGTCCTGGTGCTCCGTCGGGACGGTCTGCTCATGGACGCTGCAGAGGCCCTCATCACTCATGCTGATCCGCCCTCCCCTGCGATGCGCGTGCATCATGTCCCAGGCGAAGATGCTCATCCGTCACGAAGGTGCTCATGGTATCGGAGTGCGCATCTTCGGCCGTCGTGAGCGCCTTCGGATGCTCCGGCAGCATCCATCTCCACTCGCCTGCCATCCCGGATTTCTTCGGTGTGATACCCAGTTCCTCCTTGGCACGGCGAAGAGAGGCGGAGGAGATGCCCATCCCCTGCGCCGCGGCTTTCACCTCCAACGCGGGCATTGCCCCATCGGCGAGGCACTCAAGGAGAAAGTCCTTTGCCTCGTCCAAGGCGGAGCGGGCCTCCCTGATGCTGCGGGTTTCGTTCAGGGCCACGTCAGCCGAAATGGCGACAGGCTCGTCATCGAAGACAAGGTGGGGCGCCGTCCCCGAGCCGACACCGGCGCTCTCGACACGGAAGGACAGGCCCTGGCGATCCGCGCTGAGGTTGCTCTTGATTGGCAGAAGCAGGCGCCGGTCTGAATCGACGGGATCCTTGGTGACGAGGAATGCGGCGCGGGCGACTGCCACGAATGCGAGCGAGCCAGTCGCCCGCATCATGGCCGATCGTGATGCGCTCTTGTTCAGGTGCGAGATGACCACGACCGCGACTCCGGTCCGAGCCGCGAACTCCGCAAGACGGGTCATCACGGCTCGGACAGCGCCTGCCGTGTTCTGGTTCGCCCTGCCGAGGCAGGCAGTGATCGGATCAATGACAATGAGCTTGAGGTCGCTAAGATCGGCCGCCACCTGCTCGAGCGCCTCGATGTCGCGCGTCAGGTCCAGGCTGCAGCGGCCGCTGCCGTGTTCCGTCCCCTGGCACAGGTGTACTGCTTGCGTTTCGGCGCCAGCAGCGTGCAGGCGCGGCACGATCGTGTCGGCGATATCATCCTCTGTCGATACTAGCAGGACTGATCCTTTCGGCGCTGGGTCCTCTGTGATCGGCCAGAGCGCTCCCTGGGATACCGTCGCGGCCAAGTAAGCCCCCAACAGCGACTTGCCCAGTCCCGGATCACCGACAATGATCGTCAGCTTCCCGAGCGGGATCCGATCCGGCCAGAGCCAGGAGACCCGTTGCTGATTCACGTCGGCAGCGCGAATGGTCGATATCTGTACCGCTTGCGGCTGCTGGAGCAGCTCTGATGCGCCAGACCGGCTGCCGCTGCTGCGAGCCGTCTCAAGCGGCGGCGGCATTGGCATCTCAGCCCTGTCGGCCAGCATGCTGCCTCGCCGAGCCTCTCCCTCAGAAGGCGCCGGAATACCCGGTCGCTCCGCATCGCGCTGGGTCTGGCCGCTCGTACCCGCCTCTTCCTCAGCAACCGGCAATGGGCCAGGAGCAGGATCGCCGGCGGGCTTCTCCTCAAGGGACGCGGACCTGCGGTTCTCCAGCGATCGGACTGGGGGCTTCCTCGGTCTTGGGATGGGCTGGTCAAAGGTAACGACCACCGGCACGAAGTCCCTGTCGCAAGTAAGGCTCGGCAGGGTCTCGCCCGCAGTCTGCTGCGGAGCCAGGGCAACGATGACTGCATCCGGACGGCTCTTCAGGCTGTTCGCAGCGATCGCGTCCCTGAACTCCGGAACGCGCCTGAATGACCATCTCTGCGCCCGGGCGCGGTTCTCGCCGTAGATCCAGACACCGATCTCCTCGGCTTCTCCAGAGCCATAGACGCACAGAAAGCCGATCCGTTGACCTGTCGGCTCGATCATGGGCCAGATGTACGCGGGGTTCTGTCGGCGGTGGGTCGTGTCAGGCCTCTCGGGAGCCGGAACGATTACGCGGAGGTCGTCGAGCCGCGCGCCCAGCGCGATCGCCTCGGTTGAAGCCTTCACCGGTTCGCCTGCTGCAGACACGGCTGTCATGCTTCGCTCCTCGAACGTTGCGGCCTCGCGGCCAGGAGATGCCTCTTGAGGTTTGTGGTCATGCCGAAGCGGCGACCCAGTACCGGCGCGAGGCGGGCGCCCGTGTAGCGGCAGCGACTCTCGCGCCGGATGAGACCGCGGAAGGCGAAATGAGCCTGCGGCGAGAGCTGCTTCGACAGGTAGCGAAGGGCCCGCTCGACATTGTAGACCCGGCGCACGTCGACAGCCCCCGGCTGCGGCCACCATCGCCATGCGGCGGTGGCGAAAGCACGCCAGGCCTTGCGCGGGACATGGACGAGCAGGTGCACGTGCTCACGGTCCTGTCCGACGAAGTTCTCCCGGACCCAGAGTGCAGTCCAGATGATGCCGCGACGGCGGAACCAGGTCCCGAACCGGTTGATCACCTCACGCCGGAGATACTGGCCCGGATCGGCCGGGGGCGGCACGACGAGCCCGAAGTGGATGGTGACAAGCGCCGTGAATGACAGCCCCAGACGCTCCGCAGCATGCGGGGCCTCGCTGAGCATCCTGACATCCGCAGGACCAAGCGCGTGGGAGACCCTGCGCTGATTCATCGGACCTGCTCCTCACGGAGAGCTCTCTCCCTCAACCCTCTAAAGAAAGATAAGCTTGCTGTGCTAGAGGATGGGAGGCCGAAAAGGGCGCGGAGTTCCAGGCTCTTACGGCTGGCAGCGCGGACACTTTGCGTGATGACAATTTGAACAGAGATCGGTCCGGTCGGTCCTGCCGCCTCCACTGCGCAGCCAGTCGCTCCAAGCCGTGCTGTCACTGCGGAGCGACTGGGCGCGTTCCATTTGAACACCCGGGCATGCATCACAGCGACCCCCGTGACATGCGCGTATACAGGGCGCGGATATCGCTGACGTTCCAGACGGTGATGCCTGGTCCGAGCTTGACCGGCTGCGGAAACCGGCCGTTCCGGACTCCCTCCCACCAGGTTGATTTCCTTATCGGGATGGCCCGCCCAGGCCCGAGGAACTGGGAAAGGCGGACGAAACCTTCGCTGGGCAGCCCAAGTTCGTCACCTGAAGAGGACATGACGCAATCCTTGACTGGAATTCTACGTACCGCCTCGGCTGGAAGCGGACAGGCGTGAATAAAGACTTCACCCCTCCATTGGTCAAGGATGTATTTAGGCCAACGGATAAGGCAGAATATACATATCCTAATCATAACTTCGTGGCATTTTGTCAGTATATGTGCTTTGATATGGCGTCCTTCAATTTCGCTACAACTATTGGTCGCTGCCGAAATTTTCTCATATATTCAATATTTTGCGTACCCACCCTTTCGTTTGTAGCTTATATATTTCAATATATTCCGTGACTATTCGCCACTAAGGAGTGAAATCTCTACAAATTCTTTCACGCTAGTGCGTGAGATTTAGCCCCAACGGTGCGCTGTTCTGTCGCGATTTCCAGTGTTATAGAGTTTGCAGCGCCCTGCTGATCGGCAGGAGAATGCCGGATGGCTCCCGTGTTATCAGGGCTTGCTTGCGCGCTCAGCCTCGTTGGCTTCGACTTCGCCGGCAACGAAGTGTGCCCAGTGCTCCATCAGCTGCCGCCGCTTCTCGAGCAGGTCACCACGGCGGTAGGCCGCCTCAACCTTGTTCTCGACCGCATGCGCCAATGCCATTTCGGCCACCTCGCGGGGCAAGCTGGTGGTCTCGGCCGCCCAGTCGCGGAAGGAGGAGCGAAAGCCGTGCGCCGTGATGGCTTGGTTCATGCGCCGGAGCAGCATCAGGAACACCATGTTCGACATCGGCTTGTCGCGCGAGCGCCCTGGGAACACGAATGCGCTGCCTCCACCGAGGGCTTTCGCGCGCTTCAGGATCTCAAGACAGCGGTGACTGAGTGGCACCCGATGCGCCCGGCCCGACTTCATGCGTTCCGCCGGCACGGTCCAGAGCCGCTCGGTCTCGCTGAACTCGCTCCACCGAGCTTCGCGCACCTCACTCGTGCGGGAGGCGGTCAGTACCAGGAATTCGAACGCCAGCCGCGTCATCTCACCAGCATCTGACCCGCGCAGACGCTGCATGAATTCCGGCACGTCCGTGTACGGGAGCGCCGCGTGGTGATCGTCTTGGCCGGTTTGCTTCGGCAGCCCTTTGCCGACCCCACTGATCGGGTTGTCGCCGGTGCGAAAGCCCGCGGCCTTGGCCCAGTCGAGCACGGTGCCGATGCGCTGGCGCACACGCCGGGCTGTTTCCGGTTTAGTGAGCCAGATCGGGGCCAAGACCCTCAGAATGTCTGGTGTTTCGACCCGATCAACCGGGATGCCGCCCATGAGTGGGAGCACATACTGCTGAAGCGTGTTGATCCACTGCCGAGCATGCTTGTCGTTGCGCCAACTGGGCTTGTGCTCGGCATGAACCTGCTCGGCGGCTTGGGCAAAGGTTGGAATGTCGCGGCGCTGTTTCCGCTTCTCGTCAAGCGGATCCCCGCCCCGGCGCGCCAGCTTGCGGTAGCTCTGGGCTGTCTCGCGCGCCTCGCTCAGCGACACCAGGGAGAGGCCACCCAGACCGATGTCGCGCCGCCTGCCGCGCACCACGACGCGCAGCAGCCAGCGTTTTGCGCCCGAAGGGTCAACAACCACATAGAGGCCATTGCCATCTGCATACCGGCCGGGTTGCTTCAGGTTACGGATCTGAACCGCCGTCAGCGCCCTGTCAGGATGCTTGCCCCGCCCCTTCATGGGAGTGTCCGTCGAATTGCAATACTCCACATTCCAACCCACATTTTAGGTCGGATGGGGGTGCATTTCAATGGACAGCTTGGGACAACCAATCTCCAAAGAGCCGTTATCTCCCAAAGTGTTGCTGGACTTCTCTGGACCAGTCCGGACCAGTATGATCAGCAAACAAGGCGGACGCTCCCTCCGCCACCACTGCACGTCAAGCCACTGATATATGATTTGAATTTGGCGCTCGAGCTAACAAGGCCCTAACAGCGATGCTCAGTTCCGATGTCCGGGTGCTGCCAAGTGCGCCTAGGATCCGGGCGCATCACGAAGGATGCCATACCGACCCGCGTTCAGCCGTAGATACTGATCTGCGAGTTGCCCCAGCAGAGCATCGAAGATTGACACGACATTCCATTTGTCTGCTATCTTCATCTCTACGGTGAACTGCCGTCGAGTCTTGCCCGATCGCCAAGACGCCTAGATCCTTAATTCTCGGTTGAGATCTTCGATGACGAGCCCAAGGTTGGGGCGCGCTGAAGGCGGTCGCCCGGGCCCAGCGCCGACGGGATTAGCAAGATCTTTGACGCTGATGCGAGGCGGTCCGCTCGCGTGGTGGACACGGGAATAATCGAGCGAACTCGCCTTCGAGGATCTCGGTTTGACGGAGGAGTTCGCCCTACGAACAGGGCGTGCCTCGTCCTCCGTGATTCTTGCACGAGGGGTTCTTCGACGGCCCCACCCATGTGTCGCAAACGAGCCGAATGGTTGATATCCAGTGAGACGGAAATTCGCTTGCCTTAGATCCGTCCCTGAGGATTTCGATCGATGTTCCCGTGCCAAGAGGAGACCTTGCCGGAAGTCGTGCGTGCAAGCAGCAGAATAGCACCATATCCTTAACGCGGATCCGAAGGCAGTCACTGCCCTTCAATCACGTACCGAATGAAGTTGCGCAGTTCTGTCAATCTGTACTCCACCTTGGTGACCTGTTCGTCGAGTCCAAGAATCCAAGCGAGATCTCTTCGATCAGGAGCTTCGTGGAGGGCCTCGACCATGGAAACATACGTCTCAAGAGCCTCAGGGCTGCTCGCATATCCCTCACTCACCAAGTCGTCACGCTGACGCCGCAGGGCTCCGGCGATCTCATACAGGTCGAGCTCGGGATGGTACTGCACGCCCCAGAACACTCCGGCGCCATGCCGGATCTCAAGCGCTTGCACTTCGGTCACGGTGTTGAAGGCCAGTAACGTCCCTCCTTGCGGCAGCGTCTCAACCTCGTCGGAGTGGAACGCCGGAGCGTCGAACGAGGCGGACCTCCCCGCAAGAAGCGGATGTCGATGCCCTGATTCCGTCAGCGTAATGCGGCGAGCAAAGCCTGCTTCCCGCCCTCTGCGGCTGGGGCGAACCGCCCCACCGGCCGCCACGGTGGCGACCTGCAAGCCTGCACAGGATCCAAAGGATGGGACACCCGCTTCGAACACGGCTCGCATCAGATCAACCTCGCCGCGTGTCTCGGGCGTGTCCTGATAGAGATGAAGCGGCGAGCCTGTCACAAACACTGCATCATAGCCCATCAATCCTGCCCGGTCAGGTAGCGTGGCTCCCCTGTCCGCAGGCTTCACCCGATGGCAAGCAGCCGTGGGTGCGAGAAAGCGCAAGGTGTCGATGTAAGTTTCGCCGGAGCTGCGTCCCACGCTCTCACGACGGGTTTCACGGGCTTGCGGCGGCTCACTCTCCGCAACGAGGAAACGCAACTGGTCTGGCAAAGCGAGGTTTCCGGAAGGAGGAGCCGAAGCGGCAGGGAGTACGAAACACTCCAGACCTTCCTCTGGTTCCCGCTCGCTATTCCTGAGTTAGAGGCTGTTCGGCCACCGGACCACAGGCCGACTGGCAGATAATGACCCCGCTCCTACAGGAGCGGGGTTCCGCCGGTGACGGTATAGATGCCGCCTGTCATGTAGCTGCCCTCGTCAGAGGCGAGCAGAACGTAGATACCAGCCAGCTCCTTGGGCTGGCCGGCACGGCCGAGGGGCGTGTCCTGGCCGAAGCTCTTCACCTTTCCGTCAGGCATGGTGGAAGGGATCAGCGGCGTCCAGATCGGCCCCGGTGCAACTGCATTAACCCGGATGCCCTTGCTGCCCAGCATCTGGGCCAAGCCCGCCGTGAAATTCGAGACAGCACCCTTTGTCGAGGCATAGGCCAGCAGCATGGGGCTGGGCTTGTCCGATTGGATCGAAGTGGTGTTGATGATGGATGAGCCCGGGCGCATGTGAGGAACGGCCGCCTTGGCGAGGTGGAACATGGCTTCGATGTTGGTGCGGAACGTATAGCTCCATTCCTCGTCCGGGATATCCTCCAGGTTCTCGTACGTGCGCTGGAAGGCGGCGTTGTTCACCAGGATGTCGATGCGGCCGAACTCGCTCACCGCCCGGTCGATGACAGCGCGGCAATGCGCGGCCTCGGCGATATCGCCGGGCACCAGCACGCAACGGCGTCCTGCCGCCTCGACGTGCCGCGCAGTCTCGCGGGCGTCCTCGTCCTCCTGCTCGTTCAGGTAGCTGATCAGGATGTCGGCGCCCTCGCGCGCGTAAGCGATGGCCACCGCGCGACCGATCCCGCTGTCACCTCCGGTGATCACCGCCACCCGCCCGACAAGCTTGTCGCAACCCTTGTAGCTTGTCTCGCCATGATCGGCCTGGGGCGTCATCTCGGCTTCGGTGCCGGGCGGCTGGATGTGTTCCTGGTCGGACTGGCTCATGCGGGGGCTCCTGCTTGCGAGAACCCGTCAATCATCGGCAACATGGGAAGTTCCCCCTAATGCCACGATCGGGGTGGCAAGCTTGGACTACACCCTTACGATCGATCTTCTTCCCTGCCAGCCTCTCCCTGTAGTCTCTCCTCGTACCACTCGACCAAGTCGGAGGCGAAATCCTCATCCTGATCCAGGCGCACCAGGAAGGCCGAAGCCAGGAAGTAGTGGAACGGGATATCGGATTGCTCATCGTCGAGCATGGCATCGACCTCTGGGCTGGCGAAAAGCTGGCGGCTGATCTGGCCATCTTCCATGCTCAGGACGACAGCGACCTGTCCGGGCTCCAGGGTGATCGTGGTCTTCTGATCCTTGCTGTCGGTCATGCTGACGGCTCCCTCGGGCGATGCTCGGCCTCAAGTCCTCAAACACAAAGATTGCCACACCGTTCCTATCGGGGATCGTCGGCTTGCCTCCGTCCGAACGCCCATCAGGCGGCAAGTCGTTCAGAACTGACTTGAACAGGGAACGTCGGCCTCCGATCCAGGTTGGTTCAATCCGGTCTTGCTTCCCAACAGCAGCCTTAGGGACCGTCAGAGCGCTCAAGCCGGCGAACCCAGCGGTCGTGCATCAAGCAAAGAGGTGCTTCATGACTACTCGGAACCACAACAACCGCAGCGAGAAGCAGAAGGGGCACGTACCCGACCGAAGCGACGAAGCTGTTCCGAAGGGCCACAGCAAGGATGCCGGGCATCACCCGCATCATGGTGATGGCAGCGGTGGCGTCCCTAAAACGCAGGGCCAAGGCCAAGCGAATGAAGGCGTGGACAACCGCAAGCAGAACCGCGGGCACGGTTAGGAGGCACGCCTGCGACCCGACATCCGATCTAAGGAGACCTCCTATGCCAGATCCAGACGATCCGAAACCCAATCCTCCCTTTGCCGGGGAACAGGGCGAGTCTGTACAGATCGAAGGTGACGTCCCGAACCTTGGTCCGACGTCGGATCCAGCCGGACGCGACTTCGGCGACTCCGCAGGCTATGGCAGTGGCGGCTCGACGCGCGACTACCAGGAGGTCGTCGGCGAGAACCCAGTGACTGTCGGAAGGCCCAACCCGCTCGATTCAGTGATACCGCCCGAGCAGCCGGGCAGCCAGGACGAGGAGGAGCATGCCCCTGATGTTTCCAGGTGATTTAGGCTGCCGTGAGGGACGCTCCCTATCCTTCTGAAGGTGCGCGCTTTGGCGCTGGGCAAAGAACAAACCTTAAAGCCTTCCGCGCACCAGAAGCGCTATCTCGCGACTGGATCGCTATCCTGAACAACACTGGCTCGATCATTTGGGTCAGGGCAACCGTCCGCGTCGCATCCGCTCAGAACGATCCCCCTGTCCTGAAGCCGCCGCCGCCGATGGACCCGCCGGTGCCAAATCCGTCCAGGGGAGGGATGGGCAGCCCGCCGCCAAAGCCGGAATCCCATGGGCTCGGCCCATGGTGGAAGCCGCCGCGTAGAACCTGCCCCAGGATGGCACCGCCAATCGCACCTGTGAGCACGCCACCCAGCACGTTGCCAAGCGCGGCCTCGTTGCCAAAGGTCCCGTAAGGCGTGTCATATCCCTGGTGCCGCAACTCCTCCCATTCGCGCTCGATCATCGCACGGCGCTGGGTGACCTCCTTGAGGCGCTGGTGGGCATCTACGGCTTTGCGCAGCGCCTGATTGATCATGTCGTCCGTCGCCTGGACGCGCCGGACGATTTCCTCATCGCGCGGCGTTGGCGTGCGCAGCGCCTCCTGATAGAGCCGATTGAGGTTTTCGCGTTGGTCGGCGGCGGCCAGGACCTCGATGGCTTCGCGGTATGGGGCCTCTCCCTCCAAAACCGAGGCGTCATAGGTGCGGTCCAATGTGGCGAGCGCCTCCCGAGATTCAGCAAGCCTGCCCTCAGCGTCCGCCACTGCATCCCGCGCCTTCGCCGCAGCCGCCTCGACCGCTTCGATGCCCGCGTCCACGAGTGCCTTGCGCTCGAGGGCCGTCAGCCTGTCCCGTGCGTCCCTCAAGTCGGCGATGAGACGGCGGGAATGCTCGCGCAGGCGCTCGGGAATCTCGTTGAGCAGGGTGTAGTTCGCCCGCGCCCTGTCATAGCCCACGACGCGCGCTACCAGGCGGTCCATGGTGCGGGTGAAGGGATTGGCCCTGTAGGCAGCGGCCCCGAACTTCCGCTTCCACAGGTACATGAACAAGGGGTCCTCCTCATAGGGACGGCCCTTCTCACTCCGATCGGCTTCCGCCTGCACGGCCTTCTTCTCGGCCTGCTGCGCCTGCCCGGTCAATTCACCGACCTGAGCTCTAGCCATGACCCAATCCGCATTGAGGCTGACTTTAGCCTCGACGTTCTTGCGGACCGTTTCGACATCGGCCAAGGCCCGCTCCAGGGCGTCCAACGCGGCCTGCCGACCTGCCTCTGCCTGGCGCACGCGCTCCTCTGCCTGTCGGCGTCGCTCGGTCAACTGCCGCAGGGCCTCCTGGCGGCTGGTGAGCACGTTCATGGCCTGGCGTTCAGCGGCATCCAGTTCGCCGACGACCTGGTCCTGCCTGATCGCATCCAGCTTCAGCCGCGCCAGTTCACGGAAGCGTTCCGTGCGTTCGATCCGCAGGCGGCCGACCTCCTCGGTTGCAATGGCATAGGCTCGCTCGAACTGCGCCTCCTGCTGGCGAGCCTTCTCGATGAACTGCTCGATCTGCGCGAGCGCCTGCCGTCCCGATATCATCGTCTTACCATTGTGTGATCGCGCCGCCGAGAACCGGCATCAGGTAGTTCACGTCGAGCTGCCCCCGACGCTTCTCGCCCAGACGGTTGCGCTGCACGATACCGTCGTCGTTCTTGTCCCGCTGTACCTGCATGGCCACCTCCTCGCTCACGCGCACCCCCCACTTCGGGGCCGTCACGGTTCGGCCGTCCTCCTCACTGGTGACCGGCAGGCTGAGAAGGCGTCCATCCGGGGTGACCGCTTCCACAATCAGATAGTAGTTCCGGCCCGCCGGATTGCGCTGCGGCACTCGCCAGACCCCAGTGGGCTCGCCCGGACGGGACACGATGCGCAGGGCATATTCGCGTCGCAGATCCGCTCGCAGAACCTCAAGATCATTGATCGCCTGCCGAGCGCCTTCGGCGTCGCCGCGCGAGATGGCGGACCTGCCGTCCGCCAAGAGCTGGGCGGCCCGTTCCCGTGCAGCCGGCACTTGCGCCTCCCGCAGCACGTCCTCGTGGCCCTGCTCCAGAGCGGCCGGCAGTCTCTCGGCGAGTTCGATCCGGTTGCGCTCAACTTGGGCCTGCTCCTGTGCCACCCGCTGCCGCGCCGGTTCTACAACGCCAAACTGATAGGCGCCCCAGCCGAGGCCGAGAAGCGCCATGATCGCCATGAGCATTCGGCCGAAGCGTCCGCGATTGACCCAAGCACGAGCCGCGGTACGGGCGAAGCTGGGACCCGGCGGGGTGTAGACGAAGCGCTGCTCCTTGAGGGCCTGCACGCCCTCTTGCAGGATCCGGTCGGGAACTTCGATGCCTTGCCCGCGGTAAATCTCTCGCAGCCGTTGCAGAAGCTGAGCGTTGCGGTCCTCCTCGCCGAGTTCTCGGCTGACAAGGGTCTCCTGGTGGCGCAGCGTGTCCACCACGTCCATCGCGAGCATCACGTCATCGAGGTTTTGGGACGACTTGGCGGGAGGACCCGCGGACGGTGATGCTGCCATCTCAGCCATTGGCCGGCAGCGCCTGTCCTTCCGCCACCAAGCGGGCGATGCGCCGCTTGCCGTCCTCGACCGCGTCACGGATCTCAGCCGAGTTCTGAGTCGCGAGCCGGCGCATCTCGCCGATGATCTCTTGGGAGCGCTCCTGGAACGTGATCACCGAATCCACGAGCTTCCTGACCGCGTCGGCCCGGATGGTCGGACCGTAACCTGCCCTCACGGCGGCCTCACCCACCTGATCGCCGATCTCGGCCAGCACCTCCAGGCTGCGGGAGACGCCTTCCTTCATCTCGTTCAGGGTCTGCGTCGACTCGTTCAGGCCGAACATGCCGGTGAACGACGCCTTCAAGGCCGTGAACACAGAATCGTTGGTCGAGAAGAAGGTCACGGCCTGGGCATAGACGCGCTCCTTGGCGTTGGTCATCTGCATCAGCCGTGCCATGATGACTTCCGAGGTGTTGTAGCTGACGGTCAGATTGTCCGAGAGATCCTTGGCGATCTGGTAGCGCTTCTCCTCGTCCTGCGTGCGGCGGAGCTGCTCGTCACGGGTGAGCTCGAGGCGGGCGCGTTCGGCTACCTCCGTACCCTTGAAGTTGACGACCGCATCGGATGCTCTCTGCAAATCGGCTTTTGCCTTTTCCAGCTTCTGCTCCGCAGTCCGGAGCACCTCGAGGGCCATTACCTCGGCGTGCTTGAGCGCACCGCGGAAGTCCCGATAGGCATCGAGGATGATCTGCTCGCGCTCGATCTGATCCTTGGTGGACCGGGTCACGTCGAGATAGATTTCCCTGATGTCGTCGAACCGGTCCGCGACGTCGCCCCGGGAGAGCTTCATCCAGACGTTGTTGATCCGCTCGAAGAAGTCGATCTTCTGGTCGTCAAGCTGGTCGACCATCTTCTTCGTGTCATCGCGGATGGAGTTGAAGGCTTCGGTGATCTGCCGATAGCGTTCGCCGATCTCCATCGCCTGCGTCTGCTCGCGGACGACCTCGTTGAAGACGCTGGTCTGCCCGAGAGTGCGGGCAATGATCACGATCCGGTCCTGATCCAGGTCCGAGATCTTCTCCAGGAGGCCGTTGATGGGAGCGTCCATGGCCTGAGGAGGGACAATGCCAAGGTCACGCAGGGCTGACGTAGCCCTGTCGAGATACTGCATGGGGCTTTTAACGACGATGTCAGACATGGCGCCTCTTCCGATCGCGCAGCATTTCGGACGTTCTGTGAAACGGAAATGCCGCGCTCGCTCTCGTATGGTGGTGAAAACACAGCGGGCTAATGTCCGATATGAGGGAGGGTTCCCTATCTAGTCCAGGTCGGAAGGTCTCTTCCGAGGCAGACCTGGAAACCTCTGGCCTTTCAGAAAGGCCCCTTCTTTAACCTTAGCGGTGCACTGCGGCCTGATCCTCGTCATTTAGCATGCTGCGGTCTCGGCCATCGGGCGGGCCCTTTCCGTCAAGATCGGGCCCGCGTCAGAGTTTAGGAATTCCGATCCGTCGTCCCTGTTCGGCTGACACCCGTGCCGCGCTCGTCCTCGACGTCGACCTCGGTGCGTCGGACCGTGTCGGAGATCGTCTCGGTGCGCTGCTCGGCTTCCTTGCGGACGACGACTTCCTCGACCACGCGAGCCTCTTTCGAGACCACCGCCTCCTCACTGCGCTCTTCGACCTCAATGGTGCGTTCCTGGAACGGATCGCCGCCAAGGGTTCCGGTCTGGGTAGCACCAGACACGGGCCGACGCTCCACCGCCACGTGCTCCTCACGCAGGTTGACCTGCTCACTTACCGGACGCTCGACCACATAGGAGCGGATGCGAACGCGGCCGTGGCTCACGTCACGCTTGCCGACGTGCAGTTCTTCCTCGGCAATCGGAATAACCTCATCGCCGCTCGTGGCGCGCTGCGAGGCGGTGCTTGTCGCGGCAGCCCCAAGGCCTGTCCCGGTGCTCGCGGCAATCCCTGACGTCGTCGAGGAGCCGGTGGTCAGATTGGCCGTGCTGCCTGACAATACATCCGACGTGCCTACATCCGACGTTCCCGTCCATCCTTCAGAGCGCCACGAGTTCGAGCGCTCATCGATATCAATCGTGCCCTCGTCATCCAGGATGTCGATCACGCGCTCGTAGTCCGCATCGGTCGCATTGACCGACACGAGATAGCCGCCGCGACGCAGGCCTTCGGCGTAGGTGTGGCGATCCTCATCCGGCAGGAACAGGTCGCGCAGGGACTCCCACAGGCCAACACTGGCCTCCGGGAAAGATTGTGTATCTGTGCCGCGAGTCGTACCGCCATCCTGCTCGCTGAGAGTCAAACGAATGCTCTCCCGTGCGATGCCGGCGGCGTGAAGGCGGCTGATCGCCTGTTCGGCATCACTGCGGCTGTCGAAGAAGGCCGTTACCAGCCGTTGGGCTGCAGATCCTGTTGTCGCTCCAGAGCTCATGGGGCCTTCTCCTCATTCGGGTTGTAAGCATCCGGAGCGATCCGCTCCACGATGGCGCGCTGCTTGCGCAAGGTGACCGGCACCTCGACGGTCTCGGCGGCAACGCGGCGCCGGATATGCAGTTCCTCTTTCAGCACCAGGCGCTTCTCGACCACGAGCACCTCCTCCAAGACCGGCACGATGGTCACATCGCCTTCGGTCCTGATCTCAGGGGCGATCTCGACCATCCTGTCGACAGGTACACGGGTGACCTCCACCGTCTCCCGCTCCACGTCCGCATGCGCCAGCTCCTCGATGGTGTCGGTCACGGTTTGCACGCGAACGCGTCCGGTGACGACCTGCCGCTTGCCGACAGACGCCGTCTCCTCGACCAGCTGAATGACCTCCTCGGAGACGGTGCGAGCGCTACTCCTCAACGCATCGTCCAGAACAGGCGCCTGCTCCCCGTCTTGCGGAGGTCCGCTCGCGGGAGGGATCGGATCGGCCATGGCTGCACTCCGGTCGGCGAGGATCAACGGGTGCCTGTACCGGGAGTTCCCCGTGCCGGATCCCCATCCAACCTTGGCGGCGTTCACGGCAAACTGTTCTCCATGCAAGGAATTCCGTCGGTTTTCACTGAACCATTTCCATACCCGGGGGTTGGCCCGCGAACAGGAGGTCCGCCATGACCGACGCCCATCATCCCGACACCCCACGCAACCGCGGCGACAGTGACGCCCCTCACATGAGCCCGGTCACCCCGGCCGAGGACGCCCGCACCATCATGCTGAACAAGGTCACCTGGGGCGCAGTGTTCGCTGGCGTGGTGGTCATGCTCGTCACCCAGCTCATCCTCAACCTGCTCGGCATCGGCATTGGAGCCGCCACCCTGGATCCCGCCGCTGGTGCGGACGGCAATCCATCCGCCTCCAGCTTCTCCATCGGGGCAGGCATCTGGTTCGTGGTCGCCGGCGTGCTGGCCTCGCTCGCGGGCGGCTACGCTGCAGGTCGGCTGGCCGGCAAGCCGAAGGAGTCGACCGCAAGCTGGCATGGTCTTACCGCCTGGGCGCTTGCCACGCTGGTGATCTTCTATCTGCTGACCACAACCGTGGGCGGCCTTGTGGGCGGCGCCTATCGCACGGTGACCAGCGCCTTGGGCAACGTCACTCAGGCTGTTGGCTCCACAGCGCAGACCGCCGCGCAAGCCGCCGCTCCCAGCCTCGCCGGAGCCGCGGATCCCTTCTCCTCAATCGAGCAACAGATCCGTGGCGCCACCGGCGGTAACGATCCTGCGGCTGTGCGCGATGCAGCCATTGCTTCGGTTCGCGCGGCCCTGACCGGCAACGAGCAGCAGGCGGCGGACGCCCGCAACCGCGCCGCCGAGGCTCTCGCCCGGGCACAGAACATCCCGGTCGATCAGGCCCGCATCCAGGTGCAGCAATACGAACAGCAGTACCGCCAGTCCCTCGACCAAGCCAGGCAGCGGGCCACCGAGGCTGCCGATGCCGCCTCAAGGGCTGTCTCCACAGGTGCACTGCTGGCTGCTCTCGGCCTGATCTTGGGAGCTGTGGCGGCGTGGTTCGGCGGGCGCATGGGTACAGTGGAGCCCACCATCACGGCCCGGCTGGGCATGAGCCGCTCCGCTGCAACCGAACCTGTGGTCCACAGTGGAGGAACGAACACCGCCGTCGAGACGGAGCGCACGCCGCGAAGCACCACAACGACTAAGACCGGAAACACACGCCCTTCATGACAACACGGTTTTGGCGAGCTCAACACTGGCGGAGGAAACCAAGGCACTGTTGGATCACTGCAAGGCAGCAACGGGAGCGTGGCGTGGGCAACGAGATCTCCCAAGGCCGGCGCATTCCGGCCCCTGTGAGCGGAACGTGGGGTTGTGGCCCACGTTGATCCGCAGCCTTTATCGGCGGAAGGAACACATGATGCTCAACAGGCTATACGCTTCCACCTTCGTGACGCTCGCTGCGGTGAATGAGGCACTTGCCCAGGCCACCTCGCCTGCCACGCCCGGCTCTCCTGCCGCCCCCGCACCTGCTGATGACGGCGGCGCCTCGTGGCTTTGGATCATCCTTGGCCTGGCGATTCTTGCCGCCTTGATCTGGTACTTCATGCGCGGACGGTCGCGGAGCACAGCTGCAAGCACGACACTTGGCTCCTCTGCTCCGTCTGGGACGTCCACAAGCCACCCCAAGGTATTCGACAACGACACGCGCAAGTAGGCAGCCTTCCACCGGAACGACAGGTCGTTGAGGTCAGCCCCGCAGCTCAGGGCCGGGATAATCCGTCCTGAGATGTCGGTGGCAGGATCGGTGGGTGATTGTCCGAGCCACCAGGCGGAAGCTCTCGCGTCTTCTCCGGCGAAACTCGCTGAGTCCAGCGATGCCAAGCCTCCCTTACCTCGTGCTGCAACCCTGGCCTTGGTCTCGGGAGGGTGCGCCAAATCAGCAGGGTGCAGGCCTTGCCCACACCCAGGATGAAGGCGAAGCCATAAATGAAGATCACAGGTGAAAAGCTCTCGTCCATCCGATTACCAAGCTCCGTGTCGCCCGTCCGACCCGACGCTCCTGTGGAGGAACGCTGATGAGGATGTGCGGTTGATCTCCTGCGGAGGCAACCTGCGCTCTCGCAGATCTCCTTGACCAGCTTCCGTAGACTGGGCCCCGTTCCATTGCCCGAACGGGGTTCCTCGTCTCTGCACATCTGAAAGGCCCATGAGGCACTGCCGCTACCTGGATACAGAAAAGGGGAATGGTGCGGCACGACCGCCTGTCCCGGGAACCTTGCCACCCCCGCGGTGTTCATGACGTTCGCGCGACGGGAGAGCGGACTATGCAGACGTGGTGGCTGACGGCATTGGGCTTGGCGGCGGGGCTGTGCACCAGCCTCAGCTTCGTGCCGCAGGTGATCAAAGCTTGGCGCGAGAGTAACGTCGAAGCCATCTCGAAGCGCATGTACGTGGCTTCGCTGATTGCCTATGGCCTATGGATCGTGCACGGGCTGATGATCGCAAGCATGCCCGTTATCCTGTTCAACGTCCTCAACGTGGTCTTCGCTGGCATCATCCTGGTTCTGAAGCTCCGGAGCCTCAAAGCAGCGGGAGCGCGCTGAACGATGGACGTATCTCTCTCAACCCTGACCGGATCCGCCGCGGGCTGTATTGGTCTCTACAGCTTTGTGCCTCAAGTTGTGAAATGCTGCCGGACCAGCGATGTCACGGCCATCTCCTTGCGCATGTTCGCGGTGCGCACCTTCGGGCTGTTGCTGTGGACAATCTATGGCTTTGCGCTCGGGAGCCTGCCCGTGCTGATCTTCAGTGCTCTCGGCTTGGTACTCAGCTCCGTTATCCTCGTCCTGAAGATCCGTGGCTCGCGCATGCAGCTCGCGGGCGAAAGCTGCCGTCAGCACCAGCCGGATCGGAAGGACGCGAGCGCTGCTGAACCCATGACGGGTTGAGCCCAAGATCAGAATACCTCAAGCGCCAGCGTCATCGCTTTTGATGATCGACCGGATCTTCTGCGCCAGGGCATCCACAGCGAAAGGCTTCGTGATCATCTGCATTCCCGGCTCCAGGAAGCCTGCTGCCAAGGTCGCGTTCTCAGCATAGCCAGTGATAAAGAGGATCTTGAGGCCGGCGCGCGCCTCGCGGGCGGCATCGGCGAGCTGGCGCCCATTCAGACCCGGCAGGCCGACATCCGTGATCAGGAGATCGATGCGCCGCCTGGATTGCAGGATCTTGAGCCCCTCCGGTCCGTCGGACGCCTCCAAGGTCCGGTAGCCTAGATCCTCCAGCACCTCGATAATCAGGCTGCGCACCACCGGCTCGTCCTCGACCACCAGAACCGTCTCGCCGGTCTCGGCCCTCGGCGCCTCGGCCAGGGTCGCCGATTCGATCTCCGCTTCCGTTTCACCGCGATAGCGCGGCAGGTAGATCTTGATCGTGGTTCCCTGCCCGACTTCGCTGTAGATCTTGGCGTGCCCCTCCGACTGCCGTGCAAATCCATAGACCATGGACAAACCAAGGCCGGTGCCCTGCCCGATGGGCTTGGTCGTGAAGAACGGATCGAAGGCTCGGGCGATCACGTCCTGCGGCATGCCGGTTCCCGTATCCGTTACGCAGATGCAGACATATTGGCCTGGCTTCACGTCCCGTTGAGCGGCAACATATGCATCGTCGAGATGGGCGTTGCAGGTCTCGATCGTCAGCTTGCCGCCGTCCGGCATAGCATCGCGAGCGTTGATCACCAGGTTGAGAAGTGCGCTCTCCAGCTGGTTGGGATCGCACAGCGTCGGCCAGAGACCGCCCGCCAGAACCACCTCCAGAGTCACCGTCTCGCCTACCGTGCGCCGGAACAGGTCCTCCAGGGAGGCGACGAGAGCGTTAGCCTGCACGGGACTCGGATCGAGCGGTTGGCGGCGTGCGAAGGCAAGCAGCCGATGGGTCAGCGCTGCTGCGCGGTTCGCCGAGGTCGTAGCCGCGGTAATGTAGCGATCGGCGGTGTCGGTCCGTCCCTGCGCAATGCGCGTGCGGAGCATATCCAGTGAGCCGATCACCCCGGTCAGAAGATTGTTGAAGTCGTGGGCGATGCCGCCGGTGAGCTGGCCCACGGCCTCCATCTTCTGGGATTGTCGCAGAGCCTCTTCCGTCTCCCGCAATGTTTCGGCCGCAGCTCGCTCCGCCGTGATGTCGCGACCGATGGCGTAGAACAATTCCTCCTTCGGCACAGCCGTCCAGGAGATCAGCCGGTAGCTGCCATCCTTGGTCCGGAAGCGATTCTCGAACCGGAACGTCTGTATTCCCTGGTCAAGGCGTGCAAGTTCTGCGAGCGTACTCTCGACGTCGTCCGGATGGATCAGACCCAGGAAGTTGCTGGCCAGAAGTTCCGCCTCCGACCAGCCGAGCATTGTGGTCCAAGCTGGGTTGATCGCCAACAGGGTTCCGTCCGCCCGACACACATCCATCAGGTCGGTGCTCAGCTGCCAGATCTGGTCCCTCTCCCGGGTCCGCTCCTCCACTTCGGCTTCCAAGGTTTCGTTCAGACGCCGCAGCGCCTCCTCCGCACGCCGGCGCTCCTCGATCTCCCGCTGCGCTTTCTGGAACAGGCGGGCGTTGTCGATGGCCACCGCCGCCCCCGCCGCCAGTCCGACGATCAATCGTTCGGAGCGCTCGTGGAACATGCCGGGCTGCGCATGTCCGAAGAACAGGCCGCCGATCACCTCGCCCGAACGCGATGTCACCGGAACGGCCAGATAGCTGCGGACCGGCAAGTGGCCCGGGGGCATGCCCCGGTGGGGCTCCGAGTGTCCGTAAGCCGGATCCTTAGTAATGTCGTCCGACCGGACGATTCGCTTGCCGTTGAACGTGGGAGCGAAGACATGCGTGTTGCGCGGCATCGGGAATTTCGAGAAGGCCTCGCGCGGAACGCCGGAAATCGCATAGAGCATGTAGCTCTCGCCCGCCTGATTCTCCACGTTGTAGAAGAAAGCGCCGAACTGGGCCCCAGTGAGCTCGACACCCGCATCCGTCACCTTTTGCACCAGCCGATCCAGGTCGAGTTCGGATGCGGCAGCCGCGAGGGCCGTGTTGAGGATCTCCAGGGCGCGGGTCTCCTCCAGCAGGGCGTCCTGGCTGGCGCGCCGCTCCGAGATGTCCTCCGTGGTGCCGTACCACTTGACGATTTGCCCATCCTCCCCGCGCCGTGGAGAGGCGCGCGAGTGCATCCAGCGGTACTCGCCGGTGCGCATCCTGACGCGGTGCTCGATGTCGTAAGGCTCCCCCGTCGCAACGGAGTGGGCCCACGCTTTCACGGATGGCTCCAAATCGTCCGGGTGCAGGGCCTGTGCCCAGGTCTCGCCCAGTCCCGTGGTGCCGGTCCAGTCTTGCCAGCGACCGGCGACCCGATCGAGCTGACCGTTGGGGAGGGCCGTCCAACTGACCTGTGGGTTCAGTTCGACCGTATGGCGGTAGTGGTCCTCCGCCTCGTGAAGCTTGGCCTCCGCGTGCTTGCGCTCGGAGATATCGCGGTAGAAGACCGCTAAGCCATCAGGAGCTGGATAGGCCCGGATCTCGGTCCAGGCCTCCCGCCCGTCAGGCCATGTGTACCTGTTCTCAAACCTGACGGGTACGCGCTCCGCCATGGCCTTCCTGTACAGCTTGCCCAGCGGAGAGTTCTCCGTGTTCGGCCAGACTTCCCAGTGCGTGCGCCCGACGATCTCGGCCTCGGCCCGCGTGTCCAGCCGCAAACCCGCTGGGTTGATCCGAAGGATGCGGAACTCCCGGTCGAGGAGCACGAAGGCCTCGTCCATGCCATCGAGCACGCCCCGGGCCCGTTCCTCGCTCCGGCGCAGGGCTTGCTGGCCGAGAACCTTGCCGGTCGTCTCCGTTGCGGCGCAGAACATGCCGGCAATCCTGCCGTCGTCGTCCCAGACCGGGTTGTAGGAGAAGCTGAACCAAGCCTCCTCTCGGTAGCCATGACGCTCCATCGGGATCAGCAGATCCTCGTGCCAGCTCGCCTGGCCGGCAAGGGTCTGGTCCACGAGCGGTTTGATCTGCTCCCAGATGTCGGGCCAAACCTCAGCAAAGGGGCGGCCGAGGGCACCCGGATGCTTGGCGCCGAAGATCGGAACATAATCGTCGTTGTAGAGGAAGGCGAGATCCGGCCCCCAGGCAATGAACATCGGCTGCTTGGCGTTGAGCATCAGGCGCACGAGGGTGCGCAGTGTCCGTGGCCAGGTGTCCGGCAGACCCAGCGGCGACCTGCTCCAGTCATGCGCCCGCATGCGCGCGCCCATCTCGCTGTCGCTATCCAGGAAGGGGTAAGTGGCGCTGGGACTCAGGCCGCTCTTGCTAGTATCCATCTGGATCCTCGATGACAGCTTGGGTAGGGCCTAGCCGAGCATGCCGAGACAGATCAAGCCGAGCGGACCAACAGCAGCGGCTCTCCTGAACAAGTCTTTGCGTGTTACGGATTAGGATCATGGGCAATCGATAGAGGTATTCCTCAAAGGCGAATGGATTGCCATTAGATGCAAGGAGAGCGAAACGATGGTATGGGCTCATAAAATCTAGAGCGCCCGGAAAGGATCTCAACGTCGACTCTGCCCATTCGTCGAAGCTTGGCGCACGATCTTGGCGGGACGGCGCGGGCTGCGTTTTCCTCCACAGGCATTACCGAATGCTTGCCCCATTGCACGGAGCGAACGTGCCTCGACGCAGCCCTACGAGGTAAGTTCCTGCAGACAGGGCGGTCCTTCATACGACATTCCGCCTGCGGCAG
Source organism: Microvirga sp. CF3016 (assembly GCF_036314085.1). Lineage (NCBI taxonomy): Bacteria > Pseudomonadati > Pseudomonadota > Alphaproteobacteria > Hyphomicrobiales > Methylobacteriaceae > Microvirga > Microvirga sp. CF3016. The sequence continues at coordinate 309,246 of NZ_JAYGGM010000006.1, forward strand.
GCGAAGCGCCCGCGGGGGCAGCCGTGGGAAACCGACTTCACGGAACCTGGACGGCTTCAGGAGACACAGCCCATCCGCTTACGGATCGGCGTTGACGGCGACACCGAAAGCGGTACACCCAATCCTCGTCACGGTTGCGCTGCATCTTTCCGTGCGCGGCGCATGAAATCTCGACCATGGGAACGAAGGCCGCTGATCCCTGTTTCATCGGGTATGCCAGAGCCGACGCCTAGCACGCGCCCACTTCTTCTTGTTGTAGAGGACGAGGCCCTCGTTCGCATGACCCTGGTCGATGTCTTAGAGGATGCCGGCTTCAAGGTCATCGAAGCCGTTCACGCCGATGAGGCCCTGCGGGTCCTGAGTGCCGTTTCCGGCATCGATGCCGTCATCACCGATGTGGAGATGCCACGGGGCAGCATCAACGGCTTCGAGCTCGCCCGTAGGGTGCGGACCGATCGTCAGGAGATCGGGGTCCTGATCGCCTCAGGCCGGGCCGCGCCCAAGCCAGGCGACTTGCCGGAAGGGGCACTGTTCATCGGCAAGCCCGTCCATCCGGAAACCCTTGTCCAGTTGATCAGACGTCTTCTCGGCCCCATCCAGGATTGATCAGTCCCTCCAGTGCCGTTCGACTCACGGGACCGATGCCTTCTCGGACAAGGTCCCCGGTCAGTGACCGGTGGCGGCGTGGGGAGCGGCCACGGGCTTCGACTCCGGCGATCCCCGTTCCCGCAGGTAGATGCCCAGCACCAGCAGCACCCCGATGGACAGGAACTCGCTCTGCCAGTTCTGAAAGCTCTCGTACCAGAACTCCGGATCGCCGAGGGTGTCGACCATGGTCTGCGGCGGCTGCCGGTGCTGAAGGGCCTCCTCGTTCATCCGGCGCGTGCTGCCTGCCAGATGCAGCCAGAAGGAGGCGAGAAACAGCGTGACCAGGGCAATGCTGAGGGAGTGCGAGTAGAGCTTCAGCAGCAGCCCGCCGCGATGCACTGGCCAAGGCGCGTCGGGATTGCCACTGTGCCGTTCCGGGGCCTCTTCCTCTGGATTGGCCTCATCGGGCTTCTTGGACTCCGACGAGCCCTTCTGGAACAGGAAGACGGTCAGCAGCACGTAGGCCGCCATCTGGAGGAACTCGCTTTCCCAATTCTCGAACACAGCCGAGATGAAATGGCCGCTGGCCAAGTAGTCTGTAAAGCCGATGGCGGGCAGCTCGTGCAGGCGGAGTTCCTCGACCTGCGCCCTCCATCCGGTGAGCGCCTGTCCCACGAGGGAGATCAGGAACAGAGCAAACAACGTAACCGACAATCCGTTGTCCCGCAGGAACCGACGCATACGCACGACCTCACACGCAAACTGCCACGGTTGGACAACGCACAGCGACATCCTTGGTTTCCACTCCTGCCCTGCGCTTGAGATCGGCCCGGCCCGTCACATCCGGTCGGGCTTGGCGCGGGGCATGCTGCCCCGGTCCAGCGTGTCGAACGTCTATTGCAGGGTCGGCCGGGCGGAATAGGCTTCTTTGAGCCCGCCGCTGCCGTAACCCGTCGCGACGATGGACGGGATGCCGCGCCCGCGATTGCGTCAGGTCATCTTCTCTTGATTTAGCTCCTGTCGCCCGTGCCGCTCCCGGGGCTATGGGACGGAACAGGCCCTCGCGTCATCCGGCGCAGCACCCGTGACACGTCCTCGACAGCGTAGGGCTTGTGCAACAGCTCGAATCCGTGCCGCCCCTCTTCGGCCAGGACATGGCTGTAGCCAGAGGTCAACACCACCGGAAGCCTCGGGTAGCGCTGTCGTATCTCCCGGCCCAGCTCGACACCGCTCATCCCCGGCATCACCACGTCGGAGAACACCACGTCGAACCGGCTGGCATCCTCCTCGAGCAACGTGAGAGCCTCGCTGGCGTTTGCCGCCCAGGTGGTCTCGTAGCCGAGATCCTGCAAGAGCTGCGTCGAGAACCGGCCGACCTCGAGATTGTCCTCGACCACCAACACTCGGCATCCTCGCCCCTCCTCATTCGGGTCGGTCCCGCGTCCGCTGTCTTCGGCGTCCGCCGCAATGCCTCTTTCGGTCCTCGGCAGGTAGAGCGTGAAGGTCGTGCCCTGTCCGACCGTGCTTTCGACCGCAACGTCACCGCCGGACTGCTTGGCGAAACCGTAGACTTGGCTGAGGCCAAGGCCCGTACCCTTGCCGACTTCCTTGGTGGTGAAGAACGGCTCAAAGATGTGGCTCAGCCTGTCGGGCGGAATGCCTGACCCGGTGTCGCTGATTGACACGGCCACGAACCTGCCACGTCCGCCCGCATGCCCCCGAAGCGACGGCATTCTGGAAAGGGATTCCACGTGCACTCTCAAGGTACCCTCGCCATTCATGGCATCGCGGGCGTTCACCGCCATGTTCACGAGGGCCGTCTCGAATTGGGTGACGTCCGCCTCGACGAAGCAGCGCTCGCAGGCGATGTTGGTGACGATCCGGATCCGGCTTCCCACGATGGTATGCAACATGTCGCTGATCGCCCGGATGCGTTCTGGCACTTCGAACACCTCCGGCTTGAGCGCCTGCCTTCGGGCGAAGGCCAGCAACTGGCCCGTGAGCTTGGCGGCGCGGTCAACGGTGTCGGAGATGGCGTCGATGTACCGGATCCGCCGCTCCTCAGGTAGGTTGGGGCGGCGCAGGAAGTCGACCGACGAGCGCACGATGGTAAGCAGGTTGTTGAAGTCGTGGGCCACGCCGCCGGTGAGCTGCCCGACCGCCTCCATCTTCTGTGCCTGCCGCAGCGCCTCCTCGGCCCGCCGGTGCTCCGTCACGTCCCGGCCGATGCCGTAGAACACACCGTCGCCGGGAACGCCCGTCCATGAGATCGTGCGGTAGCTGCCGTCCACGTGCCGGAGGCGGTCCTCGAAGTCCACGAGACGCTCGCCCCGGGCCAGTCCCTCGATGGCGACGGCCAGCCTTGGGCGGTCGTCCGGGTGGGTGATCTCCATCATAGGGGTGTTGAGCAGCCACTCCTCGTCATAGCCCAGCACCCGTGACCAGGAGGGGTTGATCGCCCGGCGGCCGCCATCGAAGCCGAACACGCCCATGAGCTCGTTCGAGTTCTGCCAGATCCGGTCGCGCTCCTCGGTGCGCTCGGCGATCTCCCGTTCCAGTTCCTCGCGGGAGCGGGTGAGGACCTCGCGGGCCTCGACGATCTCCTGGATGTCCGTGCAGGTGCCGAACCAGCGGGTGATCCGGCCCGCCTCGTCCCGGACCGGCTGTGCCCGGCCGAGCACCCAGCGGTACTGGCCGGAGCGATGCCGCAGCCGGTATTCGATGTGGTAGGGTTCGCCCGTGGCAAGGCAGTGCCGCCACGTGCCCCACGCGCGCTCCTGATCGTCCGGATGGAAGATGCCCGCCCAGGCACTGCCATCGGTCGAGCCCTGCGGCACGCCCGTGTAGTCGTACCAACGCTGGTTGAAGAAGTCGTGATAGCCGTCCGGCCGCGTCGACCAGACCATCTGGTCGATGGAGTTGGCTATAGCTTGGAACCGGGCCTCGCTCTCGCGCAGATCGGCCTCGGCCTGCCTCCGCGCGGTGAGATCGATCGTGACCACGAGGAGGCGGGTGGGCTCTCCCTGCGTGCCGTCAAGGCGGGTGACACGGCTGTTGGCCCAGACGACGGCACCGTCCGGGCGCAGGTAGCGCTTGTCGATCGAGGCGGGCTCACCCGTCTCCAGCACCCGTGTCACGGCCGTGAGGGTCGCGGGAAGGTCGTCCGGGTGGGTGACGTCGGTGATCCCGAGACCCAGCAACTCCTCCCGGGAGCGTCCAAGCATGCGACAGAGCTCATCGTTCACCTGAAGCGCGCGCCCGTCGAGGCTGACCTCGGACAGGCCGACGGAGGCCTGCGCGAAAATGCCGGCGAGCCGCGCCTCGGCCTGCCGACGCTCGGTCAGGTCGAGCATGGAGCCGATCATCCGGATCACACGTCCTTGGTCGTCGCGGATGACGAAACCACGGTCGAAGACGTAGGCCTCCGAGCCATCCGCTCGCAGGAAGCGGTACTCCGCGCTCCAGGTCTCGTGAGCGCTGGCAATGGCCGACTGCATGCTTTCGATCACCCGCTCACTGTCGCTGGGATGAATGTGGTCCTTCCACCAGGAGCCGTCCGTCTCGGTCTTTGCATAGCCGAAGAGCTTGGTGACGGCCTCGTTCCACAGGATGCGGTCAGCGCGGAGATCCCAATCCCAGATCACGTCGTTGGTAGCCCTGGCCGCAAGCCGGTAGCGCTCCTCGGTTTCGTGCAGCGCAGCCTCGCCCGTGCGCCGCTCCAGCGCGACCCCGAGCAGGTTAGCGAAGCCCTGCATAAAAGCGATATCGGCCTCGGTGAACCGGCTCTCGACCGGACTGTCCACTTCCAGGATGCCATAGCGGCTTCTCGGGGTGATGATCGGGACGTTGATCGCTCGCCTGATCCCGTGCTCCATCAGGATCTGCGGCGTGCGGAAGCGCCCCTCGTGCTCCAGGTGGCTGGAGATGACGGACTTGCCCGTCTGGAAGGCATTGCCGGTGGGACTATCAAGGTCGGCACCTGTCTTGGACCCGATCACACCGGGTTTCCAACCCACCCCGACCCGAACGATGAACTGCTCCTCGTCCGGCAGATACTCCATGATCTTGCAGAACCGGGTGTTCAGGCCTTCAGCGCAGAGCTGGGTCGCCTCCTGGAGTAGGCTCCTGAAATCCGGCGTTTCGAGAGCAAGGCGGCCGAACGCGGCCAGCAGTTCCTGCTGGCGGAGGCGGTAGACCAGCTCATCGACCGAGGTCTTCGGCTGGTCCGGGGAGTGTTCCAAGGCGGCTCCCGGCTGCTCGTGGTTCATTCTGATCGTCCAGCTTCAATTGCGAATGGATGTAACGCGCAAGGCGGCGCTGGGTCCCACCGAGGCAATGGACGGGTTCCGGAACTGGGTTTCCAGGGCTGGGAACATCGTGCGCACAATCCTTTCGGGAATACCTTCGTCGCCGACCGGGGATGGCGAATGCGGTCCGCTTCGGCTCGGGAACCCGTTAGGTCTGCTTTGCCGAAGCGGACCAAGCCTCTACGTCTCAGGAGTGCCAAGAGGCATCATTCCCTACAATTCCGTCCGGGCGCTGGTCCTCGTTCCGCCATATGACGTCACTCCACCGTTGAGATCCGGCCTTTCAATGCCTGGAATCTCATCGCGCAGGCCTTCAAGACCGCCGCAACGGCCATCACGGCGGCAAGCGATGAGGTGATGTGGAACAGCTCCTCGTAACCGTATGCCGCGACCAACGGTGTGCTCAGGAGGGGCGAGCAGAACTGGCCAATGAACACGGAAGCGGTCAGGACACCACCAGCCAGCCCCCTTCGCCGGATCGGAGCAAACCCCAAGGCAAGGGTCACGAAGCTCGGCGACACTAAGGCATAGCCCGCGCCGATGGCAGCGGCTGCCACGAACCAAGCCAGAGGCGTCGCAGCAAGGGCCAGCAACACGAAACCACTCGCCATCGCACCATAGCCCAGAGCGAAGACGCCACCGTAGCCGATGGCCCGCTGGACCCGCCCGTACAGCAGCGCGAAGCCGCCGCCCGAGAGCATCAGGATCCCGAGCGCGGAACCGGTCATCATCGGGCTGTCATAGCCGGCCGCTTCGAAGAAGAACGACAACTGGGTCGGCATGACGAAGAAGATCATGTTCGTCACCGCCTGGAGAAGCACGAGCAACGCGAAGAGGACGCCCCATGCGGAGGGCCCCGGGGAGCGGTCGTCCAACTTGGCACCAGGATTGGGCGTGGTCCGTGATGGATCCGTGATCACCTTCCATATCAACGGCAGGAAGGCCGCGGCAACCGCATAGATGGTGAACGGCAGGCGCGGCGAGATCGCCGCGAACCATCCGGCAAGCGAGATGAACACGAGGCCTCCGAAGTTCCTCGCAGATATCTGAAGACCTGACAACGCGCTCCGGCCGTCGCCCGTAAAATAATCGCCGATGAGAGCGGTCTGTGCCGTCATGATGAGGGCGACAGCGATCCCGAGGACCAAGCGGCTGGCAAAGATGGTCGGGAGGTCGGGAAGGAACAGCCCCGCGCAGCCGGCGAGCACGAAGAGGATGACCCCGGCAAGAAGCATCCGGCGCCGACCGTATCGGTCAGCAACAAGGCCGACGAAAGGTGCGAAGACGGCAACGCTCAGTGAGGGTGCAGGCACCAGCAGTCGCACCAGCATCGCGGCGTTCGGATCAGCCGCGAACAGGCGCTCAAGCCCGGGAAGCGCAGGACTGATCGTGGCATTGGCCATGGTGGTGAGCGATGCCGCCATCAGCAGCGCGATCGCTCGCGGGTCTCGCCAGATCTGCGTCTGCCTTGGGATTGTGGTGGTGGCCATAGCGCGCCTCTTGCTCGAATTGATGATTCGAGAGAGAGTACGACTTCAAGTCAACTTGAGGTCAAGCATGGGAATGATGGATATCGGGGAGGTTTCTGAACGATCAGGCGTGCCGCCTTCGACGCTACGCTACTACGAGGAGATTGGCTTGATCCGCTCGATCAGCCGGCATGGGCTGCGGCGGCAATTCGATGCCGACGTTCTCTTGACGCTGTCCCTGATCGAACTCGGGAAGACGGCAGGCTTCTCCCTCACCGAGATCGCGGGCATGTTCGGGAAGGACGGCCGGCCCGACATTCCCCGCGATCAGTTGCACGCCAAGGCGGATGATTTGCAGCGTCAGATGCTCGACCTGCGGATGCTGCGGGATGCCCTGCGGCACGTGGCCGAATGTCCCGCTCCCTCGCATCTGGAGTGTCCAACCTTCCGCAAGCTCCTGAAAGCAGCAACGCGCAGACGCGTCACCCGTCCGGCGTCTGGTGTCGGACGCCGCGGGGGCTCGCAGCTTGGCGAATAGCTCGTGAAAGGCTTCTCCCCATATCGTTCTTCAGCTTTCCGATGTACGCAAACATCGAAATGATTTCTCTGCGCCCGGTTCTGCTGGTGGCAGGAGAAAACGCTCACTCACGCTACTACCCTGAAGATGTCTACAAGGTGGCTTCCGATCCCAAGGAGCTGATCATTGTGCAGAATGCAGACCATGTTGATCTTTATGACCAAATAGACAAGATTCCGTTCGATAAGCTGACGTCGTTCTTCAAACAGCGCTTGGCTTGAGTGCGCGCCATCTGATGGACTGAATTCAATCGAGTACGTATATCTTGGCCGTCCGATCCAGCCGGACGGGTGCGGCCATTTCCGTGAGAATGCCGAAACATAACGACAGAGAATCTGATGAGAGATCAAGTAGGCGATGGTCTTGCCCAACCTCCGGCGGGACCGGTTTGCTAGCTCTCTGGTCAACCTCTCGAACCGAGCCGGGTTAGCATCGGAGCCGGCACAGGAGCGGTTTCCAGACCTGGGCCGGCCTCCATTCGGAGCCTCCTGCGCCCGACAACGAAGCGAAACATTACTGAGAGTGGCAGGACAGGCGGAAATCTCGTCCTCGGGCCATCGGCCACCCTATTATCGTCGTGCCCTACGAGAGAAGGATCCATGCGTGCCGCGCGACAACGTGAATAATCTGCTTGCCTTCCTGGTGGTCGCCCGAGAGCGCAGCTTCACGCGGGCTGCGGCCAAGATGGGTGTTTCCCAATCGGCCCTGAGCCATCCCATCCGCCTGACTGATGAGGATGCTGCAAGTTTGTGCTCATAAGCAGCGCCATTGGAGGTCAGATCCATCACAGCCGGAGCGAGGCCATTGTCGATTCTGGACCCTTTGTGGCAACGTTCGCAGAGCCCGTGCGTCTGACCATGGCGGTCCACCCGGGCCTCTGATCGGATCCAAAGGCACCGGCATCGAGTTGTCCTCCGGCCAACCTGAACCGAAGGCACTGCAAGATGGTCGATCCGCCTCCGGCTCCACCGCAGCCCGCCATACAGCCTGCAGGATCTCCCATCCTGACCGCCGGCGGCATCGTCCTGGCGATCGCAGGCCTCTATTTCGGCCGGGATATCTTCGTTCCTTTCGCCTTGGCCATCCTCCTGAGCTTCGCCCTCACGCCGCTGGTCAACCGGCTCAGGCGCTGGAGGCTGCCGCGCATCGCGGCGGTTCTCGTGGCCGTCACCCTCGCGTTCATTCTGATCGCAGGCATCGCCTTCGTGGTCGGGCGCCAGCTCGTTCAGCTCGCCGACAACCTCCCGACCTACCAGACCACCATCACCGACAAGATCCGCTCCTTGCAGGCGTCCGCTCCCGGCGGCGGAGTCGTGGACAGGGTCACGACGACGATCCAGGATCTCGGCAAGGAGCTTTCGGGCGAAGACAAGGCGCCTGAAAACCCGCCGGCGCAGACACCCGGGTCCAGGCTCGGCGGCAGCCCCGCCCGGGAGCCGGTCACCGTCCGTCTTGAGGCGCCGCAGGCCAAGCCTCTCGAGATCATCCAAACCGTCGTCGGTCCGCTGCTCGCACCCCTCGCCACCGCCGGCCTCGTAGTGATCTTCGTGATCTTCGTGCTGCTCGAGCGGGAAGACCTGCGCGACCGCTTCATCAAGCTGGCCGGCGCCGGCGATCTCCAGAAGAGCACGCAGGCGATCAACGACGCGGCTGCCCGGGTCAGTCGCTATCTGCTGATGCAGCTCGTGGTCAACCTGACCTACGGCATCCCGATCGGCGTTGCCCTTTACTTCATCGGCGTGCCCAATGCCCTGCTGTGGGGATTGCTGGCGGCGGTGCTGCGGTTCGTCCCTTATCTCGGGCCATTTCTTGCTGCCCTGTTCCCGATCGCCCTCGCCATTGCGGTGGATCCTGGCTGGACCATGTTGTTCTGGGTAGTGGGATTGTTCCTCGTCGCCGAGCTCGTCAGCAACAACGTCATCGAGCCATGGCTCTACGGCTCCAGCACCGGCCTGTCGTCACTGGCCATCATCATGGCGGCCATCTTCTGGACCAGCCTCTGGGGTCCGGTCGGGCTGTTTCTCGCGACACCCCTGACGGTCTGTCTCGTCGTAATCGGACGCTACGTGCCGCAGCTCGAATTCCTCGGCGTTCTCCTCGGCAGCGATCCGGTGCTCGCGCCCGAGGAGCGCCTTTACCAGCGTCTACTCGCCGGCAACCTGGAAGAGGCGGTCGAGATGGCCGAGGACTATGTCGACGAGCACTCCTCGCGCGAATTCTACGACAATGTGGCCATCCCGGCCCTTCGGCTGGCCGAGAACGACCGCCAGCGCAGCACCACGGATACCAACTACCGGCGGCTCGTGGCCGACACGGCGGTCCGCGTCGTGCGGGAGGTTGAAGATCACATCCGGGACAACGCCCCGGCCGGTGCGGACACAGCCACGGACGAGGATCGCGCATTGTCGGCCCAGAGCCGGCCGTCGTCCGTCCTCTGTCTCGCGGGGCGCACGGAACTCGACCGCGCGGCGGCCGAGATGATGGCGCAGGTGCTCGAGGAGCGGAACATCGGCGCACGGGTCCTGCCGCCGATCGCTGTCAGCCAAGGAGCCCTGGGGCAGCTCGACCTGCAGGGCGTGGACGTGGTGTGCCTCTCCTACCTCCACCCTCAGCCGCAGGTCTATGCCCGCTACATCTGCCGCCGTCTGCGCCGCCGGGCACCGCATATAAAGCTCGTCGTCTGCTGCTGGAACCTGGCGCCCGGAACAGGGCAGACGGAGGATCTCAAGAGGCAGATGGCGGCCGATGCGGTGTTCGCCTCGCTGGAAGCCTGCACCGAACAAGTTGATGCATGGCTCTGCCGCCCGGCTTCGCCCGGCGGAACGCCCCCGGTTCCCGTCGACTCCGAGCAGGCGCAGCTCGCGGCCCTGCAGGATCTTGGCCTGACCGCCGCGAAGAGCCGCCAGTTCGACGAGGTCGTGGGGAAAGTCGCGCAGACATTTGACGCGCCGATCGCCCTCGTGTCCTTCATGGACGACGGGCATCGGCTCCATCCCGATGCCGCAGGGCAGACCCGTGAGACCGATGCCGTCCACGGACATCACGACGCAACCCTCGACGCATACGTGATCGCGGCGAACGAGGTGCTGGTGTCCGGGGACGTAACCACGGATCCGCGTTTCGCGGACGACCCGCTCGTGCTGGAGAAGGGCATCCGCTTCTACGCCGGAGCTCCCCTGCGGACCTCCGCCGGTCTGGTGATCGGTGCCCTGTGCGTCATCGACACCCGGCCCCGCGAGTTCCCGGAATCGGAGTGCCGGCGCCTACAGGAGATGGCCGATGAACTGATGAGCGAGATCGAGCGCCGTGCCGCGGGAGACCCGGGCAAGCGCCAAACCGACCCCGTCATGGCTGCTGGAAGGACCTGAGACAGTCCCCCACTTGGAACCAGGGCACGCTGATCGGGATCCGGCGCCGTTCGACCGAGCACTCGGCAGCGCCCCTGCCAAAAGTTCCCTGGTCCCCTGTGCCGCGTCGGACCCTGCGAAGCGGCAAAGATGTAACTCACCAGTTAGATACTTAATTGACGCAGCAGAGTCCCGTCGCTAGCCTTCGAAAAACAACCAAGCAATCGGAGGAAATCATGTCCAAGTGGAAGATTACGCTTTCAGCCGCCGCGTTTTTGACGCTTGGCAGCATCCAGGCATTCGCGCAACAAAACTTCCCGAGCCGCTACATCACGATGATCGTGCCCTTCGCGGCCGGGGGACCGACTGACATTGTCGGTCGTATCGTGGCCGAGCACATGTCGCGTACCCTCGGGCAGCAGGTGGTGATCGAGAATGTCGCCGGCGTGGCCGGGACATTGGGGGCGGGGCGGGTCGCCAAGGCGGAGCCGGACGGTCACACCATCCTGGTTGGGCCGATGAGCACGATGAGCTTCTCGCCAGCGCTCTATCCGAAGCTCGCCTTCAATCCGCTGACGGATTTCGAGCCGATCGGCATCGCCGCCTCCGCGCCGATCATGCTCGTCACCAACAACTCAATTCCGGTGACCAAGCTGTCGGAATTCGCCGAATATATGAAGGCGAACGCCGGCAAGCTGACCAACGGCAATGCGGGCGTGGGCTCGACCTCCCATCTCGCCTGCCTGCTGCTGAACAACCGCGTCGGTGCCTCGGTCACGCTCGTTCCCTACCGGGGCACGGGACCGGCCCTGCAGGACGTCGTCTCGGGGCAGGTCGGCTATCTGTGCGACCAGGTGACGAGCCTGATGTCGCAAGTCCAGGCCAAGACGGTCAGGCCGCTTGCCGTGCTGGCTCCGACGCGGTCCCCCGTCCTGCCCGATGTGCCGACCGCGAGCGAGGCCGGCATGAGCGGCATCGATATGGTGGTCTGGAACGCTCTCTTTGCTCCGAAAGGCACGCCGCCGGAGATCGTCGAAAAGCTGAACGCTGCCCTGATCAAGGCCATCACCGATCCGGCCTCGCGCGAAAAGTTCCTGCAGCTCGGCGCCGAGCCGCCGCCGGAGAACCAGCGCTCGCCGCAGGCCCTGCGTCAGGTTCACGCTGCCGACGTTGCGAAATGGGGCGACGTCATTCGCGGGGCCAACATTACGGTCGAATGACAAAGGAGGCCTGCCCGGATCCTGGCTTGCGTGCAGCGGAAGCCTTCGGAGCCGGCGCCATGAACCAAGGACCTGCAGTCCTTCCGACGTCGATCGTGAATGGTTCAGATCGAATGGGCTGCGGGACCTTGCTTGTCCGCATCGAGAGCAGCGAGGAGAATCAAGGAATTGGGCGAGCCAAGGAGCACGATCGCGGAACGGCTGGTTGCCGAACACCGCAACGGCGTGAACTTTCACACGTTCGATGACATCGGCACCCTGATGGACGCTTACCGCGTGCAGGACGCGTATGTGGCGGCCATCATCGACGGCGACGCCTGTGCGGGCTACAAGATCGGCTTGACCTCCAAGCGCATGCAACAGATGTGCGGCATCGATCAGCCTATCTGCGGGACGATTTTCAACAGAAGAGTCTTCAGGAGCGGCGTTCGCCTGTCGATGGCCGATTACGGGCACCTCGGCCTTGAATTCGAGATCTGCGTCCGTTTGGGCCAAGACCTGGATGCCCGTGGCGAACCGTTCACGCCCGAGCAGGCAGGCGCGGCCATCGATGCGGTTGCGGCGGCGGTCGAACTCGTCGACGACCGTCAGGCCGATTACAGAGTTCTCGACATCAACACTCTGGTTGCTGACAATTCCTGGAATGCCGGCGTCGTCCTCGGAGACTTCGCGCCTCCTCCTGCGCGTCTCGATCTGCTCGAGGGGATCGCCTACCAGGATGGCGTTGAAATCGCGCGGGGCCGCGGCTCCGATGCTCTTGGGCATCCGTTCGTGCCGCTCGCGTGGCTGGCGAACCATCTCGCTGCCAAGGGCCGCCGGCTGCGCAAGGGCGACATCGTCATGACAGGCAGCATCGTCACGACCCGGTTTCCGACCTCGCCCTTCACTTACCGGTTCGACGTGAGCGGGCTGGGGAGCGTTGAAGTCAGCGGCAGCTAGATGCCGAAATACTGAGGACCCTCTCGTCCTTGGCCCTGAGCAGGCATTAGCAAAGGCTGGAGACCAGAACCCGGCGTCCCAACTCCGTACAAGATCTCAGCCTAACGACACAAGCCTGTGCAATTTGCCTTGAGGGTCGCTCTGCACAGGTTCAGCGAGCTTGCCCAAGAGCGAGTTCGCTTCCGGTCGATAAGCAACGAACAGCCGATGCAATGAGGTCCGCGGACCGCCCCATCAGCGGAACCCAAGCGCTTGGTCCGAGTGGTGTCATGAACGGACCTCCCAGCACACCGGAAGAGGTAAGGAACGGTTCGTCCAGGGTTCTTCCGAACCCTGGTCTGCGGGTGTATGATTGGAATTATACGATACCTACCGAACTGGGAAAGGACGCGGTCACCACAGTGGGTTCTGCTCTTGGGCTGGGCCATCTTCAGGAGACTCAACATGCTCCATTCCCTTCGCAGTGCGTGCATGGCCCTGCTTCTGTTCGGGAGCTGCGCTTTCGCTCCACCCTCGGCTGCCCAAACTGATGGGATCGAGCCCAATGCCGGAGCTTGGAAAACGTGGGTGATCCCCTCCGGAAAGGACTTCCGGGTTCCAGCACCTCCCGATTCTACTGCTACTGCGGTCGAGCTTGAACAGCTCCGCGAGCTTGTTCGCAGGAACGATCAGCAATCGTATGCGCGAATTGCGTTCTGGGACGCGGGTGCGTCCGGCTACCAATGGATCGAGCTGATCAACAAGCGCCTCTTCACCGGCCAGCCGCTTCCACCTGGGTCGCACCGCATCTACACCTACATGACCATGGCCATCCACGACGCCACCATCGCCACGTGGGAGTCGAAGTACCACTACAAGCGGCCACGGCCACGGGAGGTGGATGCCGGCATCGTAACCGTCCTGCCGACGCCCAACAGTCCCTCTTATCCCTCCGAGCATGCCGCCGCCGCAGGTGCTGCCGCGACAGTACTGGCGTATTTCCTTCCCAATGAAGCGGCATCGCTCCAAGCCATGGCTGAGGAGCAGGCGCTATCCCGGGTCAAAGCCGGCGTGCAGTTCCCCAGCGGCGCCGCTGCCGGTCTCGCGCTCGGTCGGCGCGTTGCGGAGCGCGTGATCGAGGCTGCAAAGGCTGACGGATCCGATGCGAAGTGGACCGGCACGGTTCCAACCGGGCCATGCTTGTGGACCGGAAACAATCCAGGCAACGTGACCCTGCCCAACTGGAAGCCGATCCTGTTGACCTCCGCCGGGGAATTCAGGCCACCTCCTCCGCCCGATTGCCGTTCGGAGGCTGTGAAGGCGCAAACGGAAGCGATCCGCAAATACGACCGGACCTTCGTGTCAAATTCCAAAGCCTATTTCTGGCAAAGCCCCGCCGGCCTGATGACCGGCTGGTACGACTATGCCAGCAAGTGGCTGTTCGAGGACAAGACCGATCAAAATCCGCCCCGTGCGGCTCGCGCCTATGCGCTGCTTGCGACCGTGTATTACGACGCATTTCTCGCGAGCAACGATGGGAAGTACGCCTACTGGTACCTGCGACCGCACCAGCTCGACCCGGACATCCCACTGCTGTTTGCAGTGCCGAACTTCCCGAGCTACCCGTCCAACCACTCGGTGCTCTCGACGGCGCGCAGCGAGATCCTGGCCTATCTGTTCCCCACACGCGCGGACTTCATCCGCATGCTCGGCAAGGAGGCTGGCGACTCGCGCGTCTGGGCTGGCCTCCATTATGAGATCGACAATCAGGCCGGCGTTCAGCTCGGCAAGGCGGTTGCCGGGAGGTTCATCGCCCGGGCGAAGGAGGATGGAGCTGATTACTAGGCTTGGTTCGGGTGAGCCAATGGCGCTCGGAGGCGGATACGGGTCGTGTCCAGCGGAGACGAATACACTTCCTCGTTCGGCGGGCACCGATAGCAGTCGTCCACATTCTGGCTGCCGAACCTACGAACACGCCTCTTAGGGATGTCTGTTGGGGATCAAACACAGTAGTATATGTGGCCTGACGGAGCTCCGCTCACTGCGTAAATGGGGACGTTTGCTTTACTCAGATCAGCGCCGAGAGCTGCCGTTCCGACTAGTAATCCTCAGCGGCTCCAGGACCCTACGTCCAGTAGAGCACCTGTGCGTCGGGGAGTCGGATGGGCAGCTCGGCCATGAAAAAGTCGCGCATCTGCCTCATCACCTCTGGTTCATAGACATACTTGAGAGAGCCGTACTTCGTGCGCTTCTGCGCCCGTGTGGCCTCGTCCATGTCGAGGCTCGAACCCGGATACCAGCCCGTCAAGACCTCTTTTGATCCGGCCGTGAAGCGGTGCGTGATCAACTCGACGGTGAGGTCTGCCCCGGGCCTTTCACCGAGGGTCGCGGCAGCAAGGTCGAGCAGCGTCTGATACTCCTCCCGCCACCCTCCCATCGGCATGATAGGTGCGATCGTGAGGCCAATGCGGTAGCCTGCCTCCGCCATCCGGCGCGCCGCCTGCAAACGGGTCCGGAGGCCTGCCGTCCCGCCTTCAAAGCACACAAGCGACGGGGCGTTGACCGACACACGCATGCGTGTGCGCCTCTTGTGGTCGAGATTGAGAAGCGGCTCCACGGCATCGAACTTGGAGGTGAAGCGCAGTTGAACGGCAGCATCGAGCTGCGCGAAGTAGCGGATGGTCTCTGCGAGAGAGCCGGTCAGGTGCTCGATGCCGAGCGGGTCGGTGTAACAGGACGCCTCGAACGTGGTGCCCTCATGTCGGCGCTTGGCAGACCGGGAGGTGATCGCTCCACGATCCAGATGACGCTCCGCCGCACTCAGGATCTCCGGCAGATTGGCATAGACACGCGTGACCGGCGGACCAGTGAGGCTACCGGCCAGGTAGCAGTATTGACAATGAGCCGGGCAGCCCTCCGCCAGATCAAGGCGCCAATCCGCGCTCGGCGGAATGGGCTGTAAGTGCAGCTTGGCAGGTGGAGCGACGACGATCGCGAGCGTGTTCTTGGCATCCACATAGGTGCGCCGCGGGTCCTCACCCGCAAGTCTCACGAGACGATTGGCTTTCAGACGCACGATCTCGCAACCGAGAGCTTCGGCACGGGCGAGCATGGCGTGGCCATGTTCCCACTCGAGAGCGGAAGGTGTGACGAAGACGCGCTTGGGCCGCCAGAGTTTGGGCCGAGGCAAGTTGATCGTCGGCCTAGCGTCTTTGTTGGCTGAGCCGTTGGATAGGAATCCGGCTGGGAGCGTTTGCATCGGGATGATGTGAGCAGCCGAAGGCGCAGATCCAAAGTGGCAGAGCGCCGCGGATACCCAAGCTGCGCTGGAAGGCGGTCGAGCAGATCAAGGATGTCTATCGGCGGCCGCCTCTACGCAGGCTGAGCGTGCATCGTGCCACGATGGCCCCGTTGACGCTGTTTGGACGATCAAAGATCGGCTTAGGGCCGAGCCAGGAAATGCTGGAGACCAAGTGAAGACCCGCTCACGCCGCAAAAGCGGGACTTCGGACAAGGTCTGCCTCGCGGCCTTTCCTGACTATTCGCAGAAGGCGTAGAGGCATGACATCCGATCCCCTTCTAGGGATGCATTGTTTAAGATGCCCCATGATCGGAGCTTCACGAGCTTGGGAAAAACACGCCGTCCAGGATTTCAAGGCCGATCTCCTCGCCTGGGCGCAGGCTCGTCACTAGAGGAACCTCGACCTCCAGCTTCGTTCCATCGACATGAGAGACCTCGATCCGCCGCATGGATCCGAGACGCCGGATTCCGCTGATGGAGCCTGTGACGTGCCCTTGGCCGAGGGCCACCGGCTTCAGGTGCCAGGGACGGCAGTAGAGACTGGCCTGCCCGATGGTGGCTCTCGGCGCGGCCACAGGCACGGATCTTCCGTGAACCAGCACACGCCCGTCGCGGATGTCCGCGGGAAAGCGAGCCGCCTGACCGAGAAACGCCATGACGAAAGGCGTCGCAGGGTGATCCTGCACCTCGTCGGGCGTTCCAACCTGTTCCAAGTGTCCTTGATTGAGGACCGCCACCCGATCTGCCAGTTCCAGCGCCTCGTCCTGGTCGTGCGTGACGAAGACCGTCGTCTTCCCGGTGCGCTCGTGAATGTCGCGCAGCCAGGCGCGCAGATCCTTGCGCACCTTGGCATCGAGGGCACCGAAGGGCTCGTCGAGCAACAGGACGCGGGGTTCCACCGCCAGCGCCCGAGCCAGGGCGACCCGCTGACGTTGGCCGCCGGAGAGCTGCGCCGGGAAACGGCTCTCATAGCCGGAGAGCTGGACGAGATCGAGCAGCTCCGACGTACGGCGCCGGATCTCGGCCTTGGACGGCCGGCTCGCGCGCTCGCGTACCTGCAGCCCATAGGCGATGTTGCCCGCGACGCTCATGTGCCTGAACAGGGCGTAATGCTGGAAGACGAAGCCAACCTGACGCTTCTGCACGGGCAGAGTGGTGGCATCTAGGCCGCCGAAGAACACCTGCCCGCGGTCGGCTTCCACCAATCCCGCGATAATGCGCAGGAGCGTTGTCTTTCCGGACCCGGATGGTCCGAGCAGTGCCAAGAGTTCTCCCGGCCTCACGTCCAAATCGACGTCGTCGAGCGCGGCCGCGCCTGCGAACACCTTCGTCACTCCGGCGACGCGGATGTCGACGGCTTGGCGCTGCTCAGCGATGCGCGCCACCGGCGAGATCGGCTCCGTGACGCCACTCGAGGAAGGACTTGAGCGCCAATGTGAGGAGGGCAAGGCAAGCGAGGAGCGAGGCGACGGCAAAGGCCGCAACGAAGTTGTACTCATTGTAGAGAATCTCCACATGAAGCGGGATGGTGTTGGTCAGGCCGCGGATATGCCCTGAGACGACGGAGACCGCGCCGAACTCACCCATGGCGCGGGCATTGCACAGCAGAACACCGTAAAGCAGCCCCCATTTGATGTTAGGCAGGGTCACGGTGGCAAAGGTGCGCCACCCGCTGGCGCCCAGCGTCAGCGCGGCCTCTTCTTCCGCAATGCCCTGCTCCTGCATGAGAGGGATGAGCTGCCGCGCCACGAACGGAAACGTCACGAAGACGGTGGCAAGCACGATGCCCGGCAGCGCGAAGGCGATCTTGATGCCATGCGCCATGAGCCAAGGCCCCCATAATCCCTGGGCGCCGAAGAGGAGCAGGTAGATGAGGCCCGACACGACCGGCGAGACGGAGAACGGCAGATCGATCAGCGTAATCAAAAGGCTCTTGCCCTTGAACTCGAACTTGGCGATTGCCCATGACGCCGCAAGGCCGAAGACGACATTCAACGGAACGGAGATGGCCGCCACGTTAAGCGTGAGCCTGATCGCCGCCCATGCATCCGCCTCCTGAAGCGCCGCAAGATAGCCTTCCCATCCGCGCCGGAACGCCTCTACGAACACGACGGCGAGCGGCAGGATCAGGAACAGGACCAGGAAGACGAGCGCGACGGCAATGGTCAGCCGCCGCACCCAGTCCCGCTCCGTCGCGACAGGCGCCGCCGACCGAGCTGATGGAAGGAGAGCGGCACTCATATCAGACATGGCCGAACCTCTTCCGACTCCAGGCTTGAATCAGGTTGATCGCAAGAAGGGCCGAAAAGGAGATCGCCAGCATGATCGTCGCGATCACCGTCGCACCGGTATAGTCGTATTCGGAGAGCTTGATCACGATCAGCAGCGGAGCGATCTCCGAGACATAAGGTAGGTTGCCCGCGATGAAGATCACGGAGCCGTACTCCCCGACGGCGCGGGCGAAGGCCAAGGCGAAGCCCGTCAGCACGCCTGGGAGAAGCGGCGGGAGAAGAACGCTCCACACGGTTCGCCATCGCGATGCCCCGAGAGTTGCCGAAGCCTCCTCCAGCTCGCGCTCGATTTCGGCAATCAGGGGTTGGACTGTGCGGACGGCGAAGGGCAGTCCGATAAAGACCAGGGCGATGAAAATGCCGGCCGGGGTGTACGCCACCTTGAGGCCGAGAGGATCGAGGAAGGCGCCCACCCACCCGTTGGGCGCATAGAGCGCGGCCAGCGCAATGCCTGCGACCGCCGTCGGAAGGGCGAACGGCAGATCGACGATGGCATCGACGATCCTTCGGCCTGGAAAGTCGTACCGGGTGAGGACCCAGGCGACCAGGAGCCCAAACAGGGATGCGACGCCTGCCGCGACGAGCGAGATGCTGAAACTCGTCCAGAGCGCAGCGGCGACCCGCGGCTCAAGGGCGACCGCAATGATACCGGCGAAGCCTATGCCCGAAGCCTTGGCCACGAGCGCCCCGAGCGGCAGAAGCACCAGAAGCCCGAGATAGAGCAGAGTGTAGCCGAGCGTGACGCCAAAGCCCGGCAGCACGCTCGCTTGTTTGAGTGGCAGAAAGGAAGCAGAGCGCATGGATCAACGCTTGCTGATCTGATCGAAGAGCCCGCCCGAGTCGAAGTTGTTCTTCTGGATGTCGTCCCAGCTGCCCTGCAGGGATTCGATCGTGAACAGCTTCAGGTTCGGCAGGACCGCGAGATCCTCCGGCTTGGCTGCCTCGGCCTTGCTCGGCCGGTAATGATGCTTCGCGAAGATCGCCTGCGCCTTATCGGAATAGAGGAACTTGAGATAAGCTTCAGCGACTTTGCGCGTGCCTTTGGCGTCCACGTTCCCGTCGACGAGCGCGACCGGAGGCTCTGCCAGGATTGACAGGCTCGGCACCACGATCTCGAACTTGTCGCGGCCGAACTCATCGAGAACGAGGAAGGCTTCGTTCTCCCAGGCCGGCAGCACATCTCCCAGACCGCGTTGGGCGAAGGTGACGGTCGATCCGCGCGCACCTGTGTCGAGCACGGGCACGTTCTTGTAGAGCGCGCTCACGAAGTCCTTGGCCTTGTCGGCATTCCCATCCCTGGAGTGGGAGTAGCCCCAGGCGGCCAGGAAATTCCACCGCCCGCCCGCAGAGGTCTTCGGGTTCGGGGTGATGACCTGAATCCCCGGCTTCACGAGATCGTCCCAATCCTTGATGCCCTTCGGATTGCCCTTACGGACCAGAAAGACCACGGTCGACGTGTAGGGCAGCGAATTGTTGGGCAGTCTACTGCGCCAATCCGCCGGGATCTTCTTGGTGGCTTTTGCAATCGCATCGATGTCGGACGGGATGCCAAGCGTCACGACATCGGCATCGATACCATCGATCACGGTTCGGGCCTGAGCCCCCGATCCGCCATGGGAGGCGCGAACATTGACGGTCTCGCCGGTCCGGGCCTTCCACTCATCGGCGAAGGCCTGATTGACCTCGCGGTAGAGTTCGCGCGTCGGATCGTAGGATACGTTCAGCAACTGCGTCTGCGCCGCTGCGGCGCCGGACAGGATCAACAGGCTTGCAACGCTCAGCCCGATCAAGCCGATGGCCGATAGGACTGTCCGGAACGAGGAATGCAGGTATTCTTCGGCGACATTCAGGGATCTGCCTTGCACGTAACCCTCCTGGGTCTGACCTCAGCGGGCACGAGCCGTGAAGCATCGAGCGCGGAACCCGCTGGAATGGAGCAAAGAACTATCCGTTAAAAAGAACGAATGTCAAATTCACTCGAGTGTCAGATTCGCTTCGTTTAAGGGATTTCTGCCCACTTCTAATTCAGTCCAGTCATTCGGGAGAAGTGTATTTCAATAGGTCGCTTCAGCAGAGAAATATCTGTTCTGCTTGAGCCGATTTGAGCAGAAGTTCATTCTTATTTGTTCCCGCGCCATGGAAGGCATCTAAGTTGTGCTTCTATGGGTCTCTCAATGCACCTCCAAGAATGTTTTTCTATGGAAAGAGCGTTCAAGAGGCAAAAATTATCCCGAATCTTTGTTCTTTAAAAAGAACATTTTGTTGACTCTGTCCCTCTGCCGCTCGAAACTCGTGACGCTACTCGGATTTCCCACGTCGGGCGATCCGCGATGTCCTGTCTGCAGCGGGGTCGCTTCGATCCTCATGTCGAGCCGCACGAGGGTTTGTAAGATGCTTCTTATGAATGCGAGCGACCTGACAGGATGGACGACCGGGAATGCACCCAGTTTCGTTGATCGAGAAATCAGCCAACAGACGCACCTCACAGAAAGACCCCCCTATGACACTTCAAATCGGCCAGACCGCCCCAGATTTCGAAACGGCAACGACCGAGGGTCCTATTCGTTTTCATGAATGGATCGGCGATTCCTGGGCGGTGCTGTTTTCGCATCCGAAGAACTTCACCCCTGTCTGCACGACGGAACTCGGCGAGGTGGCGCGGCTCAAGCCCGAATTCGACCGCCGCGGCGTGAAGGTCATCGGCTTTTCCGTCGATCCCGTCGAAAAGCATGAGGCTTGGGCGCGCGACATCGAGGAAACGCAAGGATCAGCCGTGAATTATCCCATCATCGGCGATCCCGATCTGAAGATTTCGAAGCTCTATGGCATGCTCCCGGCCCATGCCGGAGAAACGTCGGAGGGCCGCACGGCCGCCGACAATCAGACGGTCCGCAACGTCTTCATCATCGGCCCGGACAAGAAGATCAAGCTCGTCCTCGTCTATCCCATGACCACCGGTCGCAACTTCGACGAGGTGCTGCGCGTGATCGATTCCCTCCAGCTCACGGCGCAGCACCGGGTTGCGACGCCGGCGAACTGGAAGCAGGGCGAGGACGTCATCATCGCAGGCTCGGTTTCGGACGAGGAGGCCAAGAATCTTTATCCGGGCGGTTGGAAGGCGCCGAAGCCTTACCTGCGCATCGTGCCTCAGCCGAGAGCGAGTTGAGCCGCCGACCATGACCGTTGTTCCACCGCTCGTCTCCGTCGATTGGCTTGCAGACCGTCTCGGCGATGCTTCGCTCCTGATCGTGGACATCCGTTCGACGGAGAGCAGCGGCCGGACATCCTTCGAGGCGAAACACATCCTTGGCTCCGTTCACAGCGACTATGCAGCCGATGGATGGCGGATCGCCGAGGGAGGAGCGGGCGGCCTTCTGCCGGATGCGGCGCGGTTGTCCACTCTCCTGAGCCGCATCGGCCTCACGCCGCAACACCATGCCATTATCGTATCGGCCGGAGACACCCCGTCCGATTTCAGCGCCGCCGCCCGGGTTTATTGGACCTTGAAGGTCTCAGGCCATGTGCGGGTCTCGATCCTCGACGGCGGCTACAAGGCTTGGTATGAAAGCGGCAATCCGGAAGAGACGGGGCCGCCTTTGCCAAGAGCAAGCGAGCCCTACCCCGTCCAGTTTATCGCAAGCTTGAGAGCCGAGGTCGCTCGTGTCGAAACCGCCATTGCACGAACAAACGCGACGCTGCTCGATGGACGCTCGCCGGCGCAGTTCGATGGACGTGAGAAGAGCCCGCAGGTTGCTCGCGCCGGGCATCTGCCGGGTGCCATCCACCTGGATCACGGCATGGCCTTTCAACCGGGCACAGGACGTCTGTGGCCTCCCGCCGAACTGGAGCAGCTTTTCGAGCAGGTTCCGCCTGGGCCGGTGATCAGCTACTGCAACACAGGCCATCTTGCTTCCACGAACTGGTTCGTCCTCTCGGAAGTGCTTCGACGTCCCGACGTCACGCTGTACGACGGCTCGATGTCGGAATGGACGCAGGATCCTGACAGGCCCGTCACTACAGACTTGGAAAGCGGCACCTGAGCATTCAAACCCGCTCGAGAGCCTGCAGCAAATCCTCGACCAGGTCGTCCGTGTGCTCGAGGCCGATCGAGAGTCTGACCAGTCCCTCCGAGACCCCCATCTCCCTCCGCTCGTCCAGCGTAAAGCGCTGATGTGTCGTGGTTGCCGGATGAGTGATCAGGCTCTTGGCATCGCCGAGATTGTTGGAGATCCGGATCAGTTCGAGGGCGTTGAGGAAACGATAGGCCCCTGCCTTGCCGCCGTCGATCTCGAGCGCGATCAAGGTCGAGCCTCCCGACATCTGCCGGGCGATGATGTCGGCCTGCGGATGATCGGGGCGGCCCGGATAGATCAGACGGCGGATCTTGGAATGGCCTGCCAATTCGTCGGCGACGAGGGCCGCCGTCCGGGTCTGGCGCTCGACGCGCAGAGGCAGCGTCTCCAGGCTCTTCAGAAGCACCCATGCGTTGAACGGGGACATGGAAGGACCCGTTTGCCGCAGCAGCGTATGGATATGGGTCTGGATGAACTCCTCGGACGCGAGGATGACCCCGCCAAGACAGCGTCCCTGGCCGTCGATGTGCTTGGTGGCCGAATACACGACGCAGTCGGCTCCGAGCTGCAGCGGCTTCTGAAACACCGGCGTCGAGAACACGTTATCGACCACTAGCTTCGCCCCTGCATGACGGGCAATTCCCGCAACGGCCTCGATGTCGATGACCTCGAGCGTAGGATTGGCCGGGCTTTCAAGGAAGAAGACCTTCGTCTCCGGCCGCACGGCTTTGCGCCAAGCGTCGAGATCCGTTCCGTCCACCAGAGTGGATGCCACGCCGAACCGCGGCAGAAGCTCGGCGACCACGTAACGGCAGGAACCGAAGAGGGCACGGGCGGCAACGATGTGGTCACCTGCCTGCAGCAGGCCCATTAGAGCAGCCGTCACGGCAGCCATGCCGGTTGCCGTCGCGCGAGCGGATTCGGCTCCTTCGAAGGACGCCATACGCTGCTCGAACATCGTGACGGTCGGGTTCGAAAAGCGGGCATAGAGAAAGCCCGGGCTCTCCCCGGTGAAACGGGCCTCGCATTCTTCGGCACTGGCATAGACGTGGCCCTGAGTGAGGAACAGCGCCTCCGAGGTCTCACCGAAATCAGACCGTAACGTGCCCTCATGGACAAGTCGGGTATCCGCATGCAGGGGCCGGTCTCGACGGGAGCGCTCGCTCATTGGTCTTCCTTCAACCTGCCCCTGACTCTCAGGGCGGCTTGACAAATATCTGCTCTGACGATTGGTTCTCCGGGCGGGAGCCAGCGCCTAGTTGGCGCTCGAACTCTGGGGCCCACCACCATGCTGCCCGGTTGCAACGGACAGGCCGTATCGGATGCGCGCCCATAAACGCTCATGGCCGTAATAGAGCACGAGCTTGGTCACCACCTCGGTCGCGCCGATTGCCGCGGCCAAGCGAATATCCTGGGTCAGGACGACCGCGACGCCAACCGTCGCGACAGATCCGATGACCCGCCATGACATCGCCTTGACGGCACTCCGCCGCTTCTGCTCGCCGGTCCACTTGATCCAAGCCCATGGGGCATTGTTCCGAATGACCCGGGGGCTGACAGTCTGCTCGACCACAGCGCCGTCCACGAGCCCGATCGCAACCGTATCGAAACTCTCCCGGTCGATGAGGATGAAGCCGCCCGTGCGGCGGCTCTCCGTATAGCGATCGAAGGCGACGGGCTGGTCCAGGGCAAGAACCACATGGCCGACGTCGTTCGCCCCGAGCGAAGACACAGGGACAGATTCCAGCAATCCAAGGTCGATCCTATGATGCACGCGCACGACCCTGGCCGGCACGGCTGCGGCACCGAGCTTCAGGAGGAACTGGTCCCCTTCCTTCAGATGCTCCGTCGCCATCCAGAACAGGCGGGCTTCGATCCTGTCGGAGACTTGAACCTGTCTCTCCACCGATGCGATGACGTCTCCCCGGGAGATGTCGACCTCGTCGGACAGGGTGAGCGTGACGGATTGCCCGGCAACGGCCTCGTTCAGTTCTCTATCCATCGTCACGATCTGCGCAACGGATGTCTCCAGTCCCGAGGGCAGGATCCGCACCCTTTCTCCGGACCGGACACGGCCGCTGGTGACGAAGCCGGCGAACCCGCGGAAGTCCGCGTTAGGCCGATTGACCCACTGGACCGGCATGCGGAACGGCTCGGTATCCGCCTTCTGCTCGACCTCGACGATTTCGAGATACGAGAGCAGCGTCGGCCCATCATACCAAGCTGCCTGTGACGACGGCTCGACGACGTTGTCGCCGTGCAGAGCTGCCAAGGGAATGGCGGTGATTTGATCAAATCCCAGATTGGTCGCAAAGGCCCTGAACTCCGCTGCAATCTGGTCGAACTGCTCCTCGGACCATTCCACGAGGTCCATCTTGTTGATCGCCAGAGCCACGTGACGGATCCCGAGCATGGACACAAGAAGCGCGTGGCGGCGGGTCTGGCGCGTGAGGCCCTTGCGAGCATCGATGAGGAGGATGGCGACATCGGCCGTCGATGCGCCTGTTGCCATATTGCGAGTGTACTGCTCGTGTCCAGGGGTGTCGGCGACGATGAAGGTCCGCCGGTCGGTCGAGAAGAAGCGATAGGCGACGTCGATGGTGATGCCCTGCTCGCGCTCGCTTGCAAGTCCATCCACCAGAAGGGCGAAATCGATGCTCCCGCCCTGCGTCCCATGCTTGCGCGAGTCCCGCTCGAGTGCTGCGAGCTGATCGTCGAACAGGCGCTTGGACTCAAACAGCAGGCGGCCGATCAGCGTGGACTTGCCGTCGTCGACGGAGCCGCAGGTGATGAACCGCAGCAGGCTCTTGCGCTCATGGGCTGCAAGATAATCCTCCAGATCGAAACTCTCAGGTTCGGAATGAACCAACATCAGAAATAACCCTCTTGCTTCTTGCGTTCCATGGACGCCGCCGTGTCCTTGTCGATGGCGCGTCCATGGCGTTCAGACGTCCGCGCCTCGAGCGTTTCGCGGATGATGTCAGGGAGAGTGGCTGCCGTGCTTTCCACCGCGCCGGTCAGGGGATAGCAGCCGAGCGTTCGAAACCGGATCGCCCGTCTTTGCGGCTGCTCGCCGGGATGAAGCGGCAATCTCTCGTCGTCGACGAGGATGAGCATGCCGTCCCGCTCCACCACCGGGCGTTCTGCGGCAAAATAGAGCGGAACGATGGGGATGTTCTCCCGATGGATGTAGAGCCATATATCGAGCTCGGTCCAGTTGGAGAGCGGAAAGACCCGCAGGCTCTCGCCGCGGCGCTTGCGTCCGTTATAGAGCTGCCAGGGCTCGGGCCGCTGGCGCTTGGGATCCCAGCGATGATGAGCGTTGCGCAGCGAGAACACCCGCTCCTTAGCGCGCGACTTCTCCTCGTCGCGGCGGGCGCCGCCAAAAGCGGCATCGAAGCCGTAGCGCTCCAAAGCCTGCTTGAGCGCCTGGGTCTTCATGACATCGGTATGCACTTCCGATCCGTGGCTGATCGGGCCGATATTGCGAGCAAGTCCATCCGGATTCGTGTGCACCAAAAGGTCGAGCCCGAGTTCGCGCGCCCGGCGATCCCGGAAGGCGATCATCTCGCGAAACTTCCAGGTGGTGTCCACATGAAGAAGTGGAAAGGGCGGCTTTGCCGGATAGAAGGCCTTGAGGGCCAGGTGCAGCAGGACCGAGGAGTCCTTGCCGATGGAATACAGCATGACCGGGTTGTCGCTTTCGGCGACCGCCTCGCGCATGATGTAGATGCTCTCCGCCTCCAGTCGGTCGAGATGGGTCAGGCCGGATCGGAGTTCCTTATCCAAGGACAAGGAATTGTGAGGAGCGGGCCGTCTTTCATCGCGCACGCTTTCTGCTTCACGCCCGCCGATCATGGGAATGCTCCTGAATTCTATGAGTGGGTACGAGGTGCAGGCCGCATTCCTTCTTGGCCTCCTGCTCCCACCACCAGCGTCCCGCACGCTCGGACTCGCCCAGCCGGACTGCTCTGGTGCAGGGTGCGCAGCCGATGGAGGGATATCCCTGGTCGTGCAGCGGGTTATAGGGAACCGCGTTGTCGGCAACATAGCGAACGAGATCCTGCCGGCTCCAATCGGCGAGAGGATTGATCTTGATCAGGCCATAAGCCTCGTCCCGCGAGGCCAGCGGCACGGCGGCGCGGAAAGCCGATTGTTCGGCGCGAAGGCCCGTGATCCATCCTGCAGCCCCGGCAAGCGCACGCCCCAGGGGCTCCACCTTGCGAACATCGCAGCAGGCCTTCCGCGCGTCGACGGACTGACGGAACCCGTTGATGCCTTGGCGGGCCACCAAAGCTTCCAGATCGGAGCGGTCTGGACCGACCGCGTTGATCCGGCGTCCGTAACGTTCCTCCGTCTGCGCCCAAAGATCGTAGGTCTCGGGAAACAGCCGGCCGGTATCCAGGGTCACGAGTTCGATGTGAAGGTCCAGGCCCGTCCGGAAGATCGCATGGGTGATTGCCTGGTCTTCAAGACCGAAACTTGTTGTGAAGACCAGTCGGCCGCCGACCGAGCGCGAGGCGAGAGCGAGCCTGTCCGCTAGGCTTGCGTCCGTCATGGCGCGGGCCAAATCGTCGGCCCCTGAGCCTCGTGAGCCCAAATCCATCGTGAAGACCTCCAAAACGCAAAATCGAACTTGTTCTTAATAAAGAACGATGTCAAGGTCAGGTCGTTCTGAACCGAACCACCGGCCGTTCAGCCGGATGACTAAGACGTCGCAAGAAGAGAATATTCTTCCCTGAGGGGTCAGAGCCACGGGACCAATATTCGCCAGAGGACGGGATGCAGAGATGGACCGCATCGACCGAAAAATTTTAGATCTTCTTCAGCAGGATGGCACACTTTCTGTCGCAGAGATCGGCCAGAGGGTCGGCTTGTCCCAAACCCCATGCTGGAAACGCATTCAGCGCCTCGAAACACAGGGAGTGATCCAGCGGCGGGTAGCCCTGCTGGACCCTGAAAAGCTCGGACTCGGCCTGACAGTCTTCGTGTGCATCGAAGCCGGCGATCATACGCAGGAGTCCCTCGAGCGCTTCGCAAACGTCATTTCGACCATGAGCGAAGTGGTCGAGTTCCATCGCATGGCAGGAGACGTGGACTACCTGCTCCGGGTCGTCGTCTCGGACGTCAAGGCTTATGACCTGTTCTACAAGCGTTTGATTGGCATAGTTCCTTTGAAGAACGTCAGTTCCCGCTTCAGCGTCGAGCGCGTGAAGTCCACCACGGCCCTGCCGATCGAGATCGCGGTCTAGGACTGGAATGCAGCTAAATTCATGCTCGGGCTGCACGCCCCATCCCGACGCTCAGATCCCATAAGAATCCTTTTCTCCGTCAGCGATGACCGGAGAAAGATTTTTCTACCGGCTGAAGTTCTTTAAAAAGAACGTTTCATTGACTTGCTCTAAGATACCGCGCGAAACTCAAGCCATGTCAGCATTTGCCCTCCTGCCCCAAACAGCGCCCTTTGGAGACGACGCCAGGCTCAGCCTCGACCGCGTCCTGAGTGCGGCCTCCCCCGTCCAGCGCGCGTGGCTTGCCGGCTTCCTTGCCGGAATCGATGCCGGTCAGGCGCCCCTTCCCCGGGTGGATGCCCCGACCCGCGCGGCCGAGCCGCTCACGATCCTTTTTGCCAGCGAATCGGGTAATGCGGAGCGGCTGGCCCAGGACGTGGCGAAGCTCGCCCGGAAGGGCGGCTTCAAGCCGAAGGTCGTCGACTTCGCGGATCTCGATATCGCCGACCTGCCGAAGCATGAACGGCTGATAGTGATTGCCGCCACCTGGGGCGAA
Organism: Microvirga sp. CF3016; assembly: GCF_036314085.1. Lineage (NCBI taxonomy): Bacteria > Pseudomonadati > Pseudomonadota > Alphaproteobacteria > Hyphomicrobiales > Methylobacteriaceae > Microvirga > Microvirga sp. CF3016. The sequence continues at coordinate 337,124 of NZ_JAYGGM010000006.1, forward strand.
GGCGAGCCGCCAGCGCGGGCCGCCCGGGCCTATGCGGACCTCATGGGAGAATCGGCGCCCCGCCTCGAACGCACGACATTCGCCGTGCTGGCCTTGGGCGACACCGCCTATGCGGAATTCTGCGGCGTCGGCAAAGCCATCGATGCACGGCTCGCCGAGCTCGGGGCGGTACGCACGGTCGACAGGATCGATTGCGATCTCGATTTCGAAGCCCCCGCAGCGGCCTGGATCAAGAGCACGCTCGATGCTTTCGCTCCGATTCAGGAGAGTTCGGACAATGTAGTGTCGATCGATTTCGGCTCCCACGCCAGCACCGAGATCAACCGCGATCCGGTGGCCGCCGAAATCATCGAACACGTCAACCTGAACTCCTCGCGTTCCGACAAGGAGACGGTCCATCTGGTACTCGGCTTCGATGGCGCCGTCCCTGCCTACGAACCCGGCGACTCGCTCGAACTGTTTCCTGAAAACGCTCCCATCCTCGTGGATGCCGTTCTTGCGGCAACAGGACTTCATGCCGACGATACCCTGCGCAGGGTGCTGACCCGTGAACGGGACATCACGACCCTTTCCGTCAAGACACTCGAAATCTTTGCCGCCGAGACAGAGCATGCTGAGGTGCGCAGGCTTCTGGACGAGGGACAGGCCCGTTCCTGGATCGAAGGACGCCAGCTGATCGATCTCGTCGAAGCCTTTCCCGCAGCGCTGACCGGCCAGCAGCTCACGGCTCTTACTCGCCCTCTCCCGCCGCGCGCCTATTCCATCGCCTCATCACGTAAGGAAGTCGGCAACGAAGCGCATCTTCTGATCGCAGCCGTCCGTTATGATGCGCACGGCCGCAGGCGCGGCGGTGTCGCCTCGACCTTCGTGGCCGACCGGCTCAAGACGGGCGCAGCGACCCGCGTTCGCCTGAAGCCGAACAAGCACTTCCGATTGCCCGATCCCTCGACCGACATCATCATGATCGGCCCGGGAACCGGCATTGCTCCCTTCCGCGCCTTCGTGCAGGAACGGCGCGCCATCGGAGCCGACGGCCGATCCTGGCTGTTCTTCGGCGACAGGCGCTACACGCACGACTTCCTCTATCAGCTGGAATGGCAGGATGCCCTGAAGGATGGATCGCTGACCCGGCTCGATCTCGCCTTCTCGCGCGACACGCCGCAGAAGGTCTACGTGCAGCATCGTATCTGGGAGCAGCGCCACGCCCTCGTCGACTGGCTGGACAACGGAGCGCAGCTCTATGTCTGCGGCGATGCCAAGGCCATGGCGAAGGATGTCCGCGCAGCGCTCGTGGCCACCTATGCGGACGTGAAAGCCCTTTCTGCCGAGGCTGCCGAACTCGCCGTCGTCGAGCTTGAACGCGGCCGCCGCTATCACCAAGACGTTTATTGAGAAGCACAAACGATGTCCAAGGAACTCTCGCGCAACGAGCGCATCAAAGAAGCGAGCGGCTATCTGCGCGGCACGCTCGCGGAAGGCCTCACCGACATCGTGACCGGTGCCATCACCGAGGACGACCAGCAACTGGTCAAGTTCCACGGCATGTATCTGCAGGATGATCGGGATCTGCGGGCCGAGCGCACGAAGAAGAAGCTCGAGAAGGCTTATTCGTTCATGATCCGCCTGCGCATTCCCGGCGGCGTCTGCACGCCTACCCAGTGGCTCCAGCTCGACCGAATCGCCCAGGACTATGCCAATGGAACGCTGCGCCTGACGACCCGGCAAACCTTCCAGTTCCATGGGGTGATCAAGGCGAACCTCAAGGCGACGATGAAGGCTATCGACACGGCGCTTCTCGACACCCTGGCCGCCTGCGGCGACGTCAACCGCAATGTGCTGGCCTCGACCAACCCGCATCAATCCCGCGCCCACAAGGCAGCCCTCGATCTCGCCCGGTCGATTTCCGAGCATCTCTTGCCGCAGACGGCGGCCTATCGGGAGATCTGGCTCGACGGGGAGAAGGTCGTCGGCGGAGAGGACGTGGTCGAACCCGTCTACGGCCGGACCTATCTGCCGCGGAAATTCAAGACGGTGGTAGCCGTCCCGCCATCGAACGAGGTCGACATCTTCGCGCAGGATCTCGGATTCATCGCGATCCTCGACGATGCAGGAGAGGTCAAAGGCTGGAACGTGACGGTCGGCGGCGGCATGGGCATGACCCATGGCGAGGAGGATACCTATCCGCGCACTGCCGACGTGATGGGCTTCTGCCGGCCGGAGGATGCGCTGGCGGTCGCCGAGGCGGTGGTGACGGTGCAGCGTGATTGGGGTGACCGCACGCTCCGCAAGCACGCGCGCCTCAAATACACCATCGAGGATCGCGGTCTCGAGGCATTCCGCGCCGAGGTCGAGCGGCGCATCGGCAAAGCCCTGGGCAAGCCGCAGCCCTTCCGGTTCGACAACAACGGAGATCGATACGGATGGGTCGAGGGCGAGGACGGCCGCTCGCACCTGACGCTCTTCATCGAGAATGGGCGCCTGCGCGACATCCCTGGCGGCCCTTCCCTCATGACGGGCTTCCGCCGCATCGCGGAGGTGCATGACGGCGAATTTCGCGTCACCGCGAACCAGAACGTGATCGTGGCGAATGTGTCCCCCGAGAAACGTCCGGAGATCGAAGCGCTCGTTGAGGAATACGGCCTGACGAGCCACGCCACGGCACTGCGCCGCAATGCGATGGCATGCGTGGCCCTGCCGACCTGCGGCTTGGCGCTGGCCGAAAGCGAACGCTATCTGCCATCGCTTGTGACGGCTCTTGAGGAGCGCCTCACCCTCCGTGGTCTCGGGGAAGACGAGATCACGATCCGCATGACCGGCTGTCCTAATGGCTGCGCCCGACCCTACATCGCAGAGATCGGTCTCGTGGGCAAAGGTCCCGGACGATACAATCTCTATCTGGGCGGCGCCTTCGACGGCTCCCGTCTCTCCAAGCTCTACGCCGCCGACCTGCAGCACGACGAGATCGTCTCTGCCCTGGATCCGCTGTTCGCCGCTTATGCCCATGGCCGCAAACCCACCGAGAGGTTCGGGGATTTCGTCATCCGCTCAGGCCTTGTGGCTGCGACGAGGAATGGACGTGACTTCCACGCCAATACCGGTTCCCTTGCCGAGGCGGCGGAATGAACGCGCCTCTTCGCCCCGAGGACCGGCGCCCGGCACGCCTCAACGCCCTTCCGAAGCTGCCGGTGTTCTTTGACCTTGCAGGGCGCTCGATCCTCGTCGTGGGCGGATCCAACGGGATCGCCTGGAAAGCCGAACTTCTTGCGGCCGCCGGCGGCACTGTCAGGATCCTTGCGAAGGCCCCCTCCCCCGAACTGCTCGCGATCGTCCGGAACGACCCGGAGCGGCTCACCCTGATCGATCGGTCCTGGTGCGAGGCAGACCTGGTTGGGGTCTCCATCGCCGTCGCGGACATCGAGGATCGGCACGAGGCCGAACACTTCGCCGCCACCGCACGCCGGCACGGTGCCCTCGTCAACATCGTCGACCAGCCCGCCTTCTGCGACTTTCAGTTCGGCACCATCGTCAACAGGGCTCCGGTCATCGTATCCATATCGACCGACGGAGCAGCCCCGATCCTGGGCCAGGCCATTCGTCGGCGGATCGAGGCGGTCCTGCCCTCCTCTCTCGGCATCTGGGCGCAGGCCGCAAAGGGATTCCGGGATCGACTGGGCGAAATCGTGCCGTCGAAGCCTGGTCGGCGCCGGTTCTGGGAACGGTATGTGGATGCCGCATTCACGAACACGGCTCATGAGCCCGGTCTGAACGGCATTCTGGATCAACTCGCACAGGAGGCCGAGAAAGATGCTGCGGAGAGGCGCACGATCGGCGAGGTCGTCATTGTCGGTGCGGGCCCTGGGGATCCCGAGCTCCTGACGCTGAAGGCCATGCGCGAGCTCCAGGCGGCCGACGTGATCGTTTACGACCGCCTCGTCACGCCCGCCATTCTTGAGCTGGCTCGACGGGAGGCTCGTCGGATCCATGTCGGCAAGGAAGGCCATGGCGCGTCCTGCCGCCAGGAAGACATCAACGCGCTGATCGTCGACCTGTCACTCTCCGGCGAACGTGTCGTTCGCCTCAAGGGCGGCGATCCCGCCTTCTTCGGCCGCACAGGCGAGGAGGTGGCCGCCTGCCGGGAAGCCGGCGTTCCGGTCCGCATCGTTCCCGGGATCACGACCGCCAGTGCGGCCGCCGCCTCGCTTAATGCATCGCTGACCCATCGCGATCATGCTCAAAGGGTTCAGTTCATCACCGCTCATGACCGTCACGGAGACCTTCCTGAGAGTTTGAACCGCGCGGCATTGGCGGACCCAAACGCAACGACGGTCGTCTACATGGGGCGGCGCACGGCATCCAAGCTGGCGACGCGAATGATCGAGAGCGGCCTGCCTCCCGAGACGCCGGTCGTCGCGCTCAGCAATGTCACGAGAGCCGATCAGAAGAGCGTGCGCACCACCGTCGAGGATATAGCCCGTGGCGTATCGCTGCCTGAGGACGGACCATTGATCATCGTCGTCGGTGCATCCGTCGGCGCTCCAGGCGCAGTTGCAATTCGACCGCCCAGGGCTATCAACGCTCTCAGAGAGTGCGCTGCCCCCGCTCTCATGGATGGTTGAGAACGACGGCCGCTTCCCTTACAGGGGCGCGGCCGTTGCAGGCGCTGAAATCTGATCGAAATAAGCAATCCTGCCGGCGACTGCCGCCCCGACGGCGAGCCAGAAAAGAAATATTCCAAGAATCATCTTGCGCGGTGAGCGCGAATGTCCACGAGCCATGCGACTGACAAAACCTGCTGTCATCTCCTGTCGAATTTACAGGTCTGACCATGAGACGAACAGCATCTTCGAGGCGGCAGGCGAAATTCAGAAGAACGTTTTCTCTTCCTTCAAAATAGCATGTTGACCATGCTACGATTGCTACTTGGAGAGGCATAAAATTCTAAGGCCTGTACCACGGAACGGCACGGCATAGCCGCGCTGAAGTGATTCTATCAAAGCCGGATCGAGAGGCATCAATCACCTCGGTGCAGGACTCACATCGGCGCGCACTGCACCGGGCGGATGCCCCATCACCCGCTTGAACGCCCGGCTGAAGGCGGCGTGCGACCCGTATCCGAGACGGTGAGCTGCGGTCTCGATGGGCATGCGGTCGCGGCCGATCCATTGGGCCGCAAGCCGCATCCGCAACTCCGTCAAATAGCGCCCCGGCGTCATGCCCGTCACGGCCAAAAAGCGCTCGGCGAATACCGACCGGGAGCTGCCCATCAATGCCGCGAGCTCCGCCAAAGTCCAGTCTCTGCCGGGGTCCCGGTGGAGCGCGGCGATGACACGGCCCAGCCGCGGATCGCGCAGGGCCGCGACCCAGCCATTGGCGTCGCCGCAGCCGCATTCCACCCAAGCCCGAACGATGAAGGCGGAAACGACGTCGGCAAGCCGCGCCAGAATCCCGGCAAAGCCCGCGCGCTCGCCGCGCGCCTCGCGTTCCATCGCCTCGAGCATCGGCAGGATTTCGGGATAACGCTCCAGCAATGTTCCGACGAACATGACTTCCGGCATCAAGGCTACCAGCGGGTGCATGCTGCCCAAGTCAAACTCCATGCACCCGCTGAAGATCACCGTATCGGACGTCTCACAGGCACCGCCTTTACAGGCTTGAATCGCACTGACGCTCTGACAAAGATGAGCCGTTTCGAACGCGCCGACATCGCGGCTCGGCAGATCCGGCTGCGAAACGAGATCATGCGGTCCGCCGCGCGGCAGCAGGACGGCATCGCCCGCATTCATGGGGTGAACGGTTCCCGCCGCGCTGCGCAGGAATACGGGGCCGCGGGCTACGAAGTGGAACTGCGCCCGCCCCTCGATCATGCCGAAGCGGATGCCGAACGGGGGCGTGATCTGAATGCGGCGGTACTCGATACCGAACAGTCGCATTCCCATGAGCAATTCGCTCACGAGATCGGATGCCAAGCGGCGGCCCTGCTGCGACGAGCCGGATTCGGACTTTCGATCAAGCATTCCGGAATTTTTGGCATAGATAGTCCGAAAAGTCCAGCCCATTTTGGTGCAGTGCAACACATCTCTTCTTGAAAGGACGAGAGGATGAGCCAACCGCTACACTGGAATGGGGCAACGCAGGCGCGGGACGTTCCCGCCTGGGGTGCCGTCTTTTCAATGACTCTGGGCGTATTCGGTCTTGTGACGGCCGAGTTCCTGCCTGCCAGCCTCTTGACGCCCATGGCAGCCGATCTGCGCATCACCGAAGGAGTGGCAGGACAAGCCGTCACGGTCACCGCTGTGGTTGGGATGATCACCAGCCTCCTGATCTCCGCGGCGACAAGGCGCGTCGATCGCCGGACCGTCCTCCTGAGCTTCTCCGTGCTGCTGATCGCATCGAACCTTGTGGTGGCGTTTGCGCCGGATCTGCCGTTTCTGCTGCTGGGACGCTTTCTCCTGGGTATGGCGATCGGCGGGTTCTGGACTATGTCCGCCGCCGTCACCATGCGGCTCGTGCCGGAAGCTCTTGTTCCCAAGGCCCTGTCGATGATCTTCAGCGGCGTCTCAGCCGCGACGATCCTGGCGGCCCCCGTCGGCAGCTATCTTGGCGCCGTCATCGGCTGGCGCAGCGTCTTCCTGCTGATCGCGGCGCTGGGATTGGTGACGCTCATCGCGCAGGCCGCAACGCTACCCAGGATGGCGCCAAGCGGTTCGGCGCGCCTGCGGACGCTGTTCGACGTTCTCATGCGTCCAGGCGTCGGGCTCGGCATGGTTGCGGCGATGCTGGTCTTCACCGGCCACTTCGCCTTCTTCACCTATGTCCGCCCCTTCCTCGAGACAGTTCCCGGCGTTGGCATCAACATGATGTCCGCCATTCTCCTGGGCTTCGGGATCGCCAACTTCCTCGGTACGCTTGCGGCAGGTCCCCTGCTGGAACGCAGCCTGCGAGTCACCCTGATGACCATGCCGTTGCTGATGGGAGTGCTCGGGTTGGGGCTGATCGTGCTGGGCGATGCGGTGACGGCCGTTTCCGTCCTGATAGCACTATGGGGCATGGCCTTCGGTGCCGTTCCCGTCGCTTGGTCCACATGGCTCACGCGCACAGTGCCGGACCAGGCGGAGAGCGCAGGCGGCCTGCTGGTTGCGGCCATCCAATTCGCCATCGCGATCGGGGCAGCGATGGGCGGCCTGATCTTTGACATGAGCGGGGTGACGGGCGTGTTCGCCGCCAGCAGTGCCGTTCTCCTGCTGACCGCGCTCATGATCCTGGCTGGTATCCGGCCTCGCTCAGTCGCGGCAATGGCCTGATGCCGAAGCGAGCATCGTCGCGCCCCATGGCGCGACGATGCTTATTCCTGCGCTTCACCGTCCGGACGGAAGCGGCTTACCTTCGCGTCGCCAGTTGACCACGGCAACCCCGACCAGAGCCATCGCGCCGCCGATGGCGCCGAGCATGGTCGGCACTTCGCCGAGCCAGAGAAACCCGAGGAGGGTTGCGACCGGCGGAACGCAGTACATGAAGTTCGACGCCCGGCTTGCCGGCAGACGTGACAGGGCGATGGCCCAGGTACCATAGGCGACGAGGCTCGGCACGAGGCCGAGATAGATCACGGCCTGGATACCAGACGACGGCGCGACGGCGAATTGGCTGGCGCCGCTCGGGAGCCATGGAGCCAGAACCAGCGCGCCGAGCACCATGTTCCAGGCCGAAACCGTCAGCGGCTTGTGCCGGGCAAAGAGCGGCTTCTGAAGGACTGTGGTCACCGAGGTGCAGAGCGCTGCGCCGAGGATGAGCAGGGCCCCGGTGTCGAGACGCATCCCGTCTCCCTCGCCAAGAGCGATGAGACCGATGCCCGCGAACGACAGGCCCGTTCCGACCCAGGCACGGGCGCTGAACCGCTCGCCCAGCACGAGCATCGCGAGACCGGCCGTTATGATCGGGTTCGTGTTGATGATGAAGCTGGCCGCGCCGGCGGAAACGGTCATCTCGCCCATGTTGAGAAGAGCCGTATAAAGCGCCACGAACAGAATGCCGCCGGCCGCCAAGCGAAGGAAATCTGCCAGAGTCGGCCATGCCGGACGGGTGACGACGAGAAAGAGCGCCGCCGGGAGGGCGGCGACGGCAAACCGCAGGGCCCCGAGCTCGATCGGACCGAAAGCCTGCAGACCGGCCCGGATGGCCGGGAAGGCCGAAGCCCAGGCAAGAATGGTGACGATCACGGCGGCGGCAGTCACGCCGTCGAAGGACTTGCTCTCTGAAGGATAAGTGGCACCGATGCTCATAGGAATAGCTCGCCTCAGGACATGTGGAGGCAACAATTCTGCGATCCGAGCTGATTGACAATCGAACAATTCAGCGGTCAGCTGTGAGCATGATTCACAGCTCGTCCCCCTTGCCGCCGCTCGATGCCCTGCGCGCCTTCGAGGCGGCGGCGCGCCTCGGCAGCTTCTCGGCTGCTGCGAACGACCTTCACCTCACCCATGGCGCCATCAGCCGCCAAGTGGCCAAGCTCGAGCACTGGCTCGGAGAAAGGCTGTTCGACCGCCAGGCACGGGGCGTCGCCCTCACGCCGCAGGGGCAGCGCCTCCACCAGCGGACGAGCGAGGCTTTTGCCCTGATCGCGGACAGCTCCGATCGCTGGATCGAGCGGAAGGGCGCTGCCATCGTCCGCCTGACATCGATCCCATCGGTCAGCAGCCTCTGGCTGATGCCGCGCCTGCGAGCCTTCGAAGAGGGCGAACCCTCCCTGCGGATCGAATTCGTGGTCGAGCATCGCAACATCGATCTCGAAGCAGAGGGGATCGATCTGGCCATCCGCTGCGGTCGCGGCAGCCTGCCGGGACGGATCTCGATCCGTCTGTTCGAGGAGCATTGCTTCCCGATCGCGTCGCCTGCTCTGGCCGGTTCGTTCGGCCCTGGTACCCCTGAGCGGCTTCTGAAGTATCCGCTCGTGCATGATTCCGACGCGTCGGGATGGCGTGCCTGGTTTGCCGCGCAGGGCATGGACTACCGCCCTCGCCCGCAGGATCGCCGCTTTGAAGATTACAACCTCGTGCTCGATGCGGCCGCCCACGGACTCGGCATCGCGCTGGCCCGCCCGCCGCTGGCGGGCGATGCGCTGCGCACGGGGCGTGTCGTCGCGGTCGACCCACGAACCGCCCTTAATCCCGTATCCTATTGGCTCGACCGGCCGCAAAGCCGCCTGCGGCCATCCGCGGCGGAGCTTGCCCGGCGGATCACGAGGGAAGCCGGACTAAGCGGCCCTGCGGTTCAGGCATTCCTGAGTGCGTAATTCTGCCGAGCGCCTGCTCCCGAAATCGCTCAAGACACAGCGCATGCACCTGTGCAGGAATCAGTCGGTGCGGCAGGGGGCATTCACCTTGGCAAGCCAGTGGGCCGCCTGCTCGTACCGCCAGTCCAGCCGCAAGGCGCTGCGGAAATCATCGACGGCCTGGTCGTACCGTCCGAGGCCAAGGAGAATGCGGCCGCGGATGAGATGAAACCGAGCTGAATGGGTGCGGCTCTTCGTGATGAAGCGGGGCAGGGAAAACTTGCGGCTCCAGTATGGAATGAAGCCCGCAAGCGGCCTTTTTGACAGGTCGATGCTGTTCTGATCGTCGGGCATGATTTCTTTGCAGGATTGCATGCTGTTCTTGACCGCTTCGGTCCGGCGGAGCGGATCGCCTTTCCAAACGACCATGCCGCTGATCTTCCTTTGCGGAAATCGGGAGAGCGCAAAGCTTGTCGGAAAAACGCAGGTATCGTGCGCATTTTGGAATGGCCCGCTTTGGAAGCCATATCGATGGGCCCAAACAGACTTTGGTCACATCAGTTTACCGCTGACACTCTCCGTCGAAAAACGAAGTCCGACAGTCCAAGAGCCTTAACTCCTGACAACAGTGGAAGCCTGATTAGCCTCGCGGCAGCGCCATTCCCTCCGCGTCGAAGACATGAAGCGCTTCGGCGGGCAGGACGACGCCGATGCGTTCGCCTATGGCATACCGCCTCTGGCCAGGCGCAGAGACCGTGAAGATGTCACCGCGATCCGTCCTGCCGTGCAGGATCGTCTCCGCGCCAAGCTGCTCGACGAGAGTCAGTTCGAGCGGGATCATCCCCTCATCCACGCTGGTCACTGTTGCGGAATGCGGCCGAACGCCAATCACGATCTTGGAGCCGAGCGCGATATCGCGATGCGGCAGACTCTGCTGCTTTCCATTGACCTGCACGCCGATCCCATCCGCAACCGGAACAGCTTCGGCTTCGATGAAGTTCATGCGCGGAGAGCCGATGAACCCGGCGACGAAGCGGTTCGCCGGATTGTTGTAGAGCTCGAGCGGCGTTCCGATCTGCTCGATCCGCCCGTCACGCAGCACGACGATGCGGTCGGCGAGCGTCATGGCCTCGGTCTGATCGTGGGTGACGTAAATCATCGTGGCATTGAGCCGCTTGTGCAGGGCAGCGAGTTCGGCGCGCATCACCACACGCAGCTCGGCATCGAGATTGGACAAGGGCTCGTCGAGCAGGAAGATGCCCGGGCGGCGGACAATCGCACGGCCGATGGCGACGCGCTGCCGCTGGCCGCCCGAAAGCTGGCGCGGCTTGCGGCTCAAGAGCGGCTCGATCAGCAGCATCCTGGCCGCCTCCATCACGCGCCGATCGATCTCATCCCTCGGCATGCGGCTGTTCTCAAGACCGAAGGCGAGGTTCTGGCGCACGCTCATGTGCGGATAGAGCGCATAGGACTGGAATACCATGGCGAGGCCGCGATCGGCCGCAGAGACATCGTTGACGAGGCGGTCGTCGAGCCGGATCTCTCCGGAGCTTGCGCGCTCAAGTCCGGCGATCGTGCGCAGCAATGTGGACTTGCCGCACCCGGACGGTCCGACGAAGACCACAAACTCGCCATCTCGGACTTCGAGGTCGATCCCGTGCAATACGCGGACGGATCCGAACTCCTTGGCAACCTGGCGAAGAACGAGATGACTCACGACGTGTACTTTCCAGTAGAATTCGGCCTCATTTCAAGCCGGTATTCGCGATGCCTGCAGTGATGTAGCGCTGAAGGAACAGGAAGATCAGGGCGACCGGCACGATGGAGAGAACGGTCATGGCGAGAACATAATGCCATTGCACGTTCAGCTCGCCCGAAAACGCATTGAGGCCGACCTGCAAGGTGTAATGCTCCTTGCGCGAGAGAACGATCAACGGCCATAGAAAATCGTTCCAACGCCACATGACGGAGAAGATGGCCAACACCGCCAGGGCCGGCGCCGCCAGCGGCAGCACGATGCGCCAGTAGATCTGCCACTCGGAGGCTTTGTCCATGCGGGCCGCATCGATCAACTCGTCGGGGATCGTGAGCATGTACTGCCTCAACAGAAAGACGCCTGTCGGCGTCGCGACCGTCGGCAGGATGACGCCCCAGAGCGTATCGAACAGGTTGAGCGAATTCACCACGAGATAGAGCGGCACGACGATGACCGACAAGGGCACCATCAGGGTTGCAAGGATGATGCCGAGCACCGCCGTCCGGCCCTTGAACTCGTATTTCGACAGGGCGAAGGCCGCCATGGAGTTCACCACGAGCGTGATGAGCGTGGCCATGATCGTGACGAAGACCGAGTTTTGAAAGTAGCGCAGGAAGTCGAATTGCTGCAGGGGCTCTGCATAGTTTTCAGTTGCAAGCTTGATCTCGCGCACGGGGATCCGCTTGTCGATCGGTACACGGATGACGGCGCCGGGGTTCTGCGGATCGACCATTTGCGCCATGATGCCGACACGCCGCACCTGAGCAAGAACCTTCTCGCTGCCGTCGTCGAGCATCACGCGAAAGAGCGGCAGGGGCTGGTCATAGCCCTGAACCCTCGCCACCTGCGCGTCGAGCGGCCTGAAGGTCGGCGGGAACTCGGCCAGATTCGCCGGCGTCTTGAAGGACGAGACCACGAGCCACAAAACCGGCCCGAACATCAGGACAAGGCCGATGCCCAGCCAGACATAGGCCAGGACATCGGTCCAATGCCAGCCAGCACCCCCACGCCGGCGCAGGAGGAAGGTGGAGAGGGCGCTCATGCGGCCTCCTTTCGGGCGCGCCTGTTCGACGCCAGGAGCTGCAGGGCCGTAAGCGCGACAAGGACCGTACCCATGAGGATCGAGGCTGCCGATGCGAGCCCGAGATTGCGCAGGACGTGAGCGAAGCCCGTCTCGTAGATGTATTGCGTGATGAACATGGTGCTGGTGCCCGGCCCGCCGCCGGTCAGCACGAACGCTTCGTCGAAAATCTGCACGGCTTTGATGAGCGCGAGGATGACGACGACGAGAAGGTTGGGCCACAACAGCGGCAGCGTGATGCGCCAGAAGGTGCGCATCCGTCCGGTTCCATCCATCATGGCGGCCTCGTAGAGGTCGCGCGGGATGGCCTGAAGCCCGGCGAGCAGGATGAGAGCATAGAAGCCGAGATGGGCCCAGACGGACACGAAGATGGCCCAGAACATGGCCCAGTTCCGCTCGGCAAGCCAAAGGGTCCGCTCGAAACCGAAATCGAGAAGAATGGCGTTGAGCAGGCCGTCGCGCTGCAGGATCCATTTCCAGATCAGACCGACGACGACCGGCGAGAGCAGAACGGGAAAGAAGAAGACGCCGCGCCAGAAGCCACGGGCGCGCATCTCGCGGTTGAGCACGAGCGCCGTCCCGAGGGACACCAGCACGAGCACCGTCACCTGCAGAACCACGAAAAGCGCCGTATTGTGCACGCTTTGCCAGAAGGCATCCTGCAGGCAGGTGGAGGGAGTGGTGTAATCGTCACAGGTGAGCAGCGTTCTGTACTGGTCCAGCCCGACGAAATAGCGGCCTTCGAAGAAGATCGCGGTTCCGCCGGTCAGGGAATAGGCAAGGTTGATGGCAACCGGAATGAGCACGAAAATGCTGAAGATCAGCATGTTCGGGGCCAGGAACACGGCTCCCATGCCGCCGATGCCGAAGCGGCGCTGAACGAAGCTCATGGGGGCGTTGAGAACGCCCATGATGAAGCGGAACGGCAAGGCCACCATGGAGGACAGGCTCGGCGCCTGCCCTCCCCGCGCTTCGGTGTTGGTGCTCATCACGCGTGCCTCTGGCTCAGCGGGAGGCCTCGGCGACCTTCTGCTTGATGTCGTCCTCGATGCGGGCATAGGCATCGGGGAGCTGCGCCTCGCCAGCAACCACCTGACCGAGGCGGCTGATGACGGCGGCGTAGATCGTGCCCGACCACCTGTAGCTCTGCATCTTCAGCGCGAGCGGATCGGCGGTCCGGGTTGCATTCAGGAAGATGTCGAGAGACTTCTTGACGTTCGGATCGCTGGACTTGAAGTCGACCCCTTTGGCGGCAACGCCCTGATGCGCCGGCAGGAACAGGGTCCGCTCGGAGAATTCGCGCACCACGGGCTCGCTGGCGAGATATTCCACGACCCGCGCCACTTCCTTAGGGCTCTTCGTGTACTTCACCGCAACGAGACCGGCGCCGCCCGGCATGCCGGTGCACGCCGCAGGCCCACAGGGCTCGGTTCCCGCCGACCAGTCGAAGCTGTCCTTGATCTTCTGGGAGAACTGGGCGACCTGCCACGAGCCGGAGAAGTAGACGGCGACCTGGCCGTTCACGAACTCCTCGTTCGCGCCCTTGTAGGTCGTTCCTGCAACGCCGCCCCAGATCTCGCGCGGCATGATGCCGTTCTTGTGCCAGTCGGCGATGCGCTGGGCCATGGCCTTGAAGCCTTCGTCCACGACCGCGGGCTTGCCGTCGGGTCCGATCACCTTCGCGCCCATGGAGATGGCCGGGCCCATGAAGCGATGGCCCGAGCGGTCGAAGGCGAGCGCGATCGGAATCTTCTGGCTGTCCGCCACCTTCTTGGCGGCCGCCGCCCACTCGTCCCATGTGGCCTTCGGACCGGGAACGGGCACGCCGGCCTGCTCGAAGAGGGTCGTGTTCACCAGCGGGCCCGTGATGGTGAGCTGGGTCATGAAGCCCGGCAGGGCATTGCTGCCGTCCTCGCGCATCCAGTCGAGGGTGTTGCTGAAGTTCTTCTCGAAAGTCGCGGCGTCCTTCAGGTGCGGACGCAGGTCGAGCCAGTGCTTGGCCTGCGACTTCAGCTCCACCACGCGCACGATATCGGGTCCGCGCCCGGCCTCGAGCTGCACGGGCAGCTGGTCCTTGATGACGCCGAACGCGACATTGTCGACCACGACCTTGATGTCGGGGTTCTGGGCCTCGAAGCGCTTGACGAGATCCTGCAGAACTTCGCCCTCGTTGCCGTCCGAGTACCACATGATGCGCACTTCGGTGGCCGCTAGGGCAACGGATGCGCTCAACGCGAGCGCCAGAGCTGCGCAGGCCAGATGTTTGAGTCGTTTCATCACTTTCCTCCCATGATGACGTTTTGGTTCAGGCAATCTTGAGTTGCTCTTGTTTCGAATGTTGGGAAGGCAGCGTTACACGCTTTCCTTCCGGAAAAGCCTTCAGTTCTCCGGTCAATGTCCAGTTCTTCGGATCGCACGTTTCTCCCGGCGTCCTCACCACCGCGTCGGGACCGCAGGCGACGGCCCCGAAATCAGGATCCTGGATCACGATGACGCCATCGCCCTGCTCATCCGCGGAGAGGCCGGCGAAGCGCCGGCCGAACGCAGCAAGGCTGCCTTCGGTCGCGATGTCCGACAGACGCACGATCCAGCGGCCGGCATGCCCCGGCAGGCGAGCCTCGCACCCAGCCGTGGGCCCCTTCGTGACGCGCTCCAAGGGTCCGCTCGCCACGAGCAGGCAGAGCCCATCGCCGGAGCGCACCAGGATCCGGCTGCCCGCATGGATCACTTCATCCATCTCGGCTTCCGGCAGCCAGGCATGGGTGAAATCCGGCTGGGCCGGATGAGCCTTGAAGTCCACGAGTGCGAGGGAGCGGAACTGGTGAACGCGCGGCACCGTTCCGCAGCCGCCCCAGTACGACGGGCGGCCGAAGCCGCTGTGAATCACCTCGCCGGGATGGTTGATCCAGATTTGGGCCTGCGGCTTCTCGCCGAGGCGAAGATGCAGAACGGTTTCCTGGTAGCCCCATTCTCCCCAGCGATAGGCGGCGATGCTGCCCAGGGCATAATCCTTCGACTTGAAGTGATAGAGCGAGGCGATGCCGTTCTCGCCCTGCTTGTAGCACCATTCGTAAGCCCCCGGGCCACGATGATCGGCGAGGGCGGCCAGGTCCGGATCGACGCTGAGACCATGCTCGGCAAAACACAAGGCGAGCTGAGGCAGAGCGTGGAAGCGGCGGCCGAGCGATCCCTGGCCGAAGGCGAGATAGGCCATGCCGGAGAGTTCGAGGGTCCGTCCCGGGCGGAGCGTGTGCTCGTAGCTGCGCCCCTGCGAGGCGGTCATCATGCCGTGATGGCTCGACAGGGCCATGATTTCGAGGAGCCGCCGGATGGCGCGACCGGATCGCTCCCGGATGCCCGGATCGGGAGAGAGCGCATAGAGCGCGCACAGGCCCTTCAGGTCGATCGGGAAATACGGGGCCGAGTTCCATTCCGCCATCTCGCAGGCCTCGAAATGGGTCAGCCATTCGAGCAGCCGCTGCCGGCCGATTTCGGCCTGCTCACGGCCCTTGCGGCCGGAGCGCTTGAAGGTTGCCTCCGGGAAGAGCGTGCCTGCCAGGTGACAGGCCGTGTGGAACAGGAGCGCGTGGTTCTCGCTGAAATACCACATCACGTCGTTGCCGGGCTCGTCCATCCAGTAGCGGAAGCGCAGGATCACGTCGTCCATGCGCGCTCGCGTCTCGGGGGCGATCCGCTCCGGCCAGGACATGCGGGACCAGAGCAGCGGCACGAGCAGGAAATCCGCGCAATCGTGACAATCGCCGATGATCGGCAGGCAGGACTCGATGATGCGGTCGGTGTCCGGCCCGCCGCGGTCGAGTGCGAGGCGCGCCAACACCGCCACCATGTCGCGCTCGCCCCGCTCCGCTACATGCTCGAGCACGGCCTGCGCCCGCACCCAGATATCGGGTGAAGCGGGGGGCTGCCGGTCGAGATGATAAATCTCGACGCCGAGCACGCGTGTCGCCACGAAGTCCCCGTCGCGCAGGGTAATGTCGAAGTGCCGGAAATCGGCGGGCAGCTCGCTCGTATCGGCAATGGCGACGCGGGTCGCACCGGCAGGGAGCATCTTGTGGAACTCGAGCGTGTCCTCCGTGGACATGAAATCGCCCCGAACCTCGACATGCACATCGAGCGAGCGTGTCGCGGGATGATCGAACACGATGGCCACCTCGCCGCGGCCGTAGGACGGTCGCTCGAAGCGCATGCCCTCGAGCATCTTCTCCACGGCCGCCGCGTGCGCACCGTCGATGGCGATCGGCATGCCGACCGACAGCCCCTCGCCCGAAACCAGCTCCAGGCTGAAGTAATATCGGGCATCGCGCTCGCAGAGGTCGGCGAACCAGACCCTGAGCTCGTTCCGGCCCGCCTTCAGCGGCACCTCGATCTCGGCACGCTCCTCGAAATTGCGCTGATAACGGGTGAGTTCCGCCACGCGGCGGCCATCGACTTCGAGAAAGGCGCCGCCGCAGGTGGCAAAGCTGAAGCGCGCCACCTGATCGCGCGGGCTGTCGATGGTCGTTCGCGCCCAGCACTCGACGCGCGTGGCCCGGAACCAGAAGCCCGACAGATCCACGCGGGGCGAACCGAACGGCAGCCACACGCGCGTTGGCTCGAAGAGGATGACCGGGTTCGGGGCCTTGCCCCGGTATTCCTCGATGAAATCCGTGCGGCAGGCATATTGGTGCGGGATGAAGTTGCGGTCCTTCGTCAGAAAGAAGAAGGCATCCATCTTCCCTTCCATTGTGCGTTCGGGAACGTCGTAGCGCTCCTCGTGCACGTCGCCGAGCTGCCAATGCCCGACTGCTTGGCCGGCTGCCAGAGGATGGGTCAGATACATCGTTCTTGCCATCATCCGCACCGCAGGCTGTTGACCGGCATCGAGCCGACATTCGTGCTGTCCTGATGTCTGTCGGCCATGCTCCAGGCGAAACGATCGAGCCTGTGCCCGTGAGGCCGCCCGCGCCTGCGGCCTTGCGGCCGTGTTCGACTGTCGGGACAGATGCGGTCGCTCGGGATCCCGCCGAGATTCGACCGGTCGAACCGGCCGTTTTGGCTCGCGGCCTTCGCGCCCGCGATACGGTGATCAGGCTGGCGCGTGAGACACCCTCTTTCCTTCATATGCGCTGCCTCCCTGGGCATCTGCTTTATTTGAGAGGATTTTTCATGAGCGGCAGAGATTGCGCAACATGAAAATTTTTTGCAGCATGCTCCAGCATGTCCAAGAACTCTGCCTCCCCTCCGAAAGCCCCGGGGCGCACCCGCCTGAGCGACATTGCTCTGGCCTGCGATGTCTCCATCAGCACCGTCTCGCGAGCCCTGACCGGGCAAAAGGGCGTACGAGACGACATCCGTCAGCGGATCTTCGACGCTGCCCGGAAAGCTCACTATCCGTTACCCAACAGGGTGCAGGGGGCACGCCTTGCGGTTTTCGCCAGCAAGGCCGCCATGACGGATTACAGACGCGTCCAGTTCACCTGGCACGTGCTGGAGGGATTGAAAGCTGCCGCGACATCGAAAGAGGTCGAGGTGTCCTTGGTGCCTCTCCCCGATGCGGACGAGAACCAGGCCCCGCTCCAGGATGTTCTCGATAGTCCGAGCATCCTAGGCGTCCTCCTGCTGACGATCGACGACATGCAGGTGATGAATCGCATTCAGGAGAGCGGAAAGCCCGCGGTTCTGATCAACAGCGACGATCCTCTCATGCGCATTTCGAGTGTCAGCCCCTGCAACCGTTCCGCCTCGCGCATGGCATGCGATTATCTGATAGGGCTCGGCCATGAGCGCATCGGCTTCGTCATGCGCCCCGGCCGACCGACCATTCGGCGGCGGCTGGAAGGCTGGCGCGATGCCCTCGCCGAGCATGGGCTGCCATGCTCCGACGATGATGTGATCAGCGTCGAGGATTGGACGCCCGAATGCGCCGAACGCGCCATCGGCGAACGCCTCGACAGGGGCACTCTCGATGTGACCGCGCTCCTATGCGCTGCCGACAGCCTTGCGCTTGGAGCCCTCTCGGCCTTGACGGCTCGCCAGATTGCCTGCCCGGACAATATCTCGATCATGGGCATCGACAACCTGCCGATCTCGGACCTGCTCAGGCCGCGCCTGACCACCATGCACATTCCGGCCCGTGAGCTCGGCGAGACGGCCGTCGACATGCTGATCGAACTCTCGACGCAGGGCCAGCGGGTCGTCCGACGGACGGAACTCGCCTGCCGCCTGGTCGTGCGGGATTCCACGGCCTCGGCGGCGCGTGCGGTGGCCTGATCCGGCGCGCGAGAATCGTCGCGATGTTCACGCCTCTGTCCTGCTCCCCGCCCCATTGGCGAGACGAGAACGCCCGGCCTTCTTTGCCGCCGGACCTCACGTTTCGGAAAGGCCTGGTCAGATGAAGAACAGCTCCTTGTGGGTGAATTTCTTCATAGCGTCCTTGTCGAAGGTCGCGATCACGATCGCGGCCTTGGATCCGCTGCCGTCGGCATCGTAGGAAAGGGTATGTTTCTTCGTGTTGAGAACGAAGAAGTCATCCTTGTCCTTCGCCTTCGGCCCGATCGTGAAGAATTTCTTCGCCAGCCCGGCAGGCTTTGCCTCTGTTCCCTTGCCGATGGCCTTGTAGAGAACCTTGTTGGCCTTCAACAGAGCGTTCTCGATGAAGATCCGATCCTCAGGGGCCCTGTAAGCCATGACCTTGTCAGCATTCGCGGCCAGGATGCGAGTGTCGAAGACGATGGTGTCGGCACCGAGATCGCCCCAGAGCGTATCCTTGCCGCTGCCGCCGGCGAGCCTGTCGTTGCCGATGCCGCCCGAGAGAGTATCGTTGCCGAGCAGGCCGGTCAGCACATCGTCCCCGCCGACGCCGGACAGCGTGTTGGCTCCGTCATTGCCCGAGATCGTGTTGGCGGTGTCGCTTCCGGTGAGATTGATGGCGCTCGTCCCGGCTTTCGCGATCAGCACCTCGACCTCTGCCGCGGCGGCGAGCGCAAAGCTCTCCGATGCCGTCACGGTATCGAGGCCCTGGCCGGCGAGCTCCGTCACGAGGTCGAGCCCGTCCACGACGTAGCTGTCGTTGCCGACGCCGCCGCGCAGATCGTCCTTGCCGGCGCCTCCGTCGATCACGTCGTCACCCTTCCAGTCGGTGATCGTGTCGTCCCCGGCGCCGCCGAGCAGATGATCCGCTCCCTCACCACCATCGAGCTGATCGCGCCCCGCGCCGCCATCCAAGGTGTTGGCCCCGGTATTGCCGTACATGGTGTTGTCGAGTTCGTTGCCGGTGCCGGCAAAATTCCCGCCTCCCTCGAAGGCGAGATATTCCAGATTGGCGCCGAGCGTGTAATGGGACGATGCGAGAACCCGATCGAACCCGATGCCGGAATCGACGATCACGTCGCCGGCATGATCGACCCAGTAGAGATCGCTGCCGACGCCACCCTCCATGCGGTCTGCCCCGGCGCCGCCATGGAGGGAGTCGTCACCATTCCCTCCCACAAGCGTGTCGTTGCCGGTGCTGCTGCGGATGAAATTGTTGAGCGTGTTGCCGGCGCCGGTGAAATTGCCCGTGCCGGTGAAGGTCAGATCCTCGATATTGCTCCCGAGTGTGTAGGCATTGAAGCCGACCTGAATCGTATCTCGCCCTTCACCTTCCTCCTCCTGAATGGTGTCGCCGGCATCGATGATGTAGGTGTCGTTACCCTTGCCACCCTCCATCGTATCGTTGCCGCCGCGACCATCGAGCGTATTGCTTCCGTCGTTACCGATGATCGTGTTGGCGAGATCGTTGCCGGTGGCTTTGAGATTGGCAGAGCCGATCAGGGCCAGATACTCGACATTGGCTCCCTGCCGGCTCAGGTCGAAGCTGGATGTCGAGAAGACCTTGTCGTCACCCTGGTTGGCTTGTTCAGTGATGCTGTCGAGCTCGGTGTCGACGTAGTAATCATCATCCCCCTCGCCGCCGATCAAACCATCCGCCCCGCCACCGCCATTGAGGATGTCGTCACCGTTGTCACCGTTCAGCACGTCATTGCCATCGCTTCCGACAAAATCGTTGGCGAGATCGTTGCCGGTCACGGTTCCTTCGAACCACATAATGACGTTCTCGATCTGCGTCCCGGCGATCGAATAATCCATCCCGACGGTGACAATGACGGTGTCGTTGCCTTCGTCGACACCTTCATCGATGGTCTCGTCGCCATCGACGATATAGGTGTCGTCGCCGATTCCACCGTCGAATTCATCCGTCCCCTCGCCGCCGTCGAGGGTGTCGTTCCCATCGCCGCCGATCAGGTGGTCGTCTCCCAGGCCGCCGACGAGGCTGTCGTTGCCGTTGCGCCCGTCGAGAATGTTCTGGCCGTCATTGCCGAGGATGGTGTTGTCGAGGGCATTGCCCAGGCCGTCGACATCGGCCGTGCCCTCCAAGGTCAGGTTCTCGATATCGGGAAAGTTCGCGAGGTCGACCGTCGAAGAGCTGACGATGGTGTCGTTGCCCCCGCCCTCCACGGTGTCTTCTTCCTCGATCACATTGTTGCCACTGGAGAAATAATAGAGATCGTCGCCACGGCCGCCCTGGAAGGTATCGGCACCGGCGCTGCCGCCGATCAGAGTGTCATTGCCATTGCCGCCGCTCAGAAAATTGTCGTTCTCGTTGCCTTCCAGAACGTTGTCGAGATCGTTGCCGATGCCGTGCGTCGCGCTTCCGATCAGAACCAGCTTTTCGATATTGGCTTCGAGCACATTAGAAACGGACGAAATGACGGTGTCGAAACCGGATCCCTCGCCCGCACCCTCAACGACGTTGTCCACGTCGTCATCAAGGATATAGGTGTCGTCACCTCGGCCGCCGTGGAGGGTATCCACACCGGCACTGCCGCCCATCAGCGTATCATTGCCGTCGCCGCCGATCAGGACATTGTCGTTCTGGTTTCCGGTCAGGATGTTGTCGAGGGCGTTGCCGGTGCCACGCGTCGCGCTTCCGACGAGAACCAGTTTCTCGACATTGCCCTCCAGGGTGTAGGAAGTACTCGCAATGGCGGTATCGAAGCCGGAGCCCTCACCCGCATCCTCGAAGACCCGGTCCCCTTCATCACTGACGACGTAAGTGTCATCGCCGAGCCCGCCGCGCAACGTATCGGCCCCTGCGCCGCCGTCGAGGGAGTTCACGCCCGCATTGCCGGTGATCCGGTTGTTCTTGTCGTTCCCGATCACGTTGGCGTCGCCGTGTTCCGGCAACAGGGTGAAATCCTCCTCCGTCGGGAGCAGGGTATAGGTGTTCGAAATCGGATCGTGCTCGGCCATACGAAAGTTCCTTGAAATATTATCTTATTTCATATTCTGCCGCATGGGCAGGAACAAGTGAAAAGTTGTGCTGCTTGGCGGCGATCAGAGGAAGTTGCAGCACCCTAAGCGGCAAAACGCACCGTCAGGCACCACGCCGCTCCCTGCAAAGAAGGCGGGGCAGGGGTTCCGTGCTTCAGGCGGATCGTCAGGCACCGGGAGCATATGGTCGGAGACGCCCATCTCATGTCGCGGGCTGCCATGGTCTTACGAGACGGCGCAGGGTCGATGCGTTCGGCTTTCCAGCTTGAAAATCCCAGCTTCGGAAACGCCGCTCTTCCTCGGCTAGTAGCCTGTTCCGCCGGAGCCTGCTGGACGCCGGCGTCCTGCTGCTGCGGTCAAAGGGAAAGCCCCGGCGGTCGAACCGCCGGGGCTTGGGATCAGAAGGGTCTCACCCGTCAGATGATCTTGAAGTCGTCGATGGTGAGCTTGAGGTTCTTCTTCATCGAGGCGATCTCGACGGCCGCACCCTTACCACTGCCGTCGGCATCGTAATAAAGGATACCCTTCTTGTTGTTGTAGATGATGAAGTCGTCGCGATCCTTGGCCTTCGATCCGATGACGAAGTTCACAGCGTTCAGGACTGCAGGCATGGCCTCCGAACCGGCTTTTCCGAGCTTCTTGAAGACGCTGTTCTCGAGCCAGATCGTGTCGTCCGCGACATTGAAGTCCATGATCTTGTCAAGGTTGGCCGTCTTGCTCGGCTTCTTGTTGAAGATGAAGGTATCCTTGCCCAAACCGCCATAGAGCTTGTCGATGCCGGCCTCGCCGTAGAGGAAGTCGTTGCCGGCGTCGCCCTTCAGGATGTCGTCTTGATTACCGCCATAGAGACGATCGATGCCGTCGCCACCCAGAATGGAGTCGTTGCCGTTCTCGCCATAGAGCTTGTCGTCGCCGGCGAGGCCCTTGATGGTGTCCCGGCCGTTGCCGGTGCCGCCCTTGAGGATATCGTCCAGCAGGCCGCCGTTCAGCTTGTCGTTCTTCTTCGTGCCCTTCTTGTTGAGGGTCGTCTCGTCAAGGACATTGACGGTGAAGACCTGCTCGGTCGTGCCACCCCGGCCGTCGCTCACCTGTATCTTGACCTGGTGCGACGCGGCCTCCTCGAAGTTGACGCCAGGGCCCGCGAGCACGAGCTTGTTGTTCACGATCGCGAAACGGCCGCCGGCATTGTCGAGGAGCTTGTAGGTGAGGGCATCGCCGTTCACGTCCGTCGCCGCGAGCGTGCCGATCTCCTGACCCGCGAGGCTGTACTCCTTGACGGAGTTGGCGCCCAGGGTAAGGCCGGTCGGGGCGCTGTTGACGCCGAGCGAGGTGACCTTGATGTTTGTATTCGTCACTGTCGCCGTGTCCTGGTGATTGTCCTGCACCGAAATGGTGAAGGAGGTCACCTCGCTGGCGGCCGAACCCGGCCGGTCGCGGGGATCGTATTGCAGCGCCCGGATCTTCACCTGGGCGTCGGCCGCCGACCCGATGAAGGTATAGGTCTTCGCATTTTCGTTGCGAACGAAGTCGTTCAGGTTCTTGAGATCACCCTTGGCGAAGTCGTCGAGGGTGATCGTCACAGTGACCATATCGCCGGCATTGGTTTCGCCGATGGACACGTCCTTGAACGGATTGACGAGGTTGATGTTCTCGCTGTGCAGGATCGTCGGGTTGTAGGCGGCAGCGACGAGGATGGGGGCCCGGTTCTCGACCTCGGACCGCACGCGGATCGTGCTGTTCGTCACCGCCGGGTTGACGTTGTCCGACACCGAGATGGTGAAGGTGGTATCCTCGGCAGCATTGACAGCTCCGTTGGGGCGAGCGGTCGGCGTGAAGACCAGGTTCTTGATGGCCGTTTGAGCAGCCGCCGCCGAGCCTTCGAACTTGTAGGCCTGAAGGGCATCGACCCAGGCAAAGCCCTCGCCGACAAGAGTGCCCTTGGCCTTGTTGTCGAGGCTGACCAGCACGGTCACGGTGCTGTCATCCGTGATGGTGACGTTGCTGAACGGCGTGGCCGTTGCCGTATCCTTGATCGTCACGACGGTCGTAGGCGTGGCCGGAACGCCGCCGATCTGCGGCGGAGCGTTCTGATCATCCGCCGTGTCGTTGGTGACGTAGACCTTCACGTCCGTGGCAGTCGACGCGTTGCCGGCCGGGTCCTTGGCCACCACTTTGACGAGGTAGTACTTGCCCGTGCCATCGCTGC